>SYKU01000439.1 GCA_005808865.1 Acidobacteriota bacterium
CTCATGCAAATATTCCGGATTAAGACCCACCATCTCCGGATGCTTCAGCAAGCCGGATCCAATCCAGGCAAGCATGGCGTCACTCGTCGGCAACAGGATCTCGGCTTGAGGCTCGAACGGCTTCGCTTCCATGCAGTGCTTGAGCGTCGGACGGCCGTATTTCGCCGCGGTCTCGATATCCGTCTCGCAAGCCGCGTTCATGGCCTCCGCGTACCACTTCAATGTCTGCGTTTCCTCGATTGCGCCCTGAACATAGTAACCGAGCGAACCCGGCCAGTACACCGCGAACTGAGCGCCCAGCTCGTGCCCTATGCGCACCGTATTGCTTACGCGGAACGCCGCGTACTCACGCACCTGAGGCGACTCGGCAGCTGGACTGGCGGACCACACCGCGTGGTGGAAGGTTTCCGTGGTAACCATCGAACACGCGACGCCGTTCGCGGCAAGCGCTTTCCTGATCCCCGCGACGATCTCCGCCTGGCGGTCCGTGCCGATCGCTTCGGTTGGAATCACGTCCGTATCATGCGTGGCCCAGTGGCCGATCCCGATTTCGCCATAGTGGCGGATCGCCTCTTCGTAGCCGACTTCCGCGCGAGTCGGTGCGTGGAACAGAGCCTGTCCCTGGTAAGCCGCGGCCCACTGCGGGCCTGAGATGTAATACTTGCGGCGCGTGGCCGGGCTATATGAGCCGCCGCAGGCCTTCATGAGCCGCTCGACAAGAGACTGCTGCTGATTCACGGGAACTGGATTCATGAAACTACCATGATACACCGCCATGCTAAACTGCTCGCGTGAGCCGCCACACCGAAGCCGCCGTGCTTTCCGCCCCCAGATCCGAGGTCGCCATCGCTTCCGTTTCCATTCCCGATCCGGAGCCAGGCGAAGCGCTGATCAAACTCGAAGCCTGCGGTATCTGTCATTCCGATCTCTTTGTAGCGGGTCTCGAAAAGCTTCCACTATCGCCGCTCATTCTGGGGCACGAAGGCATCGGGCGAATCGAAGCCTTGGGTGCGGACAGGATTGCGGGCGCATCTCCGTTTCATTCCGGCGACCGTGTGGGCATCACCTTTCTCGCGTCGTCATGCGGCGCATGCGACTGGTGCGTCTCGGGACGCGAGCGATTTTGCCCAAGACAATTGAACTCCGGTTACACGCGTCACGGCGCATTGTCCGGATATGCAGTCGCGGACGTAAGTCAGCTTGTGCGTATCCCCGATGGCCTCGCCTCCGAGCAAGCCGCGCCCCTGTGCTGTGCCGGCTGGACGGCATACGGCGCGGTTCGGGAAGCCGGCATCGCCTCGGGCGGAATGCTCGCCGTTTTCGGAATGGGCGGACTCGGCCACCTCGCGTTGCAATACGCGAAACGCAATGGAACTCGAATCGCCGCGGTGGACGTCTCGGAAGAGAAGTTGGAAATGGCGCGGGCGCTCGGCGCTGACATTACCGTTCAGGCCGAAAACGCCGGGCGGACATTGACGAAAGAGCACGGCGGCGTCGATGCGGCCGTAGTCCTCACAGCCTCTCCCGCGGCGATTCAGCAGGCGTTTCGAGCGTTGAGGCGCAACGGGACGCTGGTGCTTGTGGGCCTCTCAACCAACACTTACGAACTCCCCATCGTGGATACGGTGCTCAAGGGCATCACGATTCGGGGCAGTTTCCTGGGAACGAAGCAGGACCTCGACGACGTGCTTCAACTCGGCGCGCAGGGCGCTGTCACCGCGCACGTCGAAACACACCCGCTTGCCGAGACTCCGGCCCTGCTCGAACGGCTGCGGCGCGGCCAAGTACCGGGCCGTGCCGTCATTTCTTTTCCGTGACTTTGCGGAACACGCCGAGCAAGTTGCCGCCCATGAACTTCCGGATGCGATGCTCGGAGTATCCCTTCCGGAGCATGGCGTCGGTAATCATTGGAAGGTCGCGGATGTCTCGCATCCCGCGCGGTAGCGTCGGACCGCCGTCGAAATCGGTCCCCAGCATCACGTGGTCCTCGCCCACGAGTTGAATGGCGCGATCCACCACGTTGACCCAATCGTCCACGGACATCAATAGTTCGAACGGCGCGTCCAGCCCTACCATCGGAAACTTCGGAGCGACAATTCTGTCCACCTCCTCGATCCGCATTTCCGACTCCTTGCCTCCAATCTCGCGCGTATCCCAGAACGCTTTTCCCGCCTGCTTCGTGCGGTAGTCGAACATCCTGACGTTGTGGAATTCGTTTCCGATCTGAAACCCCATGACGCCGCCCCTGGCCGCAAGTTTTTTCAGCAGGTGGTCCGGCATCGTACGCGGAATATTGTTAAAACTGCGCAGGCCGTGATGCGTGGCGAGAATAGGGTCCTGGCTAAGGTCGATTGCCTGGTCGAGCGTCTCATCGGAAGCATGCGAAATGTTGATCATCATGCCGAGCCTGTTCATCTCCGCGATGACGGATCGCCCCCTCTCATTGATGCCCTTCCACTTCGGCGGCGAGCAGCAGGAATCGGCGAAGTTGTTGGTCCAGTTGTGCGCCACAAGCTGCGCCGAACGAAGCCCGAGTCTGTGCAGGTTGCGCAGAACCCCGAGATCGCCGTCCAGGTCGAAGCCGCCCTCGAGATCGAGCACGGCCGCAATTTTGCCCTGTTTGTTGATCCGCTCGATGTCGGACGGTTTGAGCGCGAGTTCGATCGTTGCCCGGTTCTTCTCAAGCTGTGTCATCGCCAGATCGACCAATCGCAAGGCCTGCTTGGCTTCGAAGCGCGCAGGGTAGTACTCTTCCGTGATGAAGAGCGATAAGAACATCGCGTCGAGACCGCCTTCGCGCGCCCGCGGCAGGTCGAAATGACCGTCGCTGACGCGCTCGCCGATGTCGCCGCCCTTGTAGAACTGGCGGTTGATGACATGAACGTGGGCGTCGAACACGAGTGCGTCCTTATGCACTTTGCGTGCCCGTTCGGAGACTTCAGCCGCGAGCGGCAGGAGCAGAGAGAGGAAGACGATTAGGCGTCCCATTTGAGCGTCACTTCATTTTAGGCACGAACGGCGGTGGCGCGCCTTCCACTGCCCGTCTGGTTCTGATTTGGTTAGACGGATCGATACCGCCAGAGCCCCTTGCAGCCGGCTCCAAACCCGGTCCCTCCGAAATCCTCTCCGCGATCGGTGCGGGACGAATGGGAAAAGTATACGAGGCTCGTAACACCCAGCTCGACCGGACCGTCGCCATCAAGCCCGTCTTCTACAGTGCCCTGATGAAAGTTATTCATTCGTTGAGGGTTACGTTTTCTAAAAACGCCTAGTGACACGGATTTCCCTCCAGTTCCGGCTTCGCCGGGTGAGTGGGAGTTTCGCATTTCCGTATGGTTGGCGGGAGC
>SYKU01000005.1 GCA_005808865.1 Acidobacteriota bacterium
CCGCAGCACTCGCCAGTTTGCTCGCCGATCTCAATCACGAAAGACCTCGCATGCTGGCCGGCGGTCCCATCCTCGCCTTCCGCTTGCTCGACGTTAACCAAACCACCCCATCTACTGACCCTCTACTATAGGAGTTCTGAGGCTAGATTAGTCTGCATGCACCGCCTGCTTGGAATCCTGATGTCTTTCTCTGTCGGGCTCTGTGTCACGGCACAAACCGGGCCCGCATCCTACCAGTTCTTCCTGGGTGGAAACCCCGCGGACGTCAAAACCCGCACGACGCCCGGATTGGTGCTGCTCGGTGGTGGCAAGGACGTGGACGCCGCGTTCCGCTGGCTCGTACAACGCTCCGGGGGAGGCGACGTGGTGATCCTGCGCGCCTCCGGGGCCGACGGCTACAACAATTACATCCGGGGCCTGGGCACGGTCGATTCGGTCGAGTCCTTCGTGGTCAAGACCCCGGAAGCCGCGCGCGATCCGTTCGTGCTGGACAAGATCCGCGGCGCGGAAGCTCTGTTCATCGCCGGCGGCGACCAGTGGAACTATGTGCGCGTGTGGGGTGCGTCTCCCATGCGTGAGGTCATCCAGGGCCTGATCGACCGGGGCGTTCCAATGGGCGGGACCAGCGCCGGCCTGGCGGTGCTCGGGCAGTTCGTGTTTACGGCGGAGAAAGACACGGTCACCTCCGCCCAGGCGCTGCGGAATCCTTATGACGAGCGCGTTACGGTGGGTACCGATTTCCTGCGTATCCCCATTCTCCGGAGCGTGATTACCGACACGCACTTTGCCGCGCGGGACCGCCTGGGCCGCCTGCTCACTTTCATGGCCCGCATCCTCGAAGACGGACGTGGGACCGAGGCGCGCGCCATCGCCGTCGATGAGCGGACGGCCGCGCTGGTGGAGCCGGAGGGCACGGTCCAAGTGGAAGGAGAGGGGTCGGTCTATTTCCTGCGGGCCGCCGCGAGGCCTGAGGTCTGCAAGCCGGGCCAGCCGCTTACCTTGCGCCGGGTGGCGGTCTGCCGCGTGAAGCGCGGCGCCGCCTTCAATCTGAAGAAGTGGGCCGGGCACGGCGGCACGGAGTACGGCCTCTCGGTCGAGTCCGGCGTCATTCGCTCCACCCAGCCGGAGGGATCGATCTACTGAGAATCTTGGTCTATCGGCTGCCGTCTCCTGTGGCGCTTCCGCGCGCGGGCTGCCGCCTTCCAGGTAGCCGGCATCGTCTCCCTGCCTTTGACGGCCGCAATCTAATCTGAATCGAACCGCGGCTGAAGTCGTAGCGCCGCTCGGCGCTACTTTTTCTGTCCTTGGCGCGGTCTTCCGGGCAACCAACCCGGTGGCGCAAGTTCCTTATTCCACGCTTCCCACGCGGCTCGCAGTTCCTTGACTTTTTCCGGGTGCTTAGCGTGCAGGTCATCCGATTCGCCGATGTCCTTAGCGAGGTTGTAGAGGTGCACCGAACCAACCGGCATCTCCGGCAGAGCGATCGGGGGCAGCAACTTTTCTTCCGGCGCCTGGAGCAACTTCCAATCGCCTTTGCGGATTGCCCACTGAGGCCCGAATCTCCAGTAGAGCGCTTCATGCGGCCGGCCGGAGTTCTTGCCTTCGAGATAGGGAAGCAAATTTACGCCGTCCACCTTCCATTCCTTCTTGACGGAGCCGCCGGCCGCGGCCAGTGCAGTCGGCTGGATGTCAAGTTGGATTACCGGGTGATTGTACACTTTGCCGGTGGGCAATCGGCCTCTCCACTGTATGAAGAAGGGAACCCGGATGCCGCCTTCCCAGGTTGAGGACTTGTAGCCTTTGAGCGGAGCGTTGTCCGTCCGCCGGCCCGGTTGCGGCCCACCATTGTCGCTGAGGAAGAAGATGAGTGTATTCTCTTCAAGCTTCAGTTCGCGGAGCTTAGCAAGGATCTTGCCTACGCCGTCGTCCAGTTCGGCGGTGATAGCGGCTTGATATTGGCGTTCCTCTGTCTTGGCATTCTTGAACCGGTCGATCGTCTCCTGAGGAGCCTGCGAGGGTGCGTGAACCGCATTCCAGGCCATGTAGACAAAGAACGGGCGGTTCTTGTTTGACTCGATGATCTCCGTCACCCGCGTGGCATAGGCACGGGTTGTGTAGAAGGTTGGATCTTCGACCCGCTTGGCTTCCGGACTGATGCGTGAATCCACGAATTGTGGCGGATGATAGAACGGCGTGTTGGCGACGGTCCCGTAGAACTCGTCGAAGCCGCGTTTCATCGGACGATACTCGAGATCGTTTCCGAGATGCCACTTGCCGACGGCATAGGTGGCGTAACCGAGGTCCTTGAGGCGCTGGGCGATAGTTGTTTCGGTCAAGGGCAGGCCGAACTTCAGGGGGCCCGGTCCCTCGTTAAACTCGTGGCCGTAGCGTGTCTGGTACCTGGATGTCATCAACCCTGAACGCGTTGGGCTGCAATAAGGCCCGGAAACGTACCCGCTCGTGAAGCGTATGCCGTTCTTCGCGATGGAGTCGATGTTCGGCGTGGGAATCTCTTTAGAGCCATGAAGGCTGATGTCGTTATAGCCCATGTCGTCACCGAGAAGAACGATGATGTTGGGTTTGCGGTCGGCGGCGGACGCGAAGGGAGCGACGGCCAGGGACGCAAGGAAGGATCGCCGTGAAATCATAGTTGGGACTGTATCAGAACCTCCAGCGCTCGTCAATGGATGAAAAATCTGACGAAACCCAAAACAGTTTGGCAACCGCAAACTTAACTTAGAAAGAAAATATCAGGGGCAAATCCGGCCGGAAATCGGCACGCCCGCCCCGCTGTCCGCCATCGAATTCCAGCTGTAGCAAGTGTTCGGGCCCGGTCCCAAGAGTGATCGCGTTTTCGCGCGCCATCGCGCGCGTGACGGAAGTTTTCGGCAGCCCGGGGCAGGAAAGGCGTACACCGGTGATCTCACGAAAACCGGCGGGATGGTCCATCGGCTGCCGTCTCTCGGGCGGCGCTTCTCCGTAAGGGCGGCCGCCATCCATGTAGCACCACATCGGCTCCTCGATGCCCGTGCCGTCCGCGATCCGGATCGAGAAGCCGGGCATGGTTTCCGGCCGGTATTCAAACGAGGGGAACGGACATCCATTCCCGGATGGCGATTCAGGCCGCAGAACGATCCCGAAGGGAGACGCCTCATGCCCGGACTCCGACCAGCGTTCCCAGAGCCGTGTCGCTCGGGTCTGTTCGCTCCCGGCTTCCTCCAGATTCGCAACCCAGAGCAACTCCAGCATGGCGTTGTGGAAGAAGAAACGGCGGCAGGCCGTACCTTGCCCCGGATGGTGGTTACTCGAACCTTCTTCAAGGCCGAGTTGCCGCAGGTTCTCAGCGGCGGGCGCGCCGATCGCCGTGCAGATGAAGACGTGATCGAGGACAGCCGTCATGTAAGATCATTATGCCACCGGGCCGCCATGCTTTTCCCAAAGAAGCGGGCGAAGCCCCGCAACGCGTCCCAGGCGGGTTGCGATCGGCCATCCCAACACGTACACTAGCGCAGATGCCATCAGAGCAACCGCCCGCCCTCAAGGACCCCTATCGATTCGATCCCGAAGATGTCGCGGAGCCGCCTCAATCGTTCGGCTCGGCGTTGCGCCGCATTGGGCCGGGTATGATCCTTTCCGCCTCCATCGTGGGGTCCGGAGAGCTGATCGCCACCACGACGCTCGGCGCCGAAGTCGGCTACGTAGCCCTGTGGATCATCATCTTCAGTTGCTTCGTCAAACCCGCCATTCAGGCCGAAATCGGCCGCTACACTATTGCAACCGGCGAAACCGGCCTGGCAGCGTTCGATCATTTCCCGGGTCCGCGGTGGAAGGTCAATTGGATCGTGTGGGTATGGGCGGCAATGGTTTGCTTCACGCTCTTCCAGATCGGCGCGATGTTCGGCGGCGTATCCCAGGTGTTCAACATACTGTTTCCTGCTGTGCCGGTTCCAGTCTGGGTCGTCACTCTGCTTGCGCTGACGCTTCTGCTCCTGCTCGGCGGCGGCTACGATCGCGTCGAAAAGCTGGCCACTGTCAAGGTGGGTCTCTTTACAATGCTGACATTCCTGTGTGCCCTGCTATTGATGCGGATGCCGCAGCACTTCTCCTGGAGCCAACTTGCGGAGGGGCTCCGCTTCCGTCTTCCAGGCAATGGGATGGCGACTGCTGTCGCCGTTTTCGGCATTACCGGCGTCGGCGCGACGGAGTTGTTCATGTATCCGTATTGGTGCGTGGAGAAAGGGTATGCGCGCTACACGGGCGTCAGGGAAGATTCTCCGGCCTGGCGTCGCCGGTGCCACGGCTGGGTGCGCGTGATGAACCTGGATATCCTCGCGTCAATGGTCATCTACACGGTTGCCACGCTGGCGTTCTACTTGCTCGGGGCGGGGATTCTGCACCCGCAGGGACTCGTCCCGGCCGCCAAAGACATGATCCCCGTTTTGTCCAGGATGTATACCCAGACCCTCGGCCCTTGGGCGCTCTGGCTTTTCTATCTCGGCGCAATCGCGACTCTCTACGGAACGATCTTCGCGGCCACCGCCGCCCACTCCCGCGTCTTCGCCGACATGTGCCGTCTCCTCGGCATGTTTCCCGCGGACGACTACGCCGCGCGGATCCGCTACCGCCGCCGTTTCGTCTGGCTCCTCACCTGCATTCCCGCGGCGCTGTACCTTGTCGTGCAATCTCCCGTCACCATGGTGCGGATCGGCGGCGCGGCACAGGCGCTGATGCTGCCCGTCATCGCCGTGGGCGTGCTCTTTCTCCGTTACCGGAAGCTCCCGCCGGAAGTCGTGCCGAGCCGCTGGGTGACGGTTGGCCTTTGGACCGCCAGCGTCTTGACCATCTCGATGATGTTGTACTACGCAGTCCTGATGCTCCAGTAGCGGGCTGTTTCTTCACCCGGCGGCGTCAGGTGGCCGAACCACGCTGTCCAGGAGTCTCGCACCACGTTGGACGTTCACACCGGCAACGGGACGCTATAATCGAGAAGTGAACTCCCTCTCTTCGCGATTCGCGCTTGTTGCCGCCCTTGCGCTGATCGTCGGCGGCTGCAACCGCGGCATGCAAACCAAGGAGGCGGTCGAGCGCGGTGTTACGGAGTACCTCGCGACGCGAAGCAACCTGAACGTAACGTCCATGAACGTGGCGGTGACGTCCGTCGTGTTCCGCCAGAACGAGGCGGATGCCGTGGTTACCTTTCGCGCAAAAGGTGAGAACCCGGGACCGGGAATGGACATCCGATACACGCTTGAGCGTAACGGCGGTAAGTGGGTCGTGAAGAACAAGGCTGATTCGGCCGGAAATCCGCACGGTGCGCCGTCGAAGGGCATGGGTGAACCGGGCATGAGCGCTCCGGGAGCACCCGCTGGTGACCTTCCCGCCGGGCATCCTCCGATGGATTCGATCAAGCAATGAAGTGTGTCGCGGTTCTCGGTGGCGGGCCAGCCGGCGCGTTCGCCGCGGCCGAACTGGCGTCCGCCGGACTCAAGGTTACGGTTTTCGACGAGAAACTGGCCTGGGAGAAGCCGTGTGGTGGCGGCCTGACCCATAAAGCTTACGACCGCTACCCTTTTCTGGTTGAGAATGCCGCCGCGAAGAAAAAGGTATGGCGGACCGTGCTCGGCGCGGCGGGGGCCGGATCGGTCCGTCTCGATCTCGACAAGCCAATCGTGATTTATTCCCGCTTCGAACTCAACCGGCTGTTGCTTGAGCGCGCGGAAGACGCAGGCGCTCAGTTGGAAAAGACTCGCGTCCTGTCGATCGAACGCGTATCTCGCGGATGGCGCATTCGTACCCGGCATGGCATCGCGGAGGCTGATTTCTGCATCCTCGCCGCGGGCGCAAGAAATCCGTTGCGTGAATTCGGGACCGCACTCCGGCCCGCGGACACCATGTCCGCGCTCGGGTACTTCGTACCGGGTGATCGGGAAGAAATCGACGTCCAGTTTCTCGAACGGCTGGAAGGCTACATATGGGTTTTCCCCCGCTGCGGGCACCTGTCTGTCGGAATCTGCGGAAAGGGGGAGCCCGCGCCCTCTTTGCGAAAGCGTCTTGAGGACTACCTGACCCGTTGCGGGATCCCGTGGAAGGGATCTCAATTCTACAGCCATCTTCTCCCAGCGCTCGATGCCGCGTCGTGGAAGCAAAACCGCGTGTCGGGAGAAGGCTGGCTTGCTATTGGAGATGCCGCGGGGCTTGTGGACCCGGTTACCGGTGAAGGGCTGTTCTACGCGCTTCGCTCGGCCGAACTGGCCGCCCAAGCCCTTCTGAACAACGGCCTCGCCGGATATGCCGGCGCCCTAAGCGGCGATTTCGCCCGAGATTTGGAGCGAGGCTCCGAACTCGCTTCCCAGATTTTTCTGGGGAGGTTCCTGTTTGGATCGACGCCAGCTCGCATCGTGCAGTTCACCCGTCGAAGTCCGCGTTTCCGCGCGCTGATGCAGGACCTGTTCGCGGGCACGCAGAGTTATCTCGGGCTCGATGCCCGGCTGTATCGCGGATTGCCGCGCACGTTACTTGAAATCTCAGAGAGCTTCGTATGAATCACACACTATCGGAAGCGCTTTTTGAAAGGGCCGTATCGTCGATACCCGGCGGCGTCAACTCACCGGTCAGGGCATTTCGCGGCGTGGGCGGAACGCCCGTATTCATGGCGCGCGGTGAAGGTTCGCGGCTGTTCGACGCCGATGGAAACGAGTACATCGACTACGTCGGCTCATGGGGTCCGTTGTTGCTCGGGCACCGGCATCCGGCGATAATCGCGGCGATCAGGGATGCCCTTGAGACCGGAACGAGCTTCGGCGCACCCACGGAACGTGAGGTCGAGATCGCCGAAACTATCCGCGACGCGGTCCCTTCGATCGAGATGGTGCGCCTGGTAAATTCCGGCACCGAAGCGACCATGTCCGCCGTTCGCGTAGCGCGTGGCTTCACGGGCCGCGATCTGACCGTGAAGTTTGAAGGCTGTTACCACGGACACGTGGATTCACTGCTGGTGAAGGCCGGCTCAGGAATGGCTACGCTTGGAATCGCCGATACGGCTGGCGTGCCATCCGCATTTAGCGAAACCACGGTGGTTCTGCCGTTCAATTCTTTCGACGCCGTGGACGCGGCGTTCCAGGCTCTTGGGGGCCGGATCGCCTCCGTCATTGTCGAACCTGTAGTTGGAAATATGGGTTGCGTCCCGCCGGCGCCCGGCTTCCTCAAGATGCTGAGCGAGATCACTCGACAGCACGGAGCACTGTTGATTCTGGACGAAGTGATGACGGGCTTCCGCGTGTCGTTCGGCGGCGCACAGGAACTTTACGGAATCAAGCCCGACTTGACGACGCTGGGCAAGGTCATCGGCGGCGGGTTGCCGATCGGAGCCTACGGAGGACGCGCCGATATCATGAAGTGCGTCGCTCCGGTGGGCCCCGTTTACCAGGCGGGTACGCTGTCCGGCAATCCTCTTGCGGTAGCCGCGGGGCTGGCAATGCTCCGGCATCTGAAGTCGCATCCGGAGATCTATCTCGATCTTGAGGCCCGCGCCGCCGAGTTGACGGCGGACATTCCCGCAGGCGTCACGGTGAACCGCGTCGGCTCCATGTTGACCTTTTTCTTCCACCAGGGTCCGGTGACTGACTGGGAGTCGGCGAAGCGCTCGGATACGGCGAAGTTCAAGCGGTTCTTCCACCTGATGCTCGAACGCGGCGTATATCTCGCGCCATCTCAGTTCGAGGCCGCATTCGTGAGCGCGGCGCATACCGCGGAGGACGTGAGGAAAACGGTGGCGGCCGCCGCGGAATCGTTTCAGCTCATGGGCTGACGGGCGCCGGCTTCGACGCTACCAGAAGAGCCGCCTGATTCCGAACTGCAGGATGCGGTGCGTGCCCCGGCGATGGTGACCACACCCTGCGCGCCCGCCCGAGAGCGTCTGGTCAGGTTCGGCAAGGCGGGCGGGTTATAGCACCGGGCCGGGAGATCGCGGCCCAACCGGCCAGTTACAGCAATACGGGTAGTCTGGACTTTTTCCGCCGAACGATCCTACCTTGCTTCCTCCCCCTTTACGTACTTGTCGAACCACGCGATCATTTCCGCGAGCGTGTGCTCGATCGATTCCCTCGCCCCGTATCCATGGGATTCGTGCGGCAGCATCACCAGCCGCGCGGTTCCTCCGTGGCCCCGAATCGCCTGGTACAACCTTTCTGACTGAATCGGAAACGTCCCCGGATTGTTGTCCGCCTCGCCGTGGATCAACAAGACCGGCTCGTTGACCCTGTTCGCCACCACGAACGGCGACAGCTTCAGGTACAGTTCCGGCGCTTCCCAAAATGTCCGGCGTTCAGCCTGAAATCCGAACGGGGTCAGCGTTCGATTGTATGCCCCGCTGCGAGCCACGCCAGCGCGAAACAAGTCCGAATGCGCCAGTAGGTTCGCGGTCATGAATGCGCCATAGCTGTGCCCACCGACGCCCACGCGCGCCGGGTCGGTAACGCCCATTTCAACGGCTTTGTCGATCGCCGCCTTCGCGTCCATCACGATCTGCTCCACGTATGTGTTGTTCGCCGTCTCCGGATCGCCCACTACCGGCATCGCGGCGTTGTCGAGCACGGCGTACCCCTGCAACAGGTAGAACAGGTGCGACGGTCCCACAAAGGTGTTGAAGCGATTCGGCGAGCCAGATACCTGTCCCGCCGTATCGGCGTCGTTGTACTCGCGCGGATAGGCCCAAACTACCGTAGGCAGGCGAGTCGCCGCCTTGTAGTCCGGCGGCAGGTAGAGCGTGAAGGAGAGGGGAACACCATCGGCCCGCTTGTATGTCACCAGCTGCTTCCTGATTCGCCGCAACCGCGGCGCATGGTCTGTAAAGTGTGTGAGCGCGACAGGCGCGACACCCGCAGCATGCGCCGACCTGATGAAGTAGTTCGGCGGATCGTTCGCGCTTTCGCGGCATGTAACGATTCGGCTGCCGCTGTCGTCCAGAACCGCCACGACGGTCTCATACCCGGTCTCACTCGACCGGAACACGCGCTCCGCCTTTCCCGTTTCGAGATCAAAGCGGTCCAGAAACGGACGCTCTCCGCCAGGCGTCGCGCCGAGGCTGTAAAGCAGCAGACTGCCGCCTTGCTGAATCGCCGCGCGCTGGCCGTTTGGAAGCGTGCCTTTCACGGGCTGGCCTGGATCGCCATACCGGTCCTGGATGTTGCGGCTCCAGATCATGCGGCCCGGAGCGCCAGGCTTTCGAGGATCCACCCGCCACGTCCGTAGCGTGCGCTTATCGCGCTCGTATTCCTCGACCAGCGCGAGATCTCCCTTCGAGCCGAAATGAATCGCGTTGTATCGATCCCTTGTCTTGAACCATTCGGCTGGCTCGCCCCTGAACGGCGACGCCAGCGTCAACAGGCGATCGCGGTGGGGAACCTTCTCCTTCGGGTTGCCGCCGTCAAGTGCCTCCACCCACACGAGCGCCGCCGGCTCCGTCGCGATCCAACGCGCCGAACGAGGTCCGGTGTGGACACCGTCAATCGGCACGCGGTCGTCAAGCGGGAGGCTTGCCAACTTGTGTATCATCGCCCCGGCCCGGTTCCAGACTTCGATTTCGCGCGGGAATTGGTCGTAAGGATGCAGATAGGAGTAAGGCCGGTGTACGCGCGTGACCAACAGGTTCGCACCGTCGGGGGAGGGCAGAGCCGATGTGAATACTCCGGGCTTTCCTACGCTCTCCGTGTGTCCGGTTGCTGAGTCGACGTATGCAAGTTGGGCGCCTGCAAAGTAATCGAACAGGTCTTCATCGCCCGCGCCGGTCAGCATGTCCTGGTACGTGCGCACAGGCCCGGCCTTGCCGGAACTCTCCTGGACGTTTGGGCCCGCGGGAGTTGTGCTCTTCGCTGGGGCGCTTCCCCGCCCCGGCGGTACCAGCCTCACGAGCAAGGTTCTGTTGTCCGGCAGCCAAGTCGCAGGATCCCCCGTGACATCGTTCAGTCGCAGGCCTTCGAGCTTATGCGTCTTACCGGATGCCGCATCTCCAATCCACAGCTCGATTGCCGTGTCGGTTGCGTTGGTAAAAGCGAAGCGTGCACCGTTCGGACTCCACTGCGGCGGCCCCAGCCTCGGATTGGGCGGTAGCGCGAGCGGAATTTCCGAACCGTCCTCGAGTCTCCTCAGAGCGAATGAGCGGCTGCGCGCGGGCGCCGGCGTGTGCGGGCCGTTGTTGCGCGGATTGATCCTCAGCCCGGCCAGGCGCAGCATGGGTTGCGCGACTTCGGCGATGGGCGGATACCGCGCGGTTTCGGCCAGAATGGCGTGCGTTTTCGCGGGGCTTACCGAGAGCGTTGGCGTTGCCGGCGCGTTCAACACGTCAAGGACCGCCTGGGGCGGCTTCCTGTAAGCGGTCTCGGCGAACATCACATGGGCGAGCGCGAAAGCGGGGAAATACCGGCTTCTCATTTAATGAATTGCCTCCGTTGTCCTGCTGTCGAACAAATGCGTGCGTCCGGCTCGGAAACGATACCAGACGGGCGCGTCAAAGTCCGGTCTGACATCGGGAGCAACCCGAGCCGTGAGGCGCGCGCCGCCGGGAAGGGAAATGCGGATGAACGTCTCGTTGCCCATCTCTTCGGCGGCGTAGACCGTGGCCGGGGACCCTCTTTCAAACGGAGCCGGCGATATCTCGACGTCTTCGGGTCTCACTCCGAGCGTCGTTCCCTCCCCTGGATGGACAATGAAATTCATCGACGGACTTCCGAGGAATCCGGCCACGAACAAGTTCGCCGGCCTGTTGTAAATGTTGAACGGCGTATCGAACTGCAAGACCCTGCCATCGCACATCACCGCGATGCGTTGCGCGAGCGTCATGGCCTCGGCCTGATCGTGAGTCACGTACAAGGTCGCCGCCCCGAGTTCATGTTGCAGATGCTTCAGCTCGAACCGCGTTTCGACGCGAAGGCGGGCGTCCAGATTCGAGAGCGGCTCATC
>SYKU01000440.1 GCA_005808865.1 Acidobacteriota bacterium
AACCGGCGCGTCGAACGCCAGCATCATCGGCTGCGGCAGCGAGCGCCGCTGGAAAGTGTAAACGGAACGCCGCCTGTTGTCCTCTTCGTGCTCGTTCGCTTCCCACATTTCGCCGCCCGTGCGGCCGTAACGCGCGAAGTCGGCGAGATCCGCGGGCAGCGGCGGGTAGACGCTCGGACCGCCCTGCTTGAGGTTCAAGCGTCCGCTCACCGCGAATACGCTGTCGCGAATCTCCTCGGCCTCAAGCCTGCGCCGGCTAAATCGCCAGAGCAAAGTATTCTCGGGATCGGCCGTGTTGTCCGCTGCCGCGGGATTCTCCGCCGACTGCCGGTACGCGGCCGACGTCAGCATCAGCCGGTGCATGGCTTTCACACTCCAGTCTTCGTCCACGAACCGGTTCGCCAGCCAGTCGAGCAACTCGGGATGCGTGGGGCGCGAACCGTTTTTGCCAAAATCGCTGGCGGTTTCGACGATACCTCGCCCGAAGTGATGCTGCCAGATGCGATTCACCATCACGCGCGCGGTCAGCGGATTTTCCTTGCTCGCGATCCATTTCGCCAGCGTGATGCGGCGTCCGCGCGTGGGAAACTGGCGGTAGCGGTCGGTTTCAAACGCCGCGGGCTTCATGTTTCCGGTGATCGCGCTCGGGAATCCGGCTTCGACGGCCTCACCCGGCTGACGGTAGTCGCCGCTTATCAGGACGTGCGTAAGCGGCAGTCCCGGTCCGTTCGGCGGACCCGGTACGTTTGTGATGGAAAGCGTTCGCGGCTGCAAGCGGGCTGCGCGCCGCCGGAACACGTCGACCTTTCCCGAAAATTCCCGGTGCTTTTCGCGGACATCCGCTGAATAGACCTTGCTCGCTGTTTTCCCAATTTCGGCGCGCACGTCGTCTACGGTCAAAGCCTGGTATCGCGCCGCGTCCGGCTTGAGTCGATTCAGCACTCCCGCTTCGTACCGGTCGAGCGCGGTCTTCTCTTCCAGGTCCTGCGTTCGCGCGGCGTCTTCGAGCAGTTGATCGAAGCGGGCGATCTCGGCCTCCGTGAAAAGCGTCCGGGGCTTGCGGCGAAATTCGAGGCGCAGTTCCTCCCGTGTAGCCTTCCACTCGGCCAACTCCGCTGAACGTCTTTCAACGAGCCGTAGCAGCAGCGACTTTTCCAGTTCGTCGAGTTCCTTTTTCTCCGGCCCCGACTTCACGCGGGTTTGGTATTCTTCAACCTTTTTCTGCGCCCACTCCGCGAACGCCTTGTCCCGATATGGAACCTCGACGTCTTCGGCGCGGATAGCGCTGAAGAAAGCCTGAAAGCGGTAGAAGTCCTTCGTGGGGATGGGGTCGTATTTGTGATCGTGGCAACGCGCGCAGCCCATTGTCAGACCGAGAAAGACCGAAGAGGTGACGGTTGCGACCTCGTTCAGGTAGTTCTGGCGAACCTCGTCGGCCACGAGATTGGAGCGATCCCATGGGGCGAGGCGAAGAAACGCGACGGGTACGTGGCCCTGTACGTCAGGCGCGTAGTTGTTTCGCGTCTGGCTGTGCTCGTCTGCGCCGCCGAGTTGCTTAATCACGAACTTGTCGTACGGCATGTCCGCGTTGAAGGCGTCAATCACCCAATCGCGGTAACGCCAGGCGTTGCCGATGGGACCGTCGCCTTCGAGCCCGCTGGTTTCGCCGTAGCGGACGAGGTCAAGCCAGTGGCGGCCCCACCGTTCCCCGTACCGGGGATCGGCGAGGAGCCTGTCCAGCAGTTTCGCGTACGCACCGGAGGACGAATCGTCGAGGAAGGCCGAGAGTTCGGCGGGCGGCGGCGGCATTCCGAGGAGATCGAAATACACCCGCCGCGCGAGGGGACGTTTCGAAGCTTCGGGGGCGAAGGTGAGTTTCTTCGCGCTGAGTTTCTCGGTCAGGAACGCGTCGATAGGGTGTCCGGGTTTGGGCGGGTCCCGCCTGACGGGCTTCTGATAGGGCCAAAGCGAAGGCTGGCCTGCGCCTGCCGCTTGCGACGGGTTAAGCCCCCGAATCCAGCCTTCGATTACCGCCATGTCCGCGTCCTCGAGAGTCTTGCCGAACGGCATTCGTGGGGCGATGTCGCCCTTGAGCACTTTGACGAGCGCGCTTTGTTCCGGGTGGCCAGGGACCACGGCGCGTCCGTGTTTGTTGCCGCCCGCGATCACTGCCTCGATGGTTGCCACGGAAAAGCCGCTGGTCTTCACTTTCGGGGAATGGCACGACGCGCAATTAACTTCGAGCACGGGCAGAACCCTCGTTTCGAAGTCCGATGCCGCAAGCCCGCAGCCGGCAAGCGAGAAGCTAATAAGGAGAGCGCGCATGGTCACTTGAAGAATACTATACACGGTGGCGCGCCCGGCAAGGGGAGCATGTGAGCCCGCGACCGTCTCGCCTCGGCGGGCCGCGCTGCCGGTACCCCTGCCCCACGACGAGACGGAGGCGGCAAGGTCTCCGATCGGCGATCTCACCTCCAGCGCGGGCCGCCAAGCCAATTCAGAGTTACCGCCGCCATGATCCGTACCCGTCCTTTCAAGCACTTTGACTCCTCTCGGGATTCGTCGATCCGCGATTGAGCATGCCGGCGCTCTTGGCCTGCTCGAACGATGGTTTAGAATAACGATGGTTTAGAATATAGGCGCATGTCTCTTTCCCGCCGCAATTTCCTTGGCTCCCTGGCAGCGCCCGCGTTCCTGAAGGCGGCGTCTCCGAGGCCGAACGTCCTTTGGATTTTCGGCGATGATCTCGGCGTTGAACTCGGTTGCTACGGCCACCCTCTCGTGCGTACGCCGAATATCGATCGGCTCGCCAACGAGGGCATGCGCTTCGACCGCTGCTATACCACCGCGCCCGTCTGCTCGGCGAGCCGCTCAGCGTTCAATGTCGGCCTCTATCAGACATCTACCGGGACCCATCATCATCGCAGCCACCGCCAGGACGGCTATCAACTGCCGTCCGGCGCGAGGCTCCTGAGCCATAGTCTGCGCGACGCCGGCTACTTCACCGCGAACGTTCTCGATATCGCGCCTGGTGTGAGGGGGAGCGGGAAGACCGATTTCAACTTCAAGCTGGAAGGCAAGCCCTTCCAGGGGACACATTGGAATCAGCGCGCCGAAGGCCAGCCGTTTTACGCGCAGATCAACTTCACCGCGCCTCACAAGGGGCCGGCGTTCGTCGAAGCGCGCAGGCAAAAGACCCTGATCGATCCGGCGAAAGTCGAGTTGCCGCCCTACTACCCGGAGCATCCGGTTGTCCGCGATGAAGTCGCCAACTATCTCGATGCCGTTCAATTGCTCGATTCGAAGGTCGGAGTTCTGCTGGACCGGCTCGAACAGGATAAGCTGCTCGACAACACCGCAATCTTTCTGATCGGTGATAACGGCCGCTGTCTCCTTCGGGGAAAGCAGTGGCTCTACGACGCGGGTACGCACGTGCCGCTCATCGTCCGATGGCCGGGTGTGGCCGCAAAAGGATCCACGAACCACGACCTGATCAGCGCTGTCGATTGGACGGCGACCACACTCGATATCGCGCGAATACCACTGCCTGAGCCGTTCCACGGGCAGTCCGTGTTCGGCGCCAGGTACAAACCGCGCACCCACGTCGTAACCTGCAGGGATCGCTGCGACATGACGTTGGACCGCATTCGCGCCATTCGCGACCGGCGTTACAAGCTGATTCGCAACCTGATGCCGGAGCGGCCCTACACGCAATATAACCGGTACATCGAAACCTCGTACCCCACGCTGGGGGCGCTCCAGGAATTGCACGCCAAGGGAAAGTTGAATGCCGTGCAGGAGCAGTTCATGGCTCCCCGAAAGCCGGACGTTGAGTTCTACGACACGGAGACCGATCCGCACGAGGTGAAGAACCTGGCCGCCGATCCCCGTCACAAGGCACGCCTTAAGAAGATGAATGCGGAGTTGGACGCATGGTCTAAGAAGGCGGGAGACACCGGAGCCGCGCCGGAAGACCCGAAAGCCGCGGTATTGGAGTAGGCAGTGGGAGGTAGTCGGCTGCGTGCCGCACTTCAGCGAGACGGCTGAGATCCATTTTCATGCTCGTCCTTCGACTGGAAAATGCTGATCGCCCTGACGATCCTCCCAACGATCCCTCCGATCCGGGCAAAGCGGCCGGCCCCCGCTATCTTCTTCTTCGGAAGAATTGTTTCATGGGAGCCTCGGTAACCAGGGCCGAATAGGCCTTCCGCGGACGCCCTCCGCGCTACCCTTGACGTTGAACTCGCGAGTGGTGAACGCTGCGGCGCGACACCGGCTCTCCGGCCCACACAAGATCGGCCGAGATCGTCTCAGCCTCATTTGACATCAACCCCGCATTCGCACTACTCTCATTCGGATGAAACCTGTCGCCGCTCTGCTCGCCGTAGCCTCCATTCTCACACCCGCGTTCGCCGAACTGAAGTCCGCGCCGCCGCTTCCGCACAAGCTGGTCAAGGAGTGGGCGCAACTGCCGAAGGGCTGGAACTTCGGCGAATGCTCGGGCGTCGCCGTCGACAGGCAGGACAACGTCTGGGTGTTCAACCGGGGCCCGCACGGCGTCATCCAGTTCGACAAGCGCGGCAACATGCTCCAGGCCTGGGGCGACGGCGCCATCAAGTGGTCGCACGGCATTCGCGCCGACGCCGACGGCAACATCTGGGCAGTCGACCAGAAAGGCCACGTCGTGATCAAGTACAACCCGGCCGGACGCGTTCAGATGATCCTCGGCAACCGCCAGGGAACTCCCGGGGACAATGAAGCCAAAGAAGGATTCTCCGAGCCGACCGGCGTGACCTTCGCCCCGAACGGCGATCTGTTCGTCTCCGACGGCTACGTCAATTCGCGCGTGGTCAAGATCAGTAAAGACGGCGATTACATCAGGCACTGGGGCAGGAAAGGAACGGGCGACGGCGAATTCAACCTCGTCCACGATGTCGCTCTCGATTCTCGCGGCAAACTTTACGTGGCCGACCGCTCGAATAGCCGCATCCAGATTTTCGACATGGATGGCAAATTCCTCGGCAAATGGACAGGTATCGGGACGCCGTGGGGCCTCGCCTACTCAGCGAAGGAAGACGCGCTCTACGTGGCCGACGGCTTGAACAACCGCGTGGTCAAGCTCGACATGACCGGGAAGATCCTGGGACAGCTCGGCTCCTATGGCGCCGCGCCCGGCCGTCTCAACTTCGCTCATAACATCGCCGTGGATAGCGAAGGCTCGGTATACGTCGCCGAAATCAAGAACTGGCGCGTGCAGAAATGGGCGCAGAAGTGAACCGCGCGAGGGGTGCCTGGAAGAAATTGAACGGCGGGCGTCACCAACGCTTCATGTTCTATTTGAGCCTTTTTGCCTTTCTGTTGTGGTCCGCTACCGGCCTCCTCGGCCAAAGCTCGCCGTTGACGTTCGCAGTCGTTCCCGTTCAAGGGACTAAGCCTTCCGCGCGAATTGATCCGCCGCTGGCCTATGACCCGGTCGGCCGCCGCGTCTTCATGTTCGGCGGGCAGGACGACAGTTCTAACCGCAACGATCTGTGGGCGTATTCCATCGACTCACAATCGTGGTCGCAACTGAATCCACAGGGCGTCATCCCGCCGGCGCGGTTAGGCCACACGATGGTTTTCGACTCGGCGGCTCGGCGGCTGATCGTGTTCGGCGGTCAGGCGAGCGGATTCTTCTCCGACACCTGGGCCTATGACATCGGCAAAGGGACATGGGCGCAACTCAGCCGCAACGGCGAGGGTCCGAGCAACCGTTACGGCCATTCGGCGATCTACGAAACGGCACGGGGCCGCATGGTCATCTCGCACGGCTTCACGGACCAGGGCCGTTTCGACGACACGTGGGCCTTCGATCTCAAGCTCGAAAAATGGCAGAACATAAGTCCCCCTGGCGATCGCCCGCTGAAGCGCTGTCTCCACCACGCCGTTTACGACGAGAAGAACGGCCATATGCTCCTCTACGGCGGGTGCTCGAGCGGTTCCGGGCCATGCCCGCAGGACGACCTCTGGTCCTTCGATTTCGGCCGAGGCCGCTGGAGCGAGATTACGAAGAATCCCCGGCCCACTGGACGCCAGTGGTACGGGACGTCTTTCGACATCGCCCGCGGCCGGATGGTTGTCTTCGGCGGCACAACTGTGAGCGACCTCTGGGAGTTCGACACCGCCGCCAGCGCCTGGAGCCGGCCCACGTTCATTGGAGATGTGCCCGAGGGACGCTCGCGCCATGAAGGCGTCTTCGTGCCGGATCTCAATGCGACCCTGTTTTTCGGCGGTCGAACAAGCCGCGGAATCACGAATGAGTTGCTCGCACTATCGAGTCCGTTACCGCCGCGAGTCGTGGCAGGCAGTATCGGAAACGCTTTTAGCGCGGACCGGTCTTCGGTCGCGCCCGGCGAAATCGTCTCCGTTTTCGGTGTGGGACTGGGGCCCGCCACGGGCGTCTCCGCGCGCTTTGACCCAGCTACGCGAAAGCTGCCCACGGCGCTCGGCGGCGCTTCGGTTACGTTGAACGGCATCCCTGCTCCGCTATACTTCGCCGGAGCGGGACAGATCAACCTCCAGGTTCCTTACGAGCTTGCCGGGCAATCCTTCGCGGATGTGGTCGTGACATTCAACGGCGTTGCAAGCGCGGCTCCCGAGCGTGTCCGGCTCGCCGTTACGCACCCCGGCCTGTATCCGGGCGTGTTCAACCAGGATGGATCGGTAAATTCCGCCGCGAATCCGGCGGCGCCAGGCTCCGTCATCGTCCTGTTTGCAACGGGACAGGGTCTCACACGGCCCGCGAGCCAGACGGGCAGGGCCGCCGAAGGGACCTATCCCGAACCGGAGGCCTCAGTCGCGCTCAGGATCGCCGACCGCTCCGCGGAGTTGCTCTTTTCCGGGCAGGCGCCGGATACGGCTGGGGTGATGCAGATCAACGCGCGCTTGCCCTCCGGTCTGGCGTCTGGTGCGGCCCTGCCCATCGTGCTGACGATGGGAGCTGCATCAAGCCAGACCGGTGTGACCGTGGCAGTCAGGTAATCGAAGGCTGCCGCGCGGCTATCGGAAGTAGGTCAGTAAGTCCGGGCTTGAGTCGCATTCCGGAGAAGACGCGCCTTGCATTGAGTTTGGCCGGTGTCGCCCCCTGAAAGGCGGGCGGATGGGGGTTAGGAAAGCCCTGAGACCCCGGACGAGGTTTCAGGCGCCATTCGGGCGCGGCTGCCGGCCGTCGGGATTCCGCATTTGCGGCAGGCACGGGCTTTTCATCGATCCACGGCACGAACAAGCCGGCTTTTCCGTTCGTCGGCGCGCATCCCGTCCGCAACGCCGCCGCGGGAGCGCATCGAGCCGCCGTTGACCACGCTGACGCTCATCAGGGAGGCGCCTTATAGCCTGTCGTGCCGGGTCATCGGGGCCGTGACAATGGCCCCCGTCAGGTTCGTGGTCGATCTGTTCCCTTAAAAAATCGGCTCATAACGTGACGTTCCATGGAGGTTCTCCCTTGTTTCACGTGCATGAAGTATTCGTGCTCGACATTGCCAAAGACATCCATCCTCTCAGCGGCTTCAAACGCAACACCGGCGAGTTCCTTCACCAGATGCGCGGAAGCGGACATCCGGTTGTTCGGCCAGGCCGAACGTGTTGTTTTGTTTTGTTTTGTTAAGGATGCGTCCCGTCGCAGAAACTGCTGGATCGAGTGGACGAGCTGGAGGCGCTCGAAGGCATCAAGCGGGGACTCGCCGCCGTCGAAGCCGGCCGTGTGACGCCGCCGAGGCAGTTTGAAACGGAGTTCTGGGAAAAGCGTCGCTTACCAAGCTACACAGTGAATGAAGCCCGCCGGATAGTTTGGATCTTACAGATCCAGCACGGAGCGCTTCGGGACCTCGGTCCTGGCCGGTTGAGCCCGCTGTGTCCAGAGTGACCGTGCAGCCCCGCTTTCCTCTCATCGCGGAAGGTATAGTGAAAGGGACCAGATCGATCCGCGATCGCTCCTGCATTCGGTCTTCACATCCCTGTTCCAGATCCGCCTGTCCGGTACTCACGCAACGATCGAGCAGCGGCTTGCAGCGCTCGAAGCGCTCCTGCGCTCGTCGGACCCGAATCGCCGTGCGCTCGGCGTGGCAGGACTCGAAGCGGCGCTGGAGACCGAAGGCTTCCTTCCCGTCATGAGCTTCGATTTTGGCGCGCGATCGCGAGACTTCCTGACCTCGTCAGCAGTGACGGACGCCTCTGGTGGTTCGGCGTGGGCCTTCTCGAAGGCGCAACCGACCCGGTTCAGTTCTGGGATCGCCTTGTCGCCGCGCTCTCAGCCACCGAGGAGAGTTTGCGCAAGCCGCTGGTGCTTGGCGGTTTTCTTAACGCGCTGCACGCGAAAGACCAACGGTTGCCAACGCCCTACTGGATAGCAGCGTCGACCATCCGACTCTGGCCTACTGGTATCCGTGTCTCCAAGTTGAAACCTCCATTGACGAGAAGGGCATGACCCGATTAAAGCGCTCGCTGGCATTACGGAAAACACCGGCGCAGATGTACGGGTGTCTGGCGTATCGTCGAACTGCCGATCCGATTCCTGCTCGTGATCTGAGGGACATCATACTGGCGATTGCCGGGATGCCGGCAGGCTACGGCGTCGCCGTCCAAATTCTATACATGCGGATGCACTCCGACAAGGACCGCGGGGTCCCTGTCGCGAACGACCTCGTGGATGCGGGTTACGAAGTCTTGCGCCAGATCAGTTTCACCGCCATGGACGATCAGCAGGATTTTTGGACCCGTGAACTGTCAAAGGTCTGTCTGACTGGAGAACGAGGCGCGTACGCCGCAACAGAGATATGCAACAAGCTAAAGACTGTCGTGAGAACTCACACAACCCACGCGCAGGTCCACAAATGCCTCTTGGATGGATTGTTCATTGTCCAGCCGTACGCAACGCTCGACGGGCTATGCGGAGGAGATAGCGGGGAATTCGACTGTGGCCTCGGGATTCTCAAGGATATTTCACGCCATCAGGACGCGCTGGCGGCCGTGCCTGAAGCGGCATTGCTGGGCTGGTGCGATCAACACCCGCTTATCCGGTATCCCGGGCTCGCTCAGGTCGTTAGGATCATCGCCCACGCCGATGAGAGTCCGCCGCGTTGGACAGGTTTGGCACTACGGTTCCTGGAGCGGGCTCCCGACTCGGCCGCTGTGCTCGGGGAGTTCGTTCGCCGGTTCATGCCGTCCAGCGGTTGGAGCGGTTCACTCGCAGCGATCCTTGAGTCTAACGCCGCGCTTCTTGACCAACTGGATGCATACCCGACGCTACGCGAAGCCGTCATGCAAGAAAAGGTACGACTCCGACATTGGATCACGCGGGAACGAGACCGGGAGACCGCGCGGGCACGGTTGAGCGACAAGAGCTTCGAGTAACCGACTTGGACGCAGGTTAGATTGGATGTGTCCCCTTTCGACACCTCGGCAGAGAAACAAAGATCGCCCTTTCAACCTGACCAATGCATCATATCGCCATGCCCGTGAGGGTTGAGGCGCGCCTAACCATTTGGATGACCCCATAAACTGGGGGTAAAACTGGATTTTGGCGGAGTGCGCGCTTCGCCAACCCACCCCAATCGAGGTCACCCAAATGGTGAAGAACAGAAAACAGCATAGCTCCAAAAAGCCCGTCAAACAAGGGGTTCGCGATGTTATTCCGGAACCCAATAAAATCAATGCTTCGACGCCCTTTGACTTCAAGGGCAAGAACCTGACCCCTT
>SYKU01000441.1 GCA_005808865.1 Acidobacteriota bacterium
ATTCCGCTTCTTCGGGAGACGAGAGAGCAATCGTGAAGGGGCTCGATCTGGGCATTGTTACGCACCTCTACATCACGATGGCACGCCGAAAGGCATAATTCAAGTCACGTATACGTTAGTGTAGTTAAGAAATATAGTACTTAGCTAGCGGAAGCGCTGGGATTTAACAATGCCCTGCCCCTCACGAATCGTGACGAGCTGATCGGCTGCCACCGCCGGCGATTCGCTCGCGGCCTCCGTTTGGCCAACGTACATCGAGGTCCACGCGGTCGATTGCGCCAAGGCCGAAATGCAGCCGCGGATCGTTTGCGGAATAAAAGCTGGCCTGGCTCATGACTTCCTGCGCCTGCCGCCTGCCGCCATAATGCGCGGTAACGCGCGCGTCGATCGCGCTACGGTTCGACTTCACGACAACCAGCTTTACCTTGAGCCAGTGATTGCCGCCCGACATGTCGTTACGCTGCAGCGACGGCGGCTCATTCATGTTGACGGCCGGCACATCGCCGTCGTTGTCGAAATCGCCGAACGCGCAACCCCGGCTGGAATGCGCGGCGCGATTCCGGGCCCGCTTCATCGATCAATTCTTCGAATTTTCCGTTACCCAGATTCCGAAAAATCACCCTGAGCGTGCGGTAGGGATAGGAAGGCAGTTCCTCCTCGATACACGCTGCCGGTGACCAGGAAGAGGTCCGGCGAGCTGTCATTGTCGAGATCGATGATTCCTGCGCCCCAGCCGTCGTGATTATGTCGAGACAGGAAACTCGGGCTCGAGTAGCACGCGATGTAAATGTCGGGCCAGCCGTCATTGTCGAAATCGGTCGCGACGGCGGTCAGCAAGTAGCTGCCCTTGGCTTTCGCCAGCCCGGAAGCTGAGCTTACGTCGCTGAACGTAACGTACCGTCACCGTTGTTGCGGAACAGGGACACACTACCCGGCGGCAGCCCCCGCGGCCCGCAGTTGACGGGACACCCTTCCAGTTGCAATAGCTGTCGACGCCGGCCTTGGGGAGCGACTTCAGATCGAACTCCAGATAATTCGCAACGCAGAGGTCCAGCCACGCCTCGCGATTGTAATCGATGAAAGTGCAGCTCGACCACTTGACCCCCAACGGTCACGAGAGCTGAGCAAGTCGGCCTTTCCGGTGATGTCGGTAAACCTTCCATCACCGTTGTTGCGATAGAGAGCGTTGCGCCCCGTCCCAAGTAGGTGATGAACAGGTCCTCGAATCCGTCATTATTGAAGCCGCCGACCGCCACGGCCGATGCCCATCCTGTTCGGTTGAGGCCGGACTTTTCGGCGATATCCGCAAACGTGCCGTCGCGGTTGTTCCGGTAGAGACGTTTTTGTGGCGTCCGGAGGAATGCCGTCCAGGCGCGTGCCAATCAACAAAAAAATATCGGGCCAGCCGTCGTTGTCATAATCGGGAAACGCGGCGCCGCATCCGACGGCCGACGCCGCCACATCGCACGCCGACGCGCTTGCAGACAACTCCACTGCGGCAAACTTCGTCGGCTGACGATCCTCACAGTATAAAGACTCGCGGGAGGAACTGGACGGGCATCACGCGGGCGAGAATCTGCTCTCTTGCCTGCTACGGCTGGTGGAACGGTGGAACGAGCGCTAATTGACATGGCCCGTGCTGGGATGATAGTTGTTGTAACCGTTCGTGTTCGCTCGCCATGAGCCAAAAGACCGCCGCCTGTCTAATTAACCTGTTGTGTCTGGCCGCCGCGCGCGCCGGAGGGGACAACTGCGATGCAGCGTATCAGCGTGGCTTGGCTCACTATCGCGAGAAGCAACTGGACGCCGCGATGACCGACTTCGCCGGCGCCGCTGAATGCGAGGCTAAGAGCCAGCATCCGTCCAGCCTGCCCAACATCGCGCTGGCCGAAGCGTATGTCGAAAAGGGGGACGACAACCGGGCCCTTGCAAACTATGAGATGGCGTTGCGAATCCGGCCCGACGATATCTCCGCGCTACGTGCCGCGGTGATCGTGTACCTACGGCACGACTTTAACGATAGGGCCGCTCCCCTGGTCGAGCGGCTCACCCGCCTGATACCGAACGATGCTCAGGCGCATGCGGATCTCGGCGCTATTTATGCCGCGTCCGGCAAGCCTGCCGAAGCGGAGCGGCAATTCCGAACCGCTCTGTCGCTCGACCCAAAACACGCCTCCGCGATGACTGGGTTGGGCAGCCTTTTGCTGCGGACCGATCGCCCCGACGATGCGCTGCCCCTGCTTAAGCGCGCTGCGGAACTTTCTCCCGATTCCTGGGAACCACACTATCTGCTCGGATCGGCCTACACCCGCTCGGGCGAAATCAAGCAGGCGCTACTCGATATGGAGGCAGCCCGCGAGCGCGCGCCGGACGAGCCGCAGGTTCACTACGGTCTGGCCATGCTTTACGGGCGTCTGGAAAGGACTGCTGATCGGGACAAAGCCTTGGCGCGTTTTTCCGAGCTGAGATCGCGGTCCGACCACGTCCGTCTAGCCCGGCGTGACGCTGGTTTGCTGATCGCCAAATCGGCCCCACTGGTGAGTTCCGGCAATTTGAGCGCCGCCGTCGAGCTGTTGGAAGAGGCCCAGCGGGTGGACCCAAACAACGAACAGGTTCTCTTCCGGCTGGGCGGTCTGTACTATGATGTTAATCGATATAACGAGGCGAGGACGACTGCGCGGCAGGCCATTGCGCTTGCGCCTTCCGACTGGAGATACCACTATTTGGCAGGCCTGATCGAAAAGGATACTGGGAACCTGGCGCAAGCGCGCTCCGCATTCGAAACCGCGATCCGCGCGCGCCCGGCCGCCGCGGACGCGTACAACCAGTTGGGCGATATGGCCATGCGCCAGTCCAGGCCGGAAGAGGCGATCCGACATTTCGAACGGGCGGTGCGCATCGATCCGGCAGACACCGCCTACAAATTGAATCTCGCGGCCGCCTATCGGGCAGCGGGACGGAAATGAAGAGGAACGTAACAACCGCGTCCAGCTTCTTCTTGACGACTCAATACGACTCTATTCGGTATCCCCTTGGCTCACCAGACTCCAACCTGCAGATTTGGGCTGTGGAGGATTATCCGCGAACCATCCAGGAGGTTGAGGAGCGATTTTCGAGCGAGGAGGGCTGCCGAGCCTACCTGGTGAGTCTTCGGTGGCCAGATGGCTTTCGATGTCCGCATTGTCAGGGATCGAAGGCCGTCATGGTTCGTGCCACTTTGTTCCGGTGCTGTGCGTGTCGGCGACAGACCTCAGCGACGGCAGGCACAATCTTCCAGGACACGCGGCAGCCCCTGATGACGTGGTTCCGCGCCATGTGGTATGTGACGAGTCAGAAGAATGGAGCCAGCGCGCTGGGGTTGCAGCGCGTCCTGCGCTTCGCGCGGCTACCGACAGGCAAGGATGCCCGTCCTACTCCACGCCGAACGCGTACAGCGCGCTGCCCATGGTCATGGCGATATACTGTTTGCCGCCGCTCAGGTAGCTCATAGGGTTCGACCGCGCGGCGCCGCCTGCCTGGAAACGCCACAACAGGTTACCCGTTTTCGCTCCCAGGGCGAAGAACTGCCCCTCATTGGTCCCGCCGAAGACAATCCCGCCCGCCGTTGACATCAGTCCTGCCCAGGGCGGTGTAAAGAGCCGATACTCCCATGCCAACTGCCCGTTCGCGGGATTGAACGCCCGTACTGCTCCCGATTCCTCCTCGCCGGGAGCGCTGCGGAATCCGCCGCCATCAAAACGCTCGCCTTCCTTGAACTCGGCCTCGCCGATGTAATATACCGAACCTGCCTCGCGCACGGAGATGTAGAGCAGTCCCGTTTGGGGACTGTAGCTTGGGCTATACCAGTTGTTCGCTCCAGCAACCGCCGGCCAGACTTTTGTCCCTTCCACGCTGGGGAACGTGCCTGGAATGCGAATCGGACGCCCGCTGTCGTCGAGACCCTTAGCCCATGTCTGCTTCGCGTACGGCTTGCCGAGGAGGTACTCTCCCGTCACGCGGTCAAGCACGTAGTAAAAGGCGTTACGGTTGGGGAAAACCACGAGTTTCCGCTTCTGGCCGCGGACCTCGCCATCGACAAGCACGGGCACCTCCGTCGCGTCCCAGTCGTGCACGTCGTGCGGCGTGAATTGAAAATACCACTTGAGCTTTCCGCTGTCGGCATCGACCGCGATCAGGCAATCGGAGTAGAGGTTATCACCGAGGCGAACGTCGCCGTTCCAGTCCGGCCCCGGATTCCCGGTACCCCAATAGATAAGATTCGTATCGGGATCGTAGGCGCCGGTCACCCAGGTGGCGGCGGAACCGGTTTTCCAGCTATCGCCCTTCCAGGTTTCGTGGCCCTTTTCGCCTGGCCCGGGTATCGTCCAGAAGCGCCACGCGCGCTTTCCGGTTCTTGCATCGTAGGCGTCGAGGAGGCCGCGAACGCCGTACTCCCCGCCGGAGACTCCGACGACGATTTTGTCTTTTACGGCAAGCGGAGCCACGGTAATCGAATATCCGCCTTTGTAATTCGCGACGGGGACATCCCACTGGACGACGCCGGTCTTAGCGTTGAGGGCCACGAGATGAGCATCAACGGTGCCGAGATAGATCATGTCGCCAAGCAAGGCGACACCGCGGTTCACGGCGCCGCAGCAGACGCGAATATCGTCGGGAATCAGACGGCGGTACTTCCAGAGTGCACGGCCCGTACGGGCGTCGAGAGCGGAGACGTGACTGGGCGGTTCGGAGATGTACATCACGCCATCGGAGACCAGAGGAGTCATCTCGAAGCGCTGAAGGGAGTTCGTCTGATACACCCAAGCCGGCTTGAGCCGGGCCGCGTTGCTCTCGTCGATTTGCTTGAGAGGAGAGAAACGGTGAGCTGAATAGTTGCCGGAATAAGTAAGCCAGTCACCCGATTCCGTGGGGCCTTTGAGTATGCGTTCGTGGGTTACCTGAGACAGCAGCGGCAGTGTGGCGATGGCGAGAATGTGCGCGAGAAAGACTGGAATTTTCATGGGTTGCTCCGAAGTCCGGAAAGATAGGCGACTACATCGTCGATTTCGCGGGAGTCAAGACGCTCGCGGTAGGATGGCATCATCGTCTTGCGGACGACGCTCAATTCGGTTAGATCATGCTTTTCAAACGTATAGGGTTTTCCGGAGAAGTCGCTTGCCTGAATCGACCAGGTGTCCTCATTGAGGCGGATGCCTACGAATTTTTTACCGTCTTTGGTAGCCAGTTCCACCATCCGGTACTGTTCGGGCATGGTGCCCGCGGGGTTGAGGAGTTTTCCGCGAAGGTGGCCGGGACCCCGGCGGCTGCCGATCCCGGCGAGCGGCGGCGCCATCTGGGCGCCTTCCTGTCCGATGGAGTGGCACTGGAGACAATTGCCCTTGCCGCGGAGAAGTTCCTTGCCGCGGGCGGCATCGCCGGCGATGGGTCCGCGCTGGATCTGTCCGAGAGTTCGCACGAACGCCACGACTTGCCAGAGTTCGCGCTGGACCAAGTACGTGCCGGGCATCTCCGTTTCGGGGAGGCCGTAGCGGATCACGCGATAGAGCGCCAAGTCATTCGCAGCGCGGGGCAGGACCGGGACTGCGAGGTTTGCGCCCTTGCCGCCATCACCGGTGGGACCATGGCAGCCGGCGCAGCGTCCGCCATAGAGCCGCTTGCCGGCCGCGATGTCGGACTGAGTCGCATAGGGGTTCTTCTCGACCGTCGGCAAGTCAAGTTGAGGAATCTGAAATAAGAGTACGGCAGCCCACCAGAGCACAGCATACCTCCATGAAATCAGCGTTTCAGTATAACCCAACCGGCCACGCTCAGCGTTCAACCTGCTGACAAGGGAGCCAGATCGAAATCGCCGTACCCCGGCCGAGTTCGCTTTCGATAGAGATGCGGCCGCCGCTCTGCTCGACGATTCCATGAACCGTAGACAGCCCGAGGCCTGTACCCTTGTCGACGTCTTTGGTTGTAAAAACGGCTCGAAGACGTGGGCTCTCGTTGTCTCGTCCATGCCCGTTCCGTTGTCGGAGACGCGAAAAAGCACCTCACCGCCGTTGAGCTGAGTCGATATCGTCAGCTCGCCGCCATCGGGCATGGCGTCACGCGCGTTAACGGCCAGATTCATGACAATCTGCTGGATCTGAGTGGGGTCGGCGCGGACACTGCCAAGCGGCGTTCCATAGCGGACGTTAAGGAGGATGTGCTCGCCGATCAGCCTCCGCAGCATGTCTTCCATCTCCCTGATCAGCTCGTTGAGGTCGAGCGAAACCGGTTGCAGGATCTGCCGCCGGCTGAACGCGAGGAGTTGCCGGACCAGCAAGGTGGCGCGGGTCGCCGCTTTTTCGATTTCGAGAACGTGGGGGTAGGAGGGGTCGGCCGCTCCAAGCCGGTTCTTGACCAGACCCGAATAGCCGGAGATCACGGTCAGCAGATTATTGAAATCGTGAGCGATCCCGCCGGCAAGGCGACCGACGGCTTCCATTTTCTGGGCATGGCGAAGCTTTTCCTCCAGGGATTTTCTGTCCGTGATATCCGTCAGGGTGCCTTCGTAACAAACGACGGCCCCGTTTTCATCGAGAATTCCACGCGTGTTCTGAAGCCCGACGATTTCGCGCCCGTCGCGGCGGCGTACGCGATGCTCGAAATTTCGCAAGGGAACGCCGGCGTCGAGTTGCTTCAGGTTCGCCAACCGCTCTTCCGGATTCGAGCACAAAGCGGCAAGGATATTCACGGTCTGGAGATCCTGTTCGGAATCGTAGCCGAGCATTTCAACAAGCGCGGGATTCGCAGCCAGGATTTTCCCGTCGCGGGTGATTCTAAACACGCCGTCCGGGACGTTCTCGAAGAGGCTCCGATACCTGGCCTCGGATTCCTGGATGGCGACAACCGCCCGCTTCTGTTCGGTGATATCGAACGCAGTGGTGAGCGTGGCCGGTTTGCCCTGGTATTCGATGCGCCGGGAAGAAACGTCATTCCAACGGATCTCCCCGCTCTTCCTGATCGTCTTGAGCTCGTAACGCGACGGCGCATCGCCGGTTGCGCGCGCCCGGGCGTACGCCATGACCTGCTCCCTAGAGTCTGGCGCAATTGTGTCGAGCGCGTTCATCGAAAGCATCTCATCGAGCGTGCCACCGTAACCGGCAACCGCGGACGGATTCACATAGAGTAATTTTGATCCGTCCGAGATGCAGATCGCGCAAACAGCCAATTCGGCAACCGCCCGGAACTTGGCTTCGCTCTCCTGCAGCGCCTGTTCTGAACGCTTGCGGTCCGTGATATCGAAAGCCGTGCTCAAAGAGGCCGGTTCGCCCTCGATCTCGATCATCCGGGCCGAAACGTCGTACCACCGGATCTCGCCGCTTTTGGTGACGGTCTTGAGTTCGTAGCGGGAACGCCCTCCGCTCTCGCTGCGGGCACGGAAAGACTCGATTGCCTGTTCACGGTGATCCGGCGCCACCAGATCGAATGCGTTCAGCGAAAGCATTTCTTCGAGGGTGCCCCCGTAGCCGGAGACGGCCGCGGGATTCACGTAGAGCAGCTTCGGGCCGCGAGCGATACAGATCGCGCAAAGCGCGGTCTCGGCGACCGCGCGGAATTTAGCCTCGCTTTCGCGCAGCGCCTTCTCCGTGCGTTTGCGCTCCGTGATATCGCGCGCGACGCCAAGGACGCCCACCGGTTTTCCGTCGTCGAACAGGAGCTTGCTGTTCACTTCGACGGCTATCGTGTTTCCGTCCTTGGCGATGATTCCGAGCTCGTAAGGAGGCACCGACTCGCCACCAAGCTTGCGGTGCATCATGCAGAGGGCCGCGTCCCGATAGTCTTCCGAGATCACGTCCCTGATATTGTGCTTGAGCGCCTCCTGCCTGGTATAGCCGCAAAGCTGGAGCGCCGCGCGGTTAAATAACGTGATTTTCCCCGTAAAATCGTGGCTATATACAATATCCTGGGTATTGTCGAGTGGATCGAGGGACGCGCTCATTTCTCTTCATGTTACTACCGAAGCCCGATGAAAATGGGCTGTGCCGCAGCCTCGCTGGTGAAAACCTCGGCGTCCGGATGGCCCTGCACCAAAGTCGCGGGATAGCCCGCGGTAACCTCGCCCGCAACCGCCCTGCGAAACACGGCACGGTGCCGCTCGCCGGCGGCGCAGTATAGGCGAATCTTCCGCGATGCGAGAATGTCCCGCATCCCAAGCGTAACGGCCATGGGCGGAATCGCCTCGGGGTTTCCTCCGGCGGAATGAATGCTTTGCACTACGATGGAATCCGATCCAAGCGAGACCACCCGCGTGAGAGACGTCCGCATTTCCTCGACGCTCACCGAATTCCACCTCGAAATACAGGGTTCGTTGAAAGCCACGTGGCCGTGGTAGCCGATGCCCCCGTAGCACGCGTCAATGCCTCCCACGGCCTGGATACGCGCACTAATTTCATCGATACGGAAGGGGTGCGGAGAGTGGCACTGGGCGTCGGGGATGCGAAGGTCCACGTCGATGCGCGAATAGAGTTCCCGTTTCATGAAGCCCTCGAAACTCAGCGGATGGGTTAGTGGGATGGGGCGGCCCTGCCAGTCGAGGAACTCGTCCATCTGAAACACGTGAACATTTTTCCAACTGATGCGCTCCCGGTTCGTGATCTCGACTAGAATGGGGTACTGCGCCACTGGACCGACGGGGAGAATCAGGCGAACCGGCTCATCCCGGAGGTTGGCGTTCAGGATGTCGTCGGCGACGGACCGGGCGAAGTGGGAGATGAGCGACGGAATGTCGGGGAGCAGGCGGAAGGGAATGCGGGCGCGGCGGGCCAGTTCGCCGACGGACAACTCCATGAGGCTTTCGGTCATCCCCACATGCTACTAGAGGCGGGCAAAGGCGTCGAACCGGACCGGGCGCGATGGGGCGTGCTCGCACTCTTGTTTCTCTCGATTGCCGTAAACCTGCTCGACCGGCAGGTGCTTTCGGTTCTCGCGCCGGTGATACGCGACGAACTGCGGCTTTCGAACAGCGAGTACTCGTATATCTTGTTCAGTTTCCTGCTGGGTTTGACCCTGGCGCAGGTACCGGCCGGGATACTGCTCGATCGGAAAGGACCGCGATTAGGGCTTCCGCTCATCATGCTGTGGTGGTCTGCGGCGAACGGTCTGCACGCGCTTGCAGGGACAGTGGGGCACTTTTGCGGACTGCGATTTCTGCTCGGAGCGGGAGAGTGCGGCAACTATTCGGCCGGCGTGAAAGTGATCTCGAACCGGTTTCCCGCGAGAGAACGGGCGCTAGCCGGCGGGTTGTTCAACAGCGGCACCGTGATTGGGGCATTCGCGGCGCCGTGGTTCATCGTGAAACTCTCGGAACACTTCGGGTGGCGGATGGCTTTTGTGGTCCCGAGCGTATTGGGCGCACTGTGGATTGTGCCCTGGTTGCTGTTCTTTCGGGACCGCGGCACGGGAGAGGCGGCGGCGGAGAAGGTTCCCGTCGTGCTTCTCCTGCGCATGCGGCACGTATGGGGCGCGATGCTGATGCGGGCCTTGTGCGGTCCCGTGGTGCACTTCTACTGGTATTGGCTGCCGGAGTACTTGCGGCGGGAGAGGCATTTTTCGATGGAGACCATCGGGCTGTTGGCGGGCATTCCGTTCCTCTTCGCCGGACTCGGAAATATTCTTGGCGGCTGGTTTTCGAGTTGGCTGATTGCGCGCGGAAGCAGCGTCGATTTTTCCCGGAAGGTCACATTCGCCGGAGCCGTCGCCCTTTGCTCAGCGAGCATGCTCGTACCGCTTCCTGAGGGCGAATCCATGCCGGTGGCCCTCGTCTGCGTCGCGACTTTCGGGGTCAGCGTGTTCGCGGCTACATTTATTGGAATGCTGGCCGACCTGTTTCCGCAGCGCGCGCTCGCGAGCGTAACGGGGCTGACGGGCACGTGTGAAGGCGCGGTGAACATGGCGCTGGTTCTGGCGACGGGCGTGGTTGTCGACCGCTTCAGTTATTTACCTGTGTTTCTCGCCGCCGGGCTGATGCCTGCGATGGGCGGGCTGGCGTTCCTGCTGCTCATTCGAAGGATACCTGACACGCCCCTTGAGGTTCGGGCCGGAACGCGTTAAGAGGCGGTGCTTCAGCAAAACCTGATGGCGCTATCCGCATTACGCCCAGGCTCCCAGGCGCGGTCACACTCCTGGAACCCGCGCCGAGCGAGGAGGACGCGGAGAGACCTTTGTCGAATTTTTCCTCGATTACTTGGACTGGCCGAGGCCGGATGCGACGGTTTCGACGGGCCGCACACTGGGCCACTCAGGTGAGCGCAAGACGGCCGCGGTACTTTTCCTCGTTTTGGAAAGTTCACGAACTCGAGAAAGTTTTCGCTGGGCCGCCGATCCGGATCCGGGTAAGTTCATACTAGTCCCTCAACATTTGGACTCTGCGCGTTTCTGTCAGTAAATCTTCCGCGGTATGCGCCGGAGCCAATGTTGATAGGCCTTCGGTGTGCTTTTGGCGAGGCTCCAACTTTCGGCGTTTGGGTCTGTTTGGTTCCCGCTTCGCCGGGTTAGGAATCGGACGTTTTTGCGGTTTACAGCCCCACGCACCAGTCGTATCCGCGTTCAACCCAAGAGACCGCGGGCAGCGATTCCGCAGACCGGAGCTTCCCGATCCGCAGCCATTTGTCCGCGCCTGGTACCCGCGATGCCGCCGGGATTCACGAGAACTGGATCGACCTGTCGGAGGAACTCGTAAGGGAGAAGTTGCGAAAAGATCGAACAAGCCGCAGGAGCCTGGCCAGGCTTCGGCCTCCTGGTCGAAGACACAGTCCGCGGCGAAGGAAAAGTAACGAAGGGATCAGAATGCGGTTTGGCGCGCAGTCACTTTTGCGGAGTTCGACGAACACAACCGGAAAATGGACCTGCGTTTGCTCATACCGGTCTTGTAGTCCGCCCTCGTTGCAGCGCGTTGGACTGCGACAAAGGGAGGTTCTCCCGCGATTCAGCGGCCGGTCAGGTGCGCCACGGATCAGATGCGGCGCGCGATCCGGCCCGGCGGAGCGGGACAGGCAGTGATGCGAGCCGACGCCGCCGTCGTTTTCGTGTGCGCGACAAGGCGGCGTCATCGTGCAGGACCGGAACGCGGCTGGGCGTTGCCGGGCGCCGCGACGCTGGCATGGTGCGGCGCTTGCTTAAGCACACCTCTGGATGGAGAAAATTATGCCGAAAGAAGCTTTGAGTATTCTCGACCAGCGCACCCACGCCACCTATGAGATCCCCATTTCGGATGGGACCCTTCGTGCTGTGGATCTGCGGCAAATGAAGGACAGCACCGGCGATTTCGGGCTCATGACGTACGATCCTGCGTTCATGAATACCGCCTCCTGCCGGAGTGCCATCACATTCATTGACGGCGACAAGGGTATCCTGCGCTACCGGGGCTATCCCATTGAGCAACTCGCCGAGAAATGCACTTTCCTGGAGGTAGCGTATCTGATCCTGTTCGGAGATCTGCCAACTGAGCCACAACTCAGGGAATGGGTGGGTCAGATCACCCACCACACCATGATCCATGAAACCACGAAGAAGTTCCTCGAGGGCTTTCGCTACGACGCACACCCGATGGGGATGCTGACCAGCACAGTCGCGGCTCTTTCCACGGTATATCCGGACTCCAGAAATGTGCACGATCCTGAAGTGCGTCAGCTACAAATCATGCGCCTGATCGGAAAGATGCCCACCATTGCGGCTTATACCTACCGTCACAACCTCGGATACCCCTACGTTTACCCGGACAACGAGTTGAGCTACACCGCGAATTTCATGAACATGCTCTGGAAAATGGGCGAAGCGAAGTACGCGGCGAATGCGGTTCTGTCCCGGGCTCTCGAC
>SYKU01000045.1 GCA_005808865.1 Acidobacteriota bacterium
CCGTCGTCTGTGGCGAACACTTCGCCGTGTTGAAACGGGCTCATGGTGCCGGGGTCCACGTTCAAGTAAGGATCGAATTTCTGCAGAGTGACGCGCAGCCCGCGGCTCTCAAGGAGGCAGCCGATCGACGCGGCCGCGATCCCTTTTCCCAGCGACGACACCACGCCGCCCGTAACAAAGATGTATTTAGCCATTTTGTTTCGCTCCACCGAGAGAAGCTTTCAGGAGTTCGGATACGCGGCGCAGATCCTCGGGCGTATCGACGCCAAACGATTCGTAATCAGTCTCGGCCACCCGAATGGAGAAGCCATTTTCAAGAGCCCTCAATTGCTCAAGTCTCTCCGCCTGTTCAAGTGGGCCAACGGGTAAATCCGGGTAGGCGAGCAAAAAATCCCGGCGGTACACGTAAAGGCCGATGTGTTTGTAGTGTTGCGTGGTGACTCCTGCTTCGCCGGTCTGCCGGACGTGCGGAATCGTCGAACGCGAGAAATAGAGCGCGTCCCCTCGGCGGTCCGTCACAACCTTCACCACGTTGGAATCCGTTATCTCCCTTGGGTCTTCAATCTTCTTCTTGAGAGTACACATCACGATGTCCGGTTCCTCCACGAGGGGTAGAATTGCGGCGTCGATGGCGGATGGATCGATGAGAGGTTCATCGCCCTGCACGTTCACGATGATCTCCGCGTTTTCAGCGGATGCTGCTTCGGCCGCGCGGTCGGTGCCGGATGGATGATCGCCGCGCGTCATACGAACGGTCGCGCCAAAGCGCCGCGCCTCGCGGGCGATGCGGATATCGTCCGTGGCGATTATGACCTTGGTAAGGTACCGCGCCATCGAAACCCGCTCGTGAACATGTTCGATAAGAGTCTTGGAACCAAGGGTGGCGAGGGCTTTGCCGGGAAACCGGGAGGATGCGTAGCGGGCTGGAATCACGCCCAGGATTCTAGCGGGCACAGATGATCATAGCATGGGAGACACGGGCGGTGCTTCAATTGGTTCGCATGAATCGGAGGCCAATCCGATGGGGCGCGCGGACGTCACGGTACGTTCCGGTGCGGGTGCTTGGCGCAGCTTGGGCGTCCATCCGCCGTGGCCTCCACGTCCATCCTTTCCTTCCCTGTTTTCGCGCGGGAGCTTCACCGTGGCTCTCCCACCGGAGGTCCGGGCCGAGTAAACAAGGTAAATGCGTCGTCTCGAAATACCGTCTCGTCCGTCCGTAACCCGCGGATCCAACGTGGGTCACAAAGTGAAATGACCGCTATGGCCACATGTCCCGCCGAATCGATGAATTGCTCCTCCTTGACTCTCTTGACTCTGAACAGGCCGTCATTCACGCGGGGCAGGTTGACACGTCACACTGGTCGGAAGCACTGGGCTTCAGGACGTGCGTCTCTAATTGGATTGCAAGCCGGCACGGCCGCCAGACAAACCTTTGGTTCGCTTTCCAGACGGCCTGGCTACCTTGGGTCCGCCGTCGGATACAATCCGCAGTTATGCCTGTTCCACTGTTTAGCAGACGCCACCTGCTGTGCGGCACGCCACTCTTCGCGGCGACCCCCAGGATGGCGATCCGGAAACTCACAACAAGAAAGCACACTATCCAGAACCGCGACTACCTGTTTCTCGAAGTTGAGACGGACGGAGGCATTATAGGGCTCGGTGAGGGTTCCATCTCCGGGCGCGTGGAGATTGTCGAACAGGCGATTCAATGGTTCGCCCCTTACCTGGTGGGGAAGGATCCGGGCGGAATCGAGGATCACTGGAACCGGAATTACTACGAGCTTTCGCGTTACCGCGACGGTCCGGTGCTAATGACCGCACTGGCGGCAGTCGATATCGCGCTGTGGGACATCGAGGGCAAGCGGCTGGGCGAACCGGTCTGGCGCCTCCTGGGAGCCGCGGCCCGGAAGCCCATGCGTGTCTACTACAGCCACTGGAGTCACGATCTGCAGCCTCGCACGCCTGAGCGCCTGGCGGAGCTCGCGGCGAGCACGCGGCAGGCTGGCTGGAGTTGTGTCAAGTGGGTGCTGCCGAAAGGCGGCACCGAAACCGAACGCCTGAAAAGGCTGGTCGCGGAAGTGGAAGCGGTCCGCAGGGGTGGCGGTTCGGATCTGGAGGTTGCTCTCGAAATGTGGGAGACCTTTACAGTACGCTCGGCAATTGAGTTTGCGAGAGCAGTGGAGCCGTTTCACCCTCTTTTCATCGAAGAGCCGACCTGGCGAGAGACACCGCAAGCGCTCGGCGAGATCGCTTCGAAGAGCCCGGTCGCGCTTGCCGGGGGCGAGGGGCTGGTGTCCCGATACGAGTTCAAGCACCTCCTCGACGCGAAAGGCGCACAGATCCTGCAGCCGGATGTCGTCCACTGCGGCGGAATTACTGAGATCCGCAAGATTGCTTCGCTCGGCGAACTGTACGGTGCCGAGATAGCGCCCCACATGTACTACGGTCCGGTTGCGCATGTCGCTTCGCTGCAGTCGATGGCCGCGGTCCGCAGTTTCCTGATCCAGGAATGGGATGCCCGCATGGAAGCGGTCTTTACGGGAATCACGCGCGGGAGTTTCCCCATCGCGAAGAATGGTCATGTCACGCTGACGGACCGGCCAGGCCTCGGTATCGAGATGGACTGGGCGGAACTCGACCGCCGCTTCCCCTACCGCACCCAGAGCTTGCGTCCGCCGGGCGGGCGGTGAGATGGCGAAAAGAACAGAGCCGCCTCGAAGCTTTCACACCTCTCAGCAAGCGGTTACACGCCGTATTTTGGGGCGAGTGCCTTTTCGACAAGCATTTCCCCACGCATATTTTCTCGCGCGGCTGTTCATAAGCGTGCGGCTGCGTAGGGATCGGATGCTGTCAGACTCTTTTGAGCGTCGAGCCTTCCAGCGGGACGCTCCGTATTCTTGTTTCCTGCGGCATCATGGTTCCGTGGGCTGGCACGTATGCAGGCCGCGGCAAATTGGATGGAGCAGCACCCATTGGACAAGGCGAGCAACTCCGATTGAACTCCTCCATCGCTTTTGGAATAATGCTCATTCGCAGGAGTAACTGACGATATGCAATTAACCGTTCTTCTTTTGGCCATCGCGGCCGCCGCGTTCGCCGCGCCGCCCGCCGTCGATACGAACAAGGCCGGCATGGACTCCGAACGGCTCGCCCGCATCCCGGCGCGCATGAAGTCCTACGTCGAGAAAGGGACGATTTCGGGTGCGGTTACGCTGGTTGGGCGGCACGGCGCTCTCGCCAGCCTCGAAGCCGTCGGCTACCAGGACATCGAATCGAAGAAACCGATGAGCACCGATACGGTGTTCCAGATCATGTCGATGACGAAACCCGTGACCGGCGTTGCCGCGATGATTCTCCTCGAAGAGGGTAAGCTTGCACTTAGCGATCCGGTGGAGAAATATCTTCCGGAGTTCCGCGGACAACGGTTGATCGGACAGCGCGACGAGAAATCGATATCGCTGAAAAGGCCTTCCAGGCTCATCACGGTTCGCGACTTGATGACCCACACGTCGGGTATGGGCGACTATCCGGAGGGAATCAAGGATCTCGCCGTTAAGAAGAACCGCACGCTCGCCGAGGCTGTGGCCATTGTCGCGCAACATCCCCTCGAATTCGAGCCTGGAACAAGATGGCTCTACAGCAACACCGGCCTCAATACGCTCGGACGCATCGTGGAAGTGGCGGCCGACCATCCGTTCGACCAGTTTGTTCTCGATCGCATCTGCAAGCCGCTCGGCATGAAGGATACGCTTTTCACGCCGCCGCCGGCCATGTATGACCGAATCGCTACCGTTTACGATTTGAAAGACGGCAAGTTGCGCAGGGCCGACGTGGACCACTACAACCGGAACTCGAAGTTCATACGCGCCTCCGGCGGGCTGTTTTCCACCGCGTCCGACATGGCGCGCTTCTATCAAATGATGCTGAATGGAGGCACGCTCGAAGGACAGCGCATTCTCTCCCGCGCATCGGTGGAGGTTATGACGGCGCTGCACACGGGCGGCATCAGGGTGAGCGGACCCGGCTTGGGCTGGGGACTCACGTGGGCCGTGGTTCGCGACGCTGCCGGAACGTTGAACATGCAATCGACGGGCGCGTACGGCCACGGCGGAGCGCTCGGAACATACGGATGGGTGGATCCAAAGAAGGATCTGCTGGGCGTGCTGATGATTCAGCGCGCGAGCGGCGGCGACGCCGGGGAACGTAACACGTTGCTCGAACTGGCCGGGACCGCCATTCTCGACTGAGAGGAATCATGCCGCGCTTCATATCTCTTTTCACCGCCGCAACTCTCTTCCCGGCGGCTCTGTTTTCCGCAAGTCTGGACCCGAAGATTCGCTCGCGCATCCAACACTACGCGGACAAAGGAACCATCGCCGGCGCCGTAATGCTCTATGCGAAGAACGGAACCGTCTACGGCCCGGACGCGGTGGGAAATCAGGAACTCGCGCCTGCGAAACCGATGCGCGCCGACTCGATCTTCCAGGTCATGTCGATGACGAAACCGGTAACTGCGCTCGGGATCATGATCCTGGTCGAGGAGGGGAAACTCGCGGTTTCCGACCCTGTGGAGAAATACCTGCCCGAATTTCGCGGCCAGATGATGATCGCGGAGCGTGCCCAAACGACACGCACGCTCAAGAAACCGGCGCGGCTCATCACGATTCGCGATCTGATGACGCACACCTCCGGCATGATGGCGAGCCCGCCGCCCGGCGTTCCGGATATTTACCAGAAGTTGGACCTGACGCTCAAGGAAGCGGTTGCGGTCTTCTCCCAACACCCGCTCGACTTCGAGCCAGGGTCGCGCTGGCAGTACAGCAATGCCGGCATCGCTACGCTCGGCCGCGTTCTCGAAGTGGTGGCGGATCAGCCCTACGAGAAATTTCTCGAAGAGCGCTTTTTCCTCCCGCTCGGCATGAAGGACAGCTTCTTTTTTCCTCCGGGCGAGAAGACCGGCCGCATTGCCATGGTTTACACGCTCGATAAGGGCAAGCTCGTGAAAGCCGGCGCCGGCATCCTCGGAGGCGACCCGGCACGCTACAGGAAGGGCGCGAAATTCCCGGCGCCGGAGTTCGGCCTGTTCTCGACGGCGTCTGATCTGGCGGCGCTTTATCAGATGATGCTCGACGGTGGCACATACAAGGGCAAAAGGATCCTCTCCAAGGCGTCGGTGCAGGTGGCGACAGCGCTGCACACAGGCGGTATCGAGCCGGCTGGCCACTCACCCGGCATGGGTTATGGGCTTGCTTGGACAGTGGTGCGCGATCCGCTTGGCACGTTGCAGTTGCAGTCCAAGGGGACGTTCGGTCACGGAGGCGCCTTCGGCACGCAGGGTTGGATCGACGCGGCGAGGAAAATCGTCGGAGTGTTCCTGATCCAGCGCTCGGGCGGGGGATCCGAAGAGAGTAACGCGTTCAAGCAGATGGTGGCAGCCACGGACTAAGGGCGGCGCGAGTATTAAGAAAGGTCCGCTAGCGAGCATCTTTGCCTGATCCATGCTGATCGCCCGCGTCGCGGGCAAACTTGCCTTCAATCCGCGCAAACGCCGAAGCGCGCCCGGAAGTGCCCCCGTCTTTCCAGGAGCAACGCGACCATTTCGTTTGGGGGCATGGAAGGCTCCGGTTAGTAGTGCTTCCACTCGAAAACGTCCTTGCCTCGGAAGGTGCCTGGAAACGGAGTTCATTTCACGTTGGATATCGGCGTCACCTGGTGCGATCGCCGGCCCACCGCCGCCAATTCGACTATGATGAACTTAGCTGACCGGAATAGTTCCGGAGGAGGGTGCGTCCATGACTGGACGAATTGTTTTCGCGTTTCTGTTGCTGGGAATCTGTGCCTCCGCCCAGGATTACCGTGGGCAAATCACCGGGAGAATCCTGGATCAAACAGGGGCTGCGGTTCCAAACGCAGGCATTACGATCTCGAACACCGCTACGAATTCCGCTTCCATCACGAGATCCGACGAGTCCGGCTATTACACGGTCCTTTATCTGGGCGCGGGAAACTACTCGATTGCCGTCGAAGCCCCGGGTTTCAGGAAACTGATTCGTGCCGGGATTGAAATCCGCGTCGCGGACGCGCTGAGACTTGACCTGACCTTGGAGATCGGCGCCGCCGCCGAGACGATCAATGTCACTGCCGAAGCGCCGCTCCTCGAAACGAGCACCGCATCGGCAGGTCAGGTGATCGACGCCCGCAGCATCCAGGACCTTCCGCTTTCCGACGGCAATCCTTTCGTGCTTCACCGCTTGGCGCCCGGCGTGATCTACACAGGCGATCTGAAGTTTTCCCGTCCCTTCGACAACGCAGGCACGTCTTCGATCACCGTGGACGGCGCTCCTGGCGGAAATGAGTTCAGCCTCGATGGGTCGCCGAATATGGCGAGCGGACGCCGCGTGGCGTTCGTTCCACCGCGTGACGTTGTGGACGAATTCAAAGTCGAGACGGCCAATTTCGACGCGCAGGACGGACATACCGCAGGCGGAACCGTGAACGTGGCGCTCAAGAGCGGCGGCAACAACGTTCACGGCACTCTCTACGAGTTCCTGAGGAACGACAAGCTCTCCGCCAATGACTTCTTTCTGAACCGCTCCGGACGCGCTCGCGATACCCTTCGCTACAACCTCTACGGCGGAACCGTGGGTGGCCCCATCTGGATTCCGAAGATTTACAACGGCAGGAACCGGACCTTCTTTTTCTTCGGTTACGAAGGGATCAAGGACCGCTTCCCGGAGCCGACTCTCCAGACAGTGCCTACACAAACGCAACGCAACGGGGATTTCTCCGGCCTCCTCGCGCTTGGCTCCGGCTATCAGATTTTCGACCCGTTCACCGCGCGCAACGCACCAAACAATCGCATCCAGCGCGATGCGTTCCCTGGCAACGTCATTCCGCAGAGCCGGCTAAGTTCCATTGCAAAGAATTATCTCAACTACTACCCGCTTCCAAATCAACCGGGAGACCGGGAGGGGCGGAACAACTTCGTCAGCGGAAACGTCCGGGGCGACGATTTCTTCTCAACTTCCTACCGCTTCGATCACAATCTGACGCAAAAACAGCGCACGTTTTTCCGTTACTCGCACAACAACCGGCGGGAGTTCCGCGGCAATTGGTCCGGAGTGACGGGAGACGGTCTCCGTGCCACCGGGAACTTCCTGTTCCGTGTCAACGATGGGGCGACGGCTGATCACGTTTATTCGATTTCTCCGACCACTATCCTCAATTGGCGCGTTGGCTTTTCTCGGTTCAACGAGCCGAGCATCCGGCAGCATGAAGGGCTGTTCGATCCCGCTTCGCTTGGATTCTCGCGCCAGACAGCCGCCCTGTTTGGTTCCGGAAGGTACATGCCGCGGTTTGAAATCGCAGGCTTTTCCGCGCTGGGCGACAGCATCGGGGGCGGGTCCACGCACAACATTTATTCCCTCCAGCCGACGCTCACGAAGATCATGGGCGGTGGTAAGCACCAAGTTCGCGTGGGATACGATGGCCGGTCCTACCGCGAGAACGGCTACGGGCCAGGGCATTCGGCCGGGCGCTACGATTTCGGGACCGATTTCACCCGTGGACCGCTTGACAACACGCCGGCCGCGCCGATTGGTCAGCAACTTGCCGCGTTCATGCTGGGTCTCCCCACCGGGGGGCTGATCGACCGTAACGCTTCCCGTTCCAACCAATCCCTCTACCAGGCGTTCTTCCTCCACGACGACTTCAAAGTGTCAAGCCGCCTGACCATCAATCTCGGTATCCGCTACGAGTACGAGGGGGGCCTGACGGAGCGCTACAACCGGAATACACGCGATTTCGATTTCACATCGGCGAACCCGGTGGAGGCGGCAGCAAAGGCAGCCTACGCGCAGACTCCCATCCCGCAACTTCCTGCCAACGCGTTCCAGGTGAAGGGCGGGCTGCGCTTCGCCGATTCGAGCAATCGAAGCGCCTATAACGCCGATACCAATAATTGGCAGCCGCGCGCCGGTTTCGCCTATAAAGTTGCGAGTTCAACAGTGATCCGGGGCGGGTGGGGCGTGTACGCCGTGCCTTTCATCATCGCGGGCGTCAATCAGTCGGGTTTCAGCCAGGCGACGAACCTCGTGCCATCGCTTGACGCCGGACTCACGTTCGTGGCAAACCTGGCGAATCCGTTTCCGTTTGGAGTGGACGACCCGCCAGGTGCAAGCCAGGGACTCGGAACCTTCCTCGGCCGCAGTGTCAACTATACGCCGCTTAACGCTGCGAATGCGATGGCTCAGCGATTCGAGATCGGAGCGCAGCATGAACTGCCCGGCCGCTGGCTGATTGACGGCGGCTATGTGGGAAACCGGGGCTATAATCTCACTGCAAGCACGAACATCACGGATGCTTTACCGAGGCAATTTCTTTCTACGTCGAACGAGCGTGACCAGGCCACGATAGATTTGCTTTCGGCGAACGTCCCGAATCCCTTCCGGAACTTGATTCCGGGCACGGGACTGAACGGCGCCTTGGCATCGAGAAGCCAGTTGCTGCGGCCGTTCCCCCACTTCACCGGCATTGGAACGAACAGGTTCGATGGAAATAGCACGTACAATTCCTTTCAATTGAAAGTGGAAAAGCGCTTCACTCACGGCTACACGCTGCTCTCTTCCTACACTCTCTCGAAGTTCAGCGAGCGGGCCAGTTTCCTGAACGATCAGGACACCGAATACGAAGACCGCCTGAACAGCGCAGACCGCCGCCAGCGCCTGGTAATGAGCGGCATTTTCGAACTGCCCTTTGGACGCGGCCGTAAGTTCGGCTCCAACTGGAGCAAACTGTTGGACGGAGCGATCGGCGGCTGGCAGGCTCAGGGAATTGCGCAGTTCCAGAGCGGCGGGCCGTTGAACTTCGACAATAACTATCTCTTCCGTGGCGACCGGGCAAGCGTTCTGATTCCCTCCGAAAGCCGCACCATCGATCGCTGGTTCAATACCGACGGTTTCGAAAAGAACCCCGCGCGCACGCTGGGAAGCAACTACCGCACGGCCCCGCGCCAGTTTCCGGGGGTGAAAGCGCAGGGATTGCACCTGTGGGATCTTTCGATTATCAAGGTTTTCCCGATTCGCGAATCGATGCGCTTGCAGGTCCGAGGCGAGTTCCTGAATGCCTTCAACCACGCCCAGTTCAACGATCCGGACCGGACGCCAACGAGTTCGAACTTCGGCAAGAGCACTAGCCAGAACAATCTGCCGCGAAATGTGCAGATCGCTCTGAGACTGATTTTCTAGCGCCTCATTGGAGGCGGAAGTTTACCTCGATCGTGGCCGCGACGGTGACGGGTTGCCCATTCTTCGCGCCGGGCTTGAAGCGCCACTGCCTGATCGCGTCGATAGCCTGCTCGTCGAGACCGAGACCAAGCCTTTCGACGGCCCTGATGTTCCGGGCCGTGCCGTCGGGCCCGATCTCCGCGTAGAGCCTCACTCTGCCGGTGAGTTTCGCGGAGCGGGCTTCCTCGCTGTATTCCGGTTCCTTCTTCTGCAGGAGCGAAGGCGGTGTGACGTCTCCGCCGGTCCGGACGACGCCCGGCGCCGCCGAACCAGGGTCGGCGCGCGACGCGTTCGCCTTCTGTGACGCTACCGCGCGAGCATCCAGGTCGGCCGCTTCTTCCGTCCGGCCCTGTTCCAGCAGGAATCGCGCATAGACCTTAGCGATGCTGGCCGCCTCTGTCGACCGGTGGTGCTGGACGTCCAGCGCGCTCTTGTACAGGGCTTCCGCATCCTCGGCGCGATGTTCCGCCTGACGCACGACCGCCATCCACATGCGCGCCAGGCCTGCGTTGGCGGGGTCAACTCTGAGCGCGTGCTCGAAATAGTCGATGGCGTGCCCAAAGTCCTTCCGCTGAATCGCGGCGGTTCCCATATGGAGGAGAGCACGCGCCGCTTCGGGCCGTTCGCCGAGAATCTCAGCCGCCGCTTCGAAGCGCTGCTCTGCGGCTTTCGGCCTCTTTCTTCGGGCATACAGTTCGCCAAGGTTGATGAGACTAACTCCGTAGGAAACGCTGTACTTGCCCTCCTCTTTCGCACGAGCAGCGGCCGCCGACTCAAGAAGTTGCATCGCGACGCCGAATTCGCGACTCTGTTCCGCCGCTTTGGCTTCACTTTCTAGAGCCTCAGATTTCCGGCCATCCTGCGCCCGCAGCGCGGCAAACGGTACCGCGATCCCAATCGCTAACAACACCGTGGCAAATACCGCCGCGCTCCCGGATGTCTTCCGGCTGACACTGTTGTCCAGAATCGCGCGCAGCCTGCCTTCGAGCTGTGAAGGCCTCGCCATTGCGACTCCGGCACATCCAATAGCGCGCGCCGTTTGCATCGAGCGGGCAACGTCCAGGAGGTGGCTTGCGTAATCGGAAGCGCGTGCGCCGGCGCCAAGGACCATGTCGTCGGTAGCCCGCTCGCTCTCCCGCAGGAGTTCCCGCCAGGCTCCCCAGGCGAGGGGGTTCCACCAACAAACAGACAGGGCGGCGCGCGCGATCAGATGCGCGAAAACATCGCCCCGTCTTACGTGCGCCAGTTCATGAAGCAGCACGATGCGCCGCCTTTCATCGCTCCACTCCGCGAAATCGGCGGGCACGAAAACCGCCGGCCGCAGCACGCCGGATGTCATCGGCATGCTTCCGGTTTCGGATTCGAGCAGTTCGATCCGCTGACGAATTCCCAGCGACCCCGGCAACGCCGCGAAGTCACCAAGGCCCTGGATGGGTTTCGATGTCCGCCGCGCCCGCCAAAGGAGGGCGCACGCGGCAAGCATGCGTCCAAGAATGGCCGCCGCGCCCGCGGCCCAAACGAGCATCAGCCATGTCTTCCAGCCCAGGCGCCAGGGCGCGAATTCAGGGTCAGACGGCGAGCCGCGCTCCGCCGTGCCTGCGGAAACGCTAGCGTCAGACACGGCCATGCTCGTCGCGGAAAACCAGACTCCGCCCGGCGCGGATCGAAACGCCGCAGGCGCGGGGAAGGGAAGTTCTGGCGTCAGGGCGGTGAGGAAGGGTAGGGCAATAATGGCAGCGGCGGCCGAAGTCCACGCCAGGTGCCGCGCCGCCGCGGATCGCCGCCTTAAGAGCAGCGCCGTGATCCAGGCTACGCACAGTATCGCTGTGCTCTTGACCGCCACGCCCGTGGCGAAGGAAAACCACGCTGTCTCATTGATGAACATTCACTTGCCCTCCCGCTTTGCTTTGTCGATCATCTCGGCCATGCGATCCAGTTCCTCGGGCTTCAATTGAGTCGAAGAAACGTCAAGAAGCGCCGCTACGATTTGCTCCGGCGACCCGCCAAAGTAGGTATCAAGTATATGCTTCACGGCAGTGCGTTTGGCCTTCTCGCGCGTGACGACCGGAGAGTAGACATACCGCAGTCCCTTCGCCCGGTGCCTGACGTGCCCTTTCTCCTCGAGCACGCCCAACAGGGTGCGCACGGCGGAGTAGCTTGGCGCCTCGTCCATCGCGAGTCGAACTTCCGAGACGGAAGCGCTCCCCCTCTGGTAGAGAATCTCTAGAATTTGCCGCTCGCGGCGGCTCAGTCCTTCCTGCTTAGTGATTGGCACTATGCCAAAATATTAGCACATACGCGCCTCGCGTGTCAAGGGGGAAATTCGATTCGGCCCGGCTCTTCGGTTCGGCTACGCGGATGCCTGAAGGATGTCGGCGGTTGACGGATTTCCCCGCTTTGCGTACCGGATCACCCCGTCGGGTCCGATCAGGTATACCGTTCGGCGGATGATCAGCCCGCCGGATCGATACATGTTTGCAACCTTTTGCCCCGCGTCCACGAGCAGTGGGAACGGCAGTTCCCGTTTCGATCGGAATGCGGAATGACTGGCCGCCCCGCGTGGATTCACGCCGTAGACAGCGGCGTTACTGGACTCGAAGCGGCTCCAGTTGTCGCGGATCTCGCAGAGCTGTTTCCGGCACACCGGGGTCTCGTCTCCAGGATAAAAGACGAGTACTACGCTTCTTCCACGCAGGGAGGAGAGCGTCACGCGGTTCCCGGCGTCGTCGAGGGCGGTGAAGTCGGGAGCAACCGTTCCCACGGGGAGCGGATCGGAGAAAAGCCAGGAGAGCATAGGATTCGACCGGGACGACGACTCTGAAATGATAGCGTGTTTCGCATGCCGGCACGCCAGAACGCGGGTTGAGAAGGACGCCACGAACTCCACGGGACTTCACAAGGAATCGAGCGGCCCCGGAAATCCGCGGCGTCCGTGCTACATTCTTGGTAGCCGCATCTTCCAGGAGGTTTTGATGTCCTTGACCTTTACCCGACGCGACGCGCTGCGCTGGGCTTCAAGCGCAAGCATGGCCACGACCTTTCTCCCAATGAGCGGGCGCAACGCTCTCTGGGCGCATCCCGCGGGAAACAGGCTGCTCACTCGCCCGCTCGGACGCACCGGCCGCGAAGTGACCACGTTCGGTTTGGCCGGCGGCAACAAAGTCATGTGGGATCTCCCCGGCGACGAGGGAGTCGAGATCGTGGTTAAGGCCGTCCGCATGGGCTTGACTTTTCTTGAAACCGCGAATAATTACCAACTCAGCCAGCGGAACTACCACAAGGCCTTTCGAATCCTCAATCTGATTCCGGGAGAACCCGGCTACGATCAATCCCTTCGCGGCAGGCTGTTCCTGGCCACGAAAACCGGGCTGCGGTCGGCCGTGATCCGCGACGGATCAAAGCCCGTTGGACGCTCGGCAGGAGGCGGCGCGACTTGCGTCGACGATTTGATGCGGTCGCTGACGCAGTTTTTCGGAGACGGTAAAGGCTACATTCCGGAGGGAGCCTACATCGATCTCATGCAGATCCACTCTCTCACCCACGAGAGCGAAGTCGACGTCATCTATGAAGGACTCGAGAACCCCGGCGACAAGTCGCGTCCTCGCATCGGCGCCATCGCGGGACTCGCCGATTTCCGGGACGGCACCAACCTGACCGGACTGAACCCGGGACACAAGAGATACATCCGGCACCTCGGAATCACCGGCCACGAGAACCCGACCGTCCACATGGCGGCGATCCGGCGCGATTCGCGCAACCATCTTGACACCCTCCTCGTCGCGATCAACCCCAACGACAGGCATTATTTCTGTCACCAGACGAATTCGGTGCCCGTGGCGGCAGCCAAGGGCATGGGGATCATCGGAATGAAGATCTTCGCGGACGGGGTGATGTATGGTCTGGAAAGGAAGTTTGCGGGAACGCCGGGGCAGAGCGTTCTATCGGTCGGCAAACCAGGCAAGGTATCCTATGAAGATTTCCTGCAATACTCGCTTTCGGGCTTGCACGGCACGGACACGAACTTCTTTCAGCGTACGGCGAGCGGCCTCATTCCGCCGGGATCGGTGACAGTGGAGCGGGCCCCCGCCGGAGGTGTAGTGAAGGTCTCGTGGTCGACAGCTTACGCGGCGGGCGATCCAATTGACAGGTATGAGATCTACCGGCGCGAAGACAGGATCGCTACCATCCCGTTTGCCCCGCAGACGACCGATCTGCCATTCTCTCTGTCGGACAACGCTGTTCCGGCCGGGTCCTCGGGCGGGTTGTATTACACCTGAATTATGCACGAAAAAGCCTTCGGCGTCGGCTCTTCGTCGGCGCTGCGTGATCCTCGCGTGACCTTTACGATTGGATTGACTCTATCTTTTCTCGCCTCCTCCTGATTCCGGTTCCTCGACCGCCGTCCTCTAA
>SYKU01000046.1 GCA_005808865.1 Acidobacteriota bacterium
CTTGCTCCCAAGACCATCCGCAAGCATGTCGACAACCTTTGGCTGCTGGGTGGCGAACTCATCCGTGATCTCCACGAAGACCCTCCGCTCAGAAAACTCTCTGCCGCCAGGCTGCTGAGCGCAAAGATCCATGAGGACGGCAGCCCTCTCATTCATCACGGCTCGGAGGAGGAGCAGATCTCTTTCGATTCCACTTGCCGCAAGCTCCATCACTTCTTCACGAACCCCCAGCGCTGAGCCCCCAGTTACCCACAGATTCCCCGGACGAGGCCAAAAAGTGGGAGTGCCCGGACACGGTGAACGCCTCGCTCATCTTCCCCAACAACTACACCGTGGTCTACAACGGCGCCATGGTAGGCTCGCTCGATGGCGGCGGCATCGTCTTCCGCGGCAGCGAAGGCGTCATGCGGCTCACGCGCGATGGTTTCTGGGTCTACAACGAAGGCGTCATCCCGGCCGAGGGGACCGCCCGGCCCGAACCTTCGATGATTGTGAAGAGCACCGGCGACGGGACTGTGTCGAACCTCAGGAACTGGCTCGATTGCATCCGCACCCGCGCGCTTCCAAACGCCCATATCCGCGCCGGAGTCGAAGCCGCGCGCACTTCACACTTGACCAATCAGGCCATGCGTACCGGGCGCGTGGTAGCTTTGTGAACATGCTCAATCGCCGCGATTTCCTCTTCGCCTCCACCGCCGCCGCGGCTTCAGGGCAGACTCGGGAAGCGGCGCGCAAAAAGCCGAACGTGCTCTTCATTGCTACCGATGATCTCAACGTCTCGCTCCGCTGCTATGGCCATCCCGTCGCGAAGACGCCGAATCTCGACAGGCTCGCGCGCCGCGCCGTTCGCTTCGACCGCGCCTACACGCAGTTCACGCTCTGCAGCCCGTCGCGCTCCTCGTTGATGACAGGCCTCGGGCCCGATACGACCGGCGTGCACAACTTGCAGAAGCACTTCCGCAGCGTCATTCCCGATGTCGTTACGCTTTCGCAGTGTTTCCAGAAGAACGGATACTACACCGCGCGCGTCGGCAAGATCTACCATTATGGGAACCCCGGCCAGATCGGGACCGACGGCCTCGACGATGCGCCTTCCTGGAATCACAAACTGAACCCCAAAGGTGTCGACAAGGACGAAGAGCCGAAGCTCACGAACTACACGCCGGGCCGCGGCATCGGTTCGGCGATCTGCTTCTACGCCTCGCCGGAGCCGGATGAGAAGCACACCGACGGCATGGTCGCTTCGGAAACCATCAAGCTCCTCGAACAGAACAAGGACAAGCCGTTCTTCATCGCCGCCGGATTCTACAGGCCCCACTGCCCCTACATTTCACCCGCGAAGTACTTCGAGATGTACCCGGCCGCGAGCCTGAAGCCTTATCAGTTGGCGGAGGGCGAGATCAACGTCGCCCCGCCCTGGGCCTATTTCACGACTCACGCCAATTGGGGCATGACGGACGAGCAGCAGCGAAACGCGCTACAGGCATACTACGCATCCGTGAGTTTCATGGACGCCAATGTCGGGAAACTGCTCGACGCCATCGACCGGCTGGGCCTCGCTGAAAACACCGTAATCGTGTTCTGGTCGGATCACGGCTACGCGTTGGGCGAGCATGGCCAGTGGATGAAGCAGACCGTTTTCGAAGCGGCCACTCGCATCCCTCTGATGTTCGCTGGGCCGGGCGTCAAGGCCAAGGGAAAAGCGTCACCTCGCACCGTCGAGATGCTCGATTTCTATCCGACGCTCGCCGATCTCTGCGCTCTCAAAGACGTCCCGTCGAACCTTCATGGCAAGAGTTTGCGTCCGCTTTTGGACAATCCGGACGCAGTGTGGGATCGCCACGCGGTCAGCCAGGTGCACCGCGGCGGCGGCGCGGCGGCGAAGAGAGGAAAGGTCGTCAACGGTTACAGCATCCGCACCGAGCGCTATCGCTTTACCGAATGGAACGACGGCGAGGAGGGCGAGGAATTGTACGACTATCGGGCCGACCCGAACGAGTTGAAAAATTTGGCGAGGAACCCGTCACAGGCGAAAATCCGAGCCGCCCTGCAAGCCCGCCTGCGCACCATCTCGAAGGCGCGGGGAAAAGCGTAAGAAAGCCGGCGCAAAAGCCGGCTGCCCCGAACCGCAGTTCAAATACGCGGCAGCCTCTTCCTTCGTCTTGGCCGCTCGGCGTCTTGCAGGTGCCGGACCGCGTTCCTGGTGACCTGTGTTCGCAGGCTTTTCCGCGCTGTAGCTTGACAGCCTTTTCGCTGCTCGAAGCCGGCCGTTGTAGCGTCAGCCCAGGAAGAAGACGCCCATGTCTCGTGCCCAAACGTCGCGGGAGTTCCGCTGCCTGGATAGCAGTTTCCGTCACGTCGAAGCCGCTGAATAATCGCAACTCTAGGACTCGCGTCTGGCGAACCTGCCTGGCCGGAGCGGCGCTTCTTGCGCACCCTTGATCACCCGATTCCCAGATCGTCCACCGCCTCAAGCGGCTTTCCGCACTTGCGGCAAATGACCGCGGAGCAATCCCCGCAAACCAGCGGATCGGCGGCGGTCTCACGGCATGAGGGACAGTAGAGTTCGGATATGGCTCCGGCCTGCGGTTCGATTGGCATGGGTGATTGATAGACTCAGTATAGAACCTTGCGGAGCCTCTCCCTTTTCATCCTGCTTCTCTGCGCGGCAGTGGGTTGCCGGACAGACCGGAAGCCGCGCGCCCCCGCCATCGGCGAGGCCTACGCCGGCCCTCTGAGCCTCGGGATCAGGCAGGACATCGCTCCGCGCTCGACAGTCGTCGCGACTGTGTCGCATGGCGACAGGCTCGAGGTCATCGAGCGACGGCGGCGGTTCCTGAGAGTCCGTGTCGCGAATGGCGTCGAAGGTTGGACCGACGAGCGTCAACTGCTTCGGAAAGAAGACATGGATGCCTTGCGGAATCTCGCGGAAGGGGCGAAGGCGATGCCTTCGCAGGGCGTGGCATCGACCTACGACACGCTCAACGTGCACACCGAACCAAGCCGGTCAAGCCCCAGCTTTATTCAGGTTCGCGAAGGGGAGATGGTGGATGTGCTTGCGCGCCGCGCATCCGCGCAGTCTTCGAGGCCGCCGAGACCCGTAGTAGCGTTGCCCGCGCCCCAAAAAAAAGCAACGCCGAAAAAAAAGAGAGAGCAACGGCGCGTTTCGTCGCCACCCATGCCGCCCGCGCCGAAGCCTCCCGAGGACTGGGAGCGCCTTTCGCGCTCGGCCGCAGTCACGGGACAGGAGCCACCCGAAGATACCAAGCCCCTCCCGATGGACGAATGGAGCTTGATCCGCACCGCGGCCGGGCGCAGCGGATGGGTCCTTACGCGACGTATCTACATGGCGATTCCAGACGAGGTCGCGCAGTACGCCGAAGGACGGCGTATCACCTCCTACTTCGCCCTCGGTGAAGTCCGCGATAGGGACGAGATCAAGAAGAGCTGGCTCTGGACGACCGTCGAATCGGGCTACCACGAATACGACTTCGACAGTTTCCGCGTCTTCAACTGGAGTCTGAGGCGGCACCGCTATGAGACTTCCTACATCGAGCGGAACCGCATAGGTTACTTCCCGGTGACGGTAACCTCGGGTGGGTTTTCGGTGTGCGTGGAGAAGAAAGACGGCAAGCGGTACCGGCGTAAGTATGTGCTTTCAGGGAACTCGGTACGCAGCGCCGGAGAGACGCCGTGTGAGACGGCCCCGCCGAAGCGGCTGCGCGAAGAGGCCGCTCAAGCGGCGGTACGGGTTACCGCAACAGCGGCGAAGCCTTCGCTCTCCACCCGTATCAAAGAGCGTATCGCGGATTGGCGCAAGCGGCTGTTTCGCTAACTACTTTCCGGCGCAAAATTCGCCAGCTAACTGACATGCTTTCATAGGCCATCACGGGAGATGCGTGCGTGGTCGAACGGAATCGAATACAGAGGACTGCGGCAGAGTGTCAGCACCGGGCTCCGCAGTGGCAACCACATTC
>SYKU01000047.1 GCA_005808865.1 Acidobacteriota bacterium
AAACGGTGCTCCGTCTTGCCTTGGCGGGTCCATCCCTCTAAGGTCTTCATCTCTTCGTCGCTGAGCTGAAATTTCGCGGACTTTCGGCGCATGACTCAACATACAGTAGTACCAGAACTAATGCAACTAGACACTAGTCTCCTTTGGGCCGGACGGTAACGAGCGTTGGCGGATGCCCCTAGGCCCGTTCACGAATCTTCATGGCATGGCGGCATCACCGATTCTCTCGAAAGGAAATCTGGTCATGGCGCTCGATCATGACACCGACTCGGTTCTGCTCGCTGTCGGGAAGGACTCTGGCAAGACCGTCTGGAAAACCGCGCGGCCATCGGTGGTACACGGGTTCGCGACGCCTGTTGTGTTTGGGAACCAGATCGTAGTGCCGGGTTCCTACCAGTTGATTGGATACGCATCGGATACAGGGAAAGAAGTGTGGTCGGTAAGCGGGCTGACGTGGCAGGTGAAGCCGACCGCTGTTGTGGACCGGGACACAGTTTACGCCACGGGCTGGGCTCCCGGCGCTGACGCAGGTCAACGCCAGCCGCTTCCCGCCTTCGCCGACGCGATCGCGGCCGCGGACAGCAACGGCGATAGGAAACTCTCCAACGCCGAGCTGCCAAAAGAGTGGAAGCATGGCGGGAGTTGGAACTTCATCGATCTTGACCGGGACGGATTGCTTGACGAGCGTGAATGGAGTTTCTACAACGCGCGGAGGACAGCCGAAAACGTCACTCTTGCGGTACGGCCAGGCCGGGCGACCGGCGATCTGACGGCAACGCACGTTCTTTGGAAGTACGACCGATCGGTGCCTGTGGTCTCTTCGCCGCTGCTCTATGACGGTGTTCTGTACACGATCAAGGATGGCGGTGTTCTTACGTCCCTCGACGCGAAGACCGGCGAGGTCTTGAAGCAGGCGCGCCTGCGGGACGCGGTTGACAGCTACTATTCGTCACCGGTCGTGGCGGATGGAAAAATGTACATCTTGAGTGAGAACGGAAAGGCGACCGTAGTGAAGCCGGGCCGCGAGTGGCAACAGTTGAATACCACCGATCTCGAGGAGCCTTGTTACGCGACACCCGCGATAATGGACGGGCATATCTATTTGCGCACGATGAACGCACTGTACAGTCTTAAGGGCAGTGACTAGATTAGCTCCGCAATCCACTTGCGGGCGGCGCGGCGTTCGGGAATATCGCGCAGCACCCAGGCGTCGTTGTGATTGCGGAAGGCGAGCGGCTGGAAAGTGAATGGCGCTTCGACGCCGGTGGACATCAGGTAGCCGCGGGTGGCATCGACGGATACTTCGTGCGAGACGAAAACCGGCCTTCCCCAAAGTCTACGGAGTCTTTCAAGGGCCGAAGCGCGGTCGCTTCCGGCATAGGGCCATTCACGAACGCCGTCGTAGTGGCTGTAGGGAAAGAAGGCGCGCCACAGCCCGGCGATCCCGTCATCATGCAGCCCGATAAAGTTGCAGCCAATCGCGCCGCGCGAAAATCCTGCAAGAAGTACGGTTTTGGAATCGCCGCCGAAACGCGAACAGACATCGGACACGGCCCGCTTGGCGTATTCGACGGTGGCGTCAACGTCGCCCCACCAGGTAATCTCGTTGCGTCCTTCGGCCCTGTTCACGTAAGGCAGGCACAGCCAGATGAAGCCGCTTCCGCCCGAAAGACCGTACCCGAGATTGCTGCCCTCGACGCGCCCCGTCGAGACGTCGTCATACACGTTCTTGTAGTTGCCGTTTCCGGCGTATTCCACGATGACCGGATACCGCTGCCCAAGCCGGAAATCGGTGGGTAGATACAACGCGTGGTGCACACCGGTATTGCGGTATTCCGGCATGGTCTGCCGGACGCGCCTGCCGGGAGCGGGCTCGCCGCCGGTCATTGCGGGGACCGTCAAATCCGCCGGCACGGAGCGGATATCGGGGAACTGCTGGGCGAAGAGCGCGCCGCTGGCGAGGGTCCCGAGGAATTGTCTGCGGCTCAAGTTCATAGCTGAGTCAGAGCGCGGCGGGTTTCCTCCACGCGTCCGTGGCCGAGTCGCTCGCGGAGTTCGAGGGCCGCGGTGAGGCGCTGGCGGGCGAGTTCGCGTTCGCCGAGCCGCAAATGGGCGAGCCCACAGAAGTGGAGGCCGTCCGCTTTTCCCCAGGCGTATTGGCAGTCGGGGTGTTCGGAGCGGTCGAGCGCGTTGCGGGCGTTCTGGAGGGCTTTGCGGGCGTCGCCAGCCAGTATGTGCGTTTCGGCGAGCGCGAGGCGGAGGTCGATGGAGTACCATCCGAAGCCGCAGGTGTCGGCTAAGAGGATTCCGGCTTCGGCTTCGGCAATTGCTTGCGGGTAATCGCCCAAATGCCAGTGGAATTCGCACGCCGCGCGGAAGCAGCGAAGCTGGAGTTCGACATCGCCAGAGCGGCTAGCGAATGCGCGGGCGTCTTGAAGGTGCCGAGCGGCTTGGCAGGGATCGTCTGGCAGGAGTAGTTTGACGAGAAGGCTGTTGCAGCGGCACAGAGTGGAGTTCCAGTCGAGGTTGGCCGTTATCTTTCGGTTGGCTTGCGTTTGATTAAGTGCTCCAGGCCGGTCGCCGCACAGGAATTTGCACTCGGCCTCCCGGACACCACGTAAGTTTTCCAGAGGTCTGCCTTCCAGTCTCGTGGCAACCTGAAAATCGCCTGCGGCAACTGTGATCTCTCCTAGTGCGAAATGCGCCGTCGCTCGGTAGGCGAGAGCAATCTTGGTTCTGTTCTCATTCTTCGCAGCTCTTGCGAGCGAAACCGCGCTTTCGGAACATTCGAGGGCCATCCGGAAATGGCCGGCGTTAAGATGAACGTCCGCTAGGTTTTGCATGCCGCGAGCCTCTTCCTCGTGCTCCGAGACGCTCGCATTTATCCTGCAACAATGGGCAAAGGCGTCAAGCGCCTTGGTGAGATCGCCGAGATTCTCGGCGAATAGGCCAAGATTGTTGACGAGTTGGGATTGCTGTTGTAAAGGCAGATGAGCTTCGATGAGAGTAAAGCCCCCTGTGACAAAGCGTTTCAAGATGCGGAGACCGCGGGCGTTCTCTCCCAGGACTCGGCCAAGGTTTCTGTAGCTATCCAGCCCGTACCAATACAGAGCGAACGCTTCCTGCACGCGGCCGGCGAGCAGCGTTTGCTCGATCAGCAACTCGAATTGATCCAGAATCGTCGGTTCGTTCGGTCGTGTCTTCGGCCTTGCTTCGAGGCTCGGAGCCAGCCTGGCGCGCACAGACTCGTGGATGGATTCAGGCTTCGTTGGCAATAAACCCCGGAAAAAGTCGCGGAGGAAGGGGTGTGCGGAGTAGACCGCCTGGCGATCAGTCTCATAGCGAAACACCAGCCCAAGCGCCTTGAGCCTCTCCAAGTGCTTCTCCAGTTGCTTGTCCGCAAGACCGATGAGAGCCCCGGCGACATCTCCGCCGGACTGCGCAATCCAGCCGAGAAGCTCGACCTTCACGCCGCGCGGAAACAGCGACAGGCGGGCCAGAAGATCGCGCTCGGTCGTCGTGAGCGCCTGGGAGTACTGTTCCAATATTCGGCGGAGCCGCCGGGCCTTTGGATCGGATTCTTTGGCGTCTTCCAGCGAGAACTCCGGCGACCGGCCCGGGTCGCCGCCGGCAAAGTTGCCGAGATAGCTACCCAGCACCGCCAGGGAAAGGGCATGATAAACGCCGCCGATGTTCAACGGCTCGATCATCCGCCCGAGCGCCGAATCGCCGCCTTTCACGTTCCAGGCCCGCAGCACATCGAGCGCCACCGGAAGTTCGAGGTCGTCCAGCACGATGGCGCGATGCCCGGCGCCGGTCCAACCATCGAGATCCACGAGCGGAAAGCGCGACGTAACCAGGGCGCGGGCGCTCCCCACGCCTCCGGCCAGCGCGCGTAACAAGCGCTTCAATTGTAGATCTTCGAGTTCGCCGCGGCGGTGGTGGCCGCCCTCGCTCTGGACGCGCTCGAGCCCGTCGAGGATCAGAACATGCGGCGCGTCGCCGGAGAGCGCCAGTTGTAGGCGCTCCAGCATTCCGCCGGTAGGCGCGTCCTTTTCGCCGGTGAAGTAGATGTAAGCGGCGCGCAGAAAGGCGTCCGCATGGGGATCTTCGTAGAATGACCAGACAAAGACGCCGGCGCGGCCGGAGAGCGTTGCCTCGTGCAGAGCCTTGTCGACGAGCGCCGTTTTGCCGGAGCCACCTGCGGCGACCACCGAGACAACGCGATCCGGCGTGACGGGAGCCTGTAACCAGTCCTTCAGTTCCTGGAGCTTGACCTCGCGACCGCGGAAATGCTGAGCCGGTTGCAGCGCGTGACAAAACAGCGGTTGCCAGACGCGGGCCGTGGAAGCCGGTGCGTGTGGGGTGAAGTTCGCCAGCGTGATCGCGACATGCTTGGCCAACTCCTCCGAGGTGCTGAAGGTCTGGCGCGTACACTCGCGCTCCAGGTAATCTTTGAACTCCCTGAGCTTTCGAACCGCCTTGATGATTTCCGCTTCCTTTTCCGGCGGCTCGGAAGTAAGCCGGTCTTGTTCCTTGACGCCAGCCCACGGCACCTTCGGATCAACCAGGAAGGCAAACACCGACTTGCCCGCGAGCTTCGCTGCATCCACTTCAAGCCAGGTGATGGAGCGCTCCCCGTCGCCGCCCAGATCCGTTGGCGGGACGTAGCCGTAGCGGTGCGCGACGATGCAGATCACCGCGTCCGCCTCGGTCGCCATGCGCATGCATAAGCTCACGGGCTGGCCCGGTAACGCGGAGAAGGTCTCCATCGCGATCGGCAGACCTTCGAGGCGCAAGACGGCATCGCGAACCTTGTCGCGATAGTCGATCAGGTCGACCGCGGTGGACGAGATGAAGAGGCGGAGAACCGGGCGTGTCGCCACCATAGGAGTGTAACGCGGACCCGAAAAGGTGGACCAGGCCATCATCCTTTGTGGCCTGCTCTATGCACGACTACCGGCCTCGCTTTTTCGCGATCGCCTTACTTCTTGAAACAGCGTTCTTAAGCGGCAACGGCTCCTACCGCTGCGCTGCCCCGCTGCGGCCCATGATCGGCCAGACGTCCACGATCTGGTTGCCCTTGGCGATGTAATAGCGGTCGTAGCAGTTCGTGCTCGTGTCAAGATTCGAGCAGTATATATCGAGGCGGTCGCCGACCTTGATTTCGCCGCCGCCGTCCTTCCACGTCAATCCGCCGTACTCAGCACCCTGATTGATTACGTTGAGCCAAGGCATGCCCTTCACCATATCGGTGGGCTTGGCCATGGCTTTGTTGCCGTAATCGGTGGTCACGAGATTGGGATGGAGCTTGTGATCCACGGTAACGAGCACGGTGAGGGAGTTCTCGAAATCCGTATAGACCTCATCGTTGGACTTACCCCCGACGCGCTGATACGCGGAGTCCATGAACACGTACGAGCCGCATTCAAGTTCCGTCAGTCCGAAGTCCTTGTCCATATTGTAGGTGCCGGTGGAACCGCCGCTCACGATATCGCCCGGCAACCCCGACTTCTTCGCCAATGCGACGGTTTCCTGGACGCCGGCCAAGTCCATGGCCGTTCGCTTGCGGCGAGCCGCGAAGGTTTTCGTGTGGGACGCGTCGCCCGAGTACGCCATGAAGCCTTCGAGCTTCATGTGCTTCGAAGATGCAATCCGTTTCGCGAGATTCACGGCGGGCTGCCCATTCTCAATGCCCTGACGCTTCAGGCCCGCGAATACCGAAACCGCCACCCGGCATTTCACTTTCGCGGCGGCGGCAGCCTCCTCCACCCAGTCCGCGACATTAGCGCTGTCCACGACGAACATGAACGTAGGGTCGCGCTTTGTCAGGTTGATGGAGCGGATGATGTTGTTGTGGCTTGCCGGCTGCTTGGTCCAGAGCACGCCCTTGATACCTGCCCCCGACATCAGTTCCGATTCAGCAATCGTGGCGGTGGTCACGCCGACCGCGCCCATAGCGACCTGCCGTTTGGCGATATCCACGCTTTTGTGAACCTTGACGTGCGGACGCATGAGAATGGGTGCGGACTTTCCGTAATCGGCCATCGTCTTGATGTTCTTTTCGAACATGTCGATATCGACAACCATCGAGGGCGTCGGGAGCACGTCCTTGGTGATATCGCGAAAATCCTTGCGGGCGATTCGCTGCTCGAACTCCGCGTACGGAAAGGTCTTAGTATTGGCGCTGGCCGCGCGGGGCAGCGCGGAAGCGAGAAGCGCGCCGGCGTTGACGGCGAAAAAGTCACGGCGTGACGTCATCGAAAGTCTCCTTAATCCATGCCTCCCCTTTGAGGGAAGTTACGGACATGATACCGCGAATAGGGATGCGGCGCAGACTCTATCGACGCCGATTTCATCCATGGACGCGCCCTCCACTATATGGACGCGCTCTCCGCGCGGCCCCCACACTGCGGGATTTGTCGCCCCAAACAGCGCCACCACCGGCGCGCCAGCGGCTGCCGCGAGGTGGCTGGTGCCCGAATCGTTGCCTACGTAGACGCGCGCCGAGGCGAGCCAGCAGGCAAGATCGTGCAGGTCATCGAAGCGCACGACCGGCCACGGAAGCGATTCCTCCGGACCCGCGCACCATTTCACAGGCATCCGGGACTCGAGTCTTTTCGCAAGCTCCACGAAGCGGTCAAGAGGCCAGTTCTTTCGGGGGCTGCCGGAGAACGGATGGATTACCGCGAATCCGTGATCGGAGCGCGGGCAATCAAGGCGCGGCATCCCCGGCTTCAACTGCCCGTTACCCGTCTGCTCCAGGAAGAAATCCGCGGCATGGGCCGTAGCGTCTTCGGGCGGCAGGGCTTGCAGAAACTCGAAGGGCAGGGAAAGGCTCTCCACCCAGTCGCGAAACTCGGGGCGCTTCCCGCCGTACCACGACACGATCGAGTCGAACTGCCTCAGGCGGGCGATCACCGAAGGGGGCGGGTCGAGCGAGTCGATGCCGGTTGAAACAATGGAGCAAGCATGATCCGCGAAACGCGCCAGCGGCACGTTCTGAGACGCGGTCCAGACTTCCAGTGAGACTTCGCGAAGGGCCTTCATCGCGGGGATCGCGACGACGAAATCGCCAATCGCTCCGGGACGAATGATAAGACGGCGCTGCGCCCGGCTTTTGGAAATCACCCTGGAGGAAGCAGCTTCGAGATATCGCTGTAGAGCACGAACATCACGACGGCCATGAGAAACACGAATCCAACCTTGAACACGGCTTCCTTGACCACGACGTTGATATCCCTCCGCATGACCATCTCGACAAGCAACATCAGAATCACTCCGCCGTCGAGAATCGGAATCGGCAGCAGATTAAAAATCGCAAGGTTCAGACTCACCATCGCCATCAGGAGAATGAACGCCGTAGGTCCTTCACGCGCCGCATCGCCTGAAAGCCGCGCGATGCCGATAGGCCCTTCGAGCGACTTTGGCGACATGCGCCGCTCCAGCATGCCCTTCAGAAACTGCACGATCAGCATGCCGCTTTGCGCGTTCTGCCGCACCGATTCGGCGAACGCGGCCGGGAGAGAAAGCTTGGTAGTTATGATTTCGAGTTTCACCTGCGGCTCGACACCGATCATCCACCGTTGCTGCCCTTGCGTCGCACTGAGTTCAGGAGTCACGGTAACCGTCTGCCGCGCGTGCTCGCGCGCAAACTCGACCGAAACGGCCTTTCCGTTCGAGTTCTTGATGATCTCCTGGAGCCGGTAGGGCGATTGGATCGGCTGTCCGTTTACGGTAATTAGGAGGTCTCCACGGCGCAGACCAGCCTTGTCGGCTGGCATTCCCGCCGTGACGTTTGCTACCTGGATCTGGCTTCGCTGCACCCAGCCCGCGCTGCCGACGCCGACGCGGTCGTCAAGAACAGGCGTAACGGAAAGCTCGATTCTCTTTCCCGCCCGCTCGACGGTGACCGGTATCGTCTTGTAAGCGCTCGCGATCTCCTTGATACTGATCTCTTCCCAGGTAGGATTTTCGGTCCCGTCGATGCGCACGATGCGGTCGCCAACGAGCATGCCGGCCTTCTGCGCGGCCGAATCCGGCAGCAAGTGCGCGATCACGGCGCGTTCCTTCGGTTCGACGATCTTCTGGAACTTCACCATGTAGAGGCCCGTCAGGAGGGCCGCGGCGAGCACGATGTTCATGAAGGGTCCGGCGAAGGCGATGATGAGCCGCTGACTGCGTGGCTTCGCAAGGAAGCCGCGCGGATCGTCTCCGCCGTCTTCGCCAGGTTGCTCGCCGCTCATCTTGACATAGCCGCCGAAAAGAATGGCGGAGAAACGGTAATCGGTCTCGCCGCGCCTGAAACCGAACAGCCTCGGTCCGAAACCGAAGCTGAATACCTCGACCTTCACGTCGAAGAAACGCGCGGCCCAGAAGTGGCCGAGCTCGTGGATCAGAATCATCACTCCGATCAGCACGAGAAGCCAAACGACGTTTTGGAAGATATTCATATAGTTCACGCGGCTGGAGGACTCACCGCTCCGGCTCGCTTTTCGATCAGGCGGCGGGCAAGAGCGCGAGACTCCTTATCAATCTCCAGGATATCCCCAATCGAGCAAGCCTGTCGATTGGGCATGCGCTCGAGGGTTTCTTCCACAACTGCGGCAATTCCCAGGTAAGTGATTTCTCCCTTCAGGAAGGACTCGACCGCGATCTCGTCGGCGGCGTTCAAGATGCACGTTGCGGAGCCACCGGTCTCCTGGCAGCGGTATGCCAGCCCAAGCAACGGGAACTTGTTCATATCCGGTGGGCTGAAATCCCAGGTTCGCGCTCTCGTCCAGTCTATTTTCGGAACCGGGGCCGGGCCTCGCTCCGGATACGTTAAGGCGTACTGGATAGGCATTCGCATATCCGTGGCCGAGGCTTGGGCGACCACGGTTCCGTCGCTGTATTCGATCATCGCGTGCACAGCCGACTGCGGATGCACGACCACCTGCACCTGCGACGGCGCGAAGTCGAACAGCCAGCAGGCCTCGATCACTTCAAAGCCCTTGTTCATCAGCGTGGCTGAGTCAATTGTGATGCGATTCCCCATTTTCCACGTCGGATGATTCAGCGCCTGGGCCGGTGTCACATTCTCCAGTTCGGCTCGCGGCGTAGTACGGAACGGACCTCCGGAGGCAGTGAGCAGGAGTCTGGTGACTTCACGCCGGTTCGCGCCATCGAGGCACTGATGCGCGGCATTATGTTCGCTATCCACGGGTATCAATTCGGCCCCTGAGGCTCGCACCGCATCCATGACAATCCGGCCGGCCGAGACCAGCACTTCCTTGTTCGCCAACCCGACGCGCTTCTTCGCGATTACCGCGGCATGGGTCGCCTCCAGGCCGGCGACACCGACGATTGCCGACATCACTACGTCAGTCTCACTGGCAACCGAGACCGCTACCAGCGCCTGAGGTCCGCACTGCAGCTCCGGCCATTCGCTTCGCCCAAGGCTCGATTCGGTCAGGCTACTTACTAGACGCGCCCGCGCGGACTCCGTTGCAACGACGACGACCTGGGGGCGGAATTCGAGGATCTGGGAGATGAGAACCGGCACGTTTTGGCCGGCCGCAAGGGAAAAGATACGGTAGTGGTCGGGATTCTGGCGGACGACATCAAGCGTGTTGACACCGATCGAGCCAGTGGAACCGAGTACCGTCAACTGCTTCATGCAATTCTGTTTTTGGAATTTCGCTCTGCTTTTTCTAAGACCGAACCCTTGCGGGCGCCGGGGAGGAATGCTTCAGGGGTCTTAGTTTAGAGGTTAGTCTCGCTTTGGTGGGAGTTACCTCCCCGGCTTGATTCCAATATTAGTATATTCTTTCTGGAAATGCAACAGTTTTTTGTAGTTTTTTTATTCGCTCTTGACTTCGACTCCGGCGAGTCCCTCTAACACCTTGATTGTAGAACAGATATCCTCATCACCGTGCCCGGTGGAGATGGCTGCCTGAAACATCTGCCGGGTGAGGGATGTGAGTGGGAGCGGCACATTCAGCTCCTGAGCGGAGTCCAGCATCAATCCGATGTCCTTGTGCATCCATTTTACGGAAAAGTTAGTGCTGAAGTCGCGGCGGAAGACGTAAGGGGCTTTAAATTCAATGAGTCCCGACTTCGCAGCGCTGTTTGCGAGGACTTCGAGCATCAATTTCGGCTCGACCCCCGCCTTCGTAGCGAGGACCATGCCCTCATTGAAGGCTTGGAGGATGTTCGAGAGGATCAGGTTCTGGGTGAGCTTGGCGTGGAGGCCCATCCCGGCCGTACCGCAGTAGTAGAGCCGTTTTCCCATGGGTTCGAAGTAGGGCTTGACGCTTTCGAAGACATCTTTGTCACCGCCGATCATAAAGGTCAGATTTCCACTCTCAGCGCCGGGCTTGGAACCAGTGCAGGGGGCGTCGAGGAAGCGAATGCCCTTGGCGGCGAGTTTTTCAGCCATTTCCCGGCTGGCGCTGGGGGCGACGGTACTGGCGTCAACGATAACGGACCCGGCTTTCGATCCGTCGGCGACTCCGTCCGGTCCTAGAACCACCTGATCGGACATCTTCGTATCGCCGACGCACAGGAACACGCACTCGGCGTGTTCGCCGACTTGGCGGGGAGTTTCGCAAAACACGCCTTTTTCGGCAGATGCCAGTTCGCGAGCCTTCGCCGCCGTGTGCGACCAGACAGCTACGTCGTGACCGGCGCGCATCAGGTTGCGCGCCATGGGTTGGCCCATGATGCCGAGTCCTAGAAAGCCTAGCTTTGCCATTTGAGATCCTCCGGGTGGAAACGGTCATTGTACGACGAAGTGTGGTTGCGCGACAAGGTTGGTTCAGTCTTGTCTTAAAACAGGATGTGGGCGGTCGAAGCATGCCGGATGGTGACTATCGGGAGGCGGCACGCGAAGAAGTTGAGCCGCGAGGCAATCCAGGCACCTTTGGAGGGGAGCGAGGTAGTGGATTTCGAGCGACAGGCGCGGGTTGGAAGGGGGGGCACGCCGACTAGCAGTTTGGGAAGAGGCCGGGACGCCGGCGGAGCCAGGTTGGAACGGACCGCGATCTTTGCCGCCTACGGTGTCACAGTCCGCGGGGCGACCAGTCAAGTTCTTTCCCTCATCTAAGTTCATCCGTGGGAACGGCTGGGAGCGGTCAAGGAAGTACCAGCAGGCTCGGCGGGAGCGGACCCTTGACGGCGAAAACCGTTCCAGATCATGAAAGAAAGGGAAAAGAACGTGCGAATTCGTGGTCGTAGTGCGGCCGTTACACCACATGACGTGATTGGAGGCGCAATGCTGTGACCATCGCATGAGGTACGGGGAGCCAGATACGAGCGTCGGCAGTTGGCGAGCCGGTACCGCGAGGGAAAATGGAGAGGCTGGCGGTGATGGACGAAGCGCGCTTGTGATTCCATCAGGGAAGTCTGCCACGGACGTTACGCGAAAAGCTTCCCGAAACGCTGCCCGAAACGCCGAGCCTCATCAGCACGGCAAGCCTATCCCGGTTCTCATCGGCGAACTGAATCGGCACCTCGAAGGCTGGATGGATTACTTCTCCTCGTCCAGTACCAGCAGCGACGCAGTTCACGACCGTACCGACCGTCGCAAGGCAAGGTTTGGATGCACCACCGGCGCGGTTGGTGCTGCTCCGTCCGTCGGGAAATGCGAAAAGCCGAAGGCGAGAGCTTTCAGGAGAGCCGGACGTGGGAAACCCGCATCTCCGGTTCAACGAGTGAAGAGCGGTCGCGCAACTCGTGCAGCATTCTCTCCTACTCCAAGCGCGGAGATTGTACGCGGCATGGGCGGCCTTTAGCAACCGCCCAAGAACAATTTCACATCTTGGGCGAGATGGTGTAGTTCCATTTTGGCAGCACGCGTTTTGGGGTGATGGAGAGTTGGCTGAGTTGAGCCCTTGAGGGTTTGACGCCAGTTGGATAGAAGGTGGGATCCA
>SYKU01000442.1 GCA_005808865.1 Acidobacteriota bacterium
GCGTCGTTGATGCCGTCGCCGACCATTGCGACCACGCGAGCCTGAGCCGACAGTTGACGTATCCTGTCGAGCTTTTGCTCCGGCAGCAGTTCGGCCTCGACATTCGGCACTCCGATTTCACGCGCGATCGCTTCGGCGGCGCGGCGGCGGTCCCCTGTCAACATGACGACATGGGAGATCTCAAGCCCGTCGAAAGCCGCGATCGCTCCCCGCACGCCGCCGCGAACGCGGTCCCGGAGGAGGATTGCGCCGCAGAGCCGGCCGTCTTCGGCGACAAGGACGGCGGTTGCGCCCATGCGGTCGGCCTCTTCGAGCAGGTGCTCCGCGTGCTGGACGCCATTCTCCGCGAGGAACGCGGCGTTTCCCGCGCGGATGATGCTTCCGCCCACCCGGCATTGCGCGCCGCGCCCCGGCAGTACGCTGGCATCCTCGGCATGGGGCACGGTAAGATTACGCGAAGCTGCTTCGGCGGTAATGACCCGGGCGAGTACGTGATCGGAGCCGCGCTCCGCGGCCGCGGCGAGCGCGATCAACTCGCTCTCCGTACAGCCGGCCGGAAGGATTTTCACGATTTCGAACTGGCCTTCGGTGACGGTGCCCGTCTTGTCGAAAACCACTGTGTCGACCTTCGCGGCTTGCTCCAGCACGTTACCGCCGCGAACGAGAATGCCGCGCCTTGCGAGCCCTCCGATGGCAGCGACCATGGCGACCGGCGTAGCCAGGATAAGCGCGCAAGGACAGGCTACGATCAACACCGCGACGGTGCGCAGCCAGTCGCGCGTGAAATAGAACGTGAGTGCGCCGGAGAGCAACAGCGCGGGCAGGAAATACTTGGCGTAACGGTCGGCGCGGCGCTCGACGGGGGCCTGGCGTTGCTTCGCTTCCTGGACGAGGGCGATCACGCGTGCGAGAGTGGTGTCCGATCCGGCGCGGCTCACGCGGATGCGCAGCAGTCCGTTGCCGTTGAGGGTGCCGGAGAAGACTTCGTCGCCGGGCTGTTTATCGCGGGGGAGCGACTCGCCCGTAACAGAGCTTTCGTCAATGCTCGAAGCGCCCGTGTCGATGACGCCGTCCGCGGCGATGCGCTCGCCGGCGCGCACGAGGATGATATCTCCGGGGGTGAGCGTGGCGGCTTCGACCTCCGTTTCTTCGCCATCGCGGAGCAACCGCGCCACTCGCGGAAGTTGCTGGATAAAACGTTCGATTGCTGCTTCGGTGCGTCCGGCGGCGTAGGATTCAAGACCCTCGCCGACGAGGATAATGAACATCGCCTCCGCCGCGGCGAGGTATTCCCCCACCGAGAGCGCCGCGATAACGGCGATGCAGAGGGCCAGGTCCGCGGAGATTCTCTTCTCAAGCAGCGCCTGGATGGAGTTGTTGAACGTCTTGTATCCGGCAAGCAGCGTGATGATGGCGGCGGTATCGATGCCGAATACGGTCTTGAAGATACCCGTAAAATTCAGCAGCAGCAGGACGCCTACAAATGCGGCGAAGGCGTAGTATCGAATTCGTTCCCGGCGTTCTTCATCCATGGCGGCGCGATTTAAGATTATGCCACTTTTGCGAAGGGATGCGTGGCTGATGGCGGCTGATGGAGGGCAGGCGGACCATGGGCTTGAACGGGAAGCGATCGTATATTCGCTGGTCCGCTATCCAGGCGCTCCGGATTCGCACCACCGGTCGAGCGGCCGCTGCTGTTACGTATTCTCCCCCCGCCGGGTTTGCCCGACACTGTCGGACACGGCTCGACCTCAGGCCGGTCCCACGACCGTGATCCACCGTGGTGCCGGAGCGGCCACGCTGATCGGCGGCGCTGAAACCGGTACGGACGTGCCGTCCCCGACGCGCCTTCCGTGCAATCGGCTGGCCGGCACCCATTTCGATTCAAGGATCAGCGAACGTCGCGCCCATTTCGCGGTTGCGGCAGTCTTACTACAGCAACGCCGCTGGGGGGCCGGTGCAAATACTTCCATCCGTTAAACCTTTCGGTCCGATCCGCCGAATATGAGGTTATGCAGGAGAAAAGGCTGAATGCCCGGATGATGTGCGCCGACCTGCTGCATGTGTGCTTCCCGGATGAGCACGGGAACATCGTACGGACTTCCGCCATACTCGAAGACCTTTCCCCTTCCGGAGCTTGCATACAGTTCGAGTGCCCGATTCCCGTGGGATGCCGCATCGCGATAGCCCATCCGAACGGCGAACTGCGCGGCATCGTGATGTACTGCACATTCTGGGAAATCGGATACTACGTGGGGCTCCAGTTTGACGAGGGCTGCAAGTGGTCGCCCGAGGTCTTTCAGCCGGAGTTCAGTCTCGACCTCGCGCAACTGATGAGTTCATGCCTGGAGCCAAAGGCGGGCGGAAAGCGCGGGAAGCAAACTTAGCCAGGGCCGAAACTGCCGCGCCTCCCAATCCAGGGCATTTCTCAATCGGCCGCCACAGTTCAAACCATATTGCTGTATTCGACGACGGAGGACAGGATGGCAAGACAAACAAACCAATACTGGACGGTTCCGGGCAATGGCCCAATCGCGTTGACTGTTACGGCCTCAAATCGCCAACGGGTCTCTTTAGCGCCGGAAGGACTCCACTTCCGTTTCGGCCCCATTCGTTACCCGCGACTACAATTCAGTCTGGAGCCAGGCGATCGGGCAATAGCTCTAAGCAGGCTGCCAGGAGGAGTTTCCGCATCGGACACGAATCAAGATGTAGTTTCATAAGGCACCAGTGCAGGGCGAGACCGGTCTGAGTACTACAAACGGCGGCGATTGGGCGGCGACTTTGGACCCCCAAGGGTGTTCGACCTGCCCTCGTCTATCGCGCCTCGGCAACCCACCTGCCGTGTAAGGATGGCGCAGCCGCAGATCGACTAACAGTTTTTGAGGAGAACTCGCGAACAGGCTGGGCTGCTCCGCCCTTTACAAACGTTTTACACTTCTTTAGCCTCCCGCGGGCAACCGCTGCTCCGGGGCTCGCGTAAATACAGGTGTAAGAAGGAGAAAGAAGATGAAACAACAACTGATTCGCAACCTGAGCCTGACGGCGGTCATGATATTGGCCGGAGCCGCCGGCGCGGCGACTAC
>SYKU01000048.1 GCA_005808865.1 Acidobacteriota bacterium
CAACCATACGGAAATGCGAAACTCCCACTCACCCGGCGAAGCCGGAACTGGAGGGAAATCCGTGTCACTAGGCGTTTTTAGAAAACGTAACCCTCAACGAATGAATAACTTTCATCAGGGCACTGTAGAAGATGGGTCTAACATCAACTCCGCGATCGCTCGGCACGAATACACCGCCGCGATCATGAACCGAAATCTACTCGCAGTATCCGTTTCTTTGTGGCCTGCACAGACGAAGAGTCGGACACGCGCCAAGTGTTCGTGTACGCCTCGTAGCCGTGGGCTGTCAGATCGCATTCAGTGCGCGAAGACGAACGCCATGCACTTCAGCCGTAACGCTTCAGGATCGCATCCGTCGTCGTCGGCAGCAAGCGGTGGTTAGACACGTAGACAGTGGACAGCGGCGAGCGGAAAAGGTCAAGGGCTGTAGGCAGCCTTGGTCGCCTTCCGCGATCGGCGCGTCGCTAAGTATTACGCTGAAAACGTCCACCTCGGAATCATACACGATTTTCATGACTCAGAACGTAAACCGCAGCCCCACCTGAAGTCTCCGCATGTCAAACGTCGCTGTATACCCGAACGCCTGGCTCGGTCCCCGGTCTTCCCTCGGCCTGACGCCCAACTGATCCGCCCTGCACGCGCTCACCGCTATCTCCGCGCATACTGTGTTGTTGACGCTGCCGAAATTCGTGTGGTTGAAGAGATTGAACGCTTCCATCATCACCTCAACGCCCGCCCGTTCGCCGAATGAAATCCTGCGCGAAAGTCTGGTATCGAATGTCCAGAAGCTGGGTCCGATCCCCGTGTTGCGGCCCGAATTCACCGGACGATCAGTCGTCGAGTGCCGGTCCGCATTCAGATCCGCGCCCGCAAGCAGGTTGAATGGGCGCGCGCTGTTCGAGCGAAAAATCGGCGTAAATACAAAATTTGCCACCGCTTGACGCAACGCCGAGGCGCCGCTTCCAGCTTTCGGGGCGCTTAGCACGCCATACAACACCACTTTGTGGCGCTGATCGAATGCCGAAAGTGAACGCTCCGCTCGCAAATTCGTCTGGTCATTCGGCTGAAAGTCGCTGTTGTAGTCGAGCACCTCGTCTGTCGCCTTGCTAAAGGTGTAGTTCCCGTGGAAGCTGAGGTTCCGGCTGAAGCGCTTGTTGGCCTCGAGCATGAAACCGTTGTAGAAGCTGTTTCCTGTCGACTCGTATACATTGTCCTGGAACAGCAGCGGCTGCTTGAAAAACGCCGGACTCCACGTGCGAATACCGAGCGCCGGACTCACGGGAGCGGGAAGCAGATTATCGTCGCGCGCCCGCACGATCTTCAGCGCGCGGGACCAGACGTAGCTTGCCGAAACCGAAAGCCCGGGCGCGACCTCGCGCTCAAGCCCGAAACTCGCCTGTTGCGCGTATGAGTTCACGAAATCGGGCGAACCCTTGAACAGCACCGTCAGCGGCGGTCGCGGCCCCGTCTGGCTGATGTTGATGCCGAACTGTGTCAGATCGCCGGGAGTGATGCTGCGCTGGGGCGTGGGAACTCCGATGACGCCCTGACGCCGCAGCGTCTGGAAAATGTTCACCGGTCCGTTGCGCGCCAGCGGGTCGGCTGCGTTGAGAGTGGAAAGCACTTGCGCGATCTGCCGTTGTCCGTTGATCTCGTTCAACGCCTTTACCACGTAGTCGATCGTGAAATCGGTGGGCGCGTAATAGATGCCATAACCCCCGCGGATTGTCGTCTTGTGGTCGCCGAAGGGATCCCACGCGAAACCCACGCGCGGCGCCCAGTTGTTCTTGTCCGTGCGCAGCCACTCCGTTCTGACGTCCGCTTCGTAGCGGACCCCGTAGCTGAGCGTGAGGTTCTTGCGCACGCGCCAGGAATCCTGCGCAAAGCCGGCGTAGTACGGATGGGTCGCGGCCACGGCGGGCTCGCCGAATCCTTGCTGGTAAGACTGCGCCAACCCAAGATTGAAAGCCTGAAGAGCGGTGATCGACGTAGTCGCGAGCGCGGGATTCACGAACGCGCCGGGGAGCGCCCCGAACGTGAACCGGCCGCTGAAGAACGTCTCGGATAATCCGCGCGTCCCGCGAACCAGTATCTGTGTCCCCACCTTAAAGGTATGCGAGCCCTTGATGATGCTCAGATTGTCTATAATCTCCTGCTTCCGGTTGATGGTGTCGCTCGGCAGGAAGATGTCGCGATTGAAAAAGCCGAATCCATTAATGTTCAGTTCGGGGCCGAAGGGATCGTTGGTTCCAACGATGGGACGGGAGTTGCTGTACTGTGTGCGCGCTTCGTTGATCATCGAAGGGCCGAACGTGTGCGTCCAGCCAACAATCGCCGTATGGTCGACAGTATCGTTGATGAATCCGCGCGAGAGTCCCACGAGTCCTTTGAGATTTGGATTGGTTTCGTAGGAATCGGTGAAATTGTAGCGAAACGAAATCTGGTTACGGTCATTCATGGCGTGATCGAGGCGAATCAACGTCTGATACGTATCCGACTTGAAGGGAAACACGCCGCTATTCTTCGTGAACAGGTCGATCGTGCTTTGCGGAGCTGTCAGCGCGGGACGCAACTGCGCCGCCGCCGCCGCCGGTAAAGCGTTTAGGATCGCATTCTGGGCCGCCGTAGGCTGGAAGATGGCGAGGTTCGTGAGCACGGGAACCGCGACCGATTCGCGCCGCCGCAGCTGTTCGTAGCCCGTGAAGAAAAATGTGCGGTCCTTCCTTATCGGACCGCCGATGGTGCCCCCGAACTGCTGCCTGGTGGAAGGCGGCTTGACCCGGCGGAGTTGGTTGTCCGAGAATGTGATGGCGAACGGATCGGTGGCGTCGAGACTTTGATGGCGGAAGAAAGCGAACGCCGAACCATGAACGTTGTTTCCGCCGGCCTTCGTGATGATGTTGATTACGCCGCCCCGCGCGCCGCCATGTTCCGCTGAGTAGTTGCTCCGGTTGATCTGGAACTCCTGCACCGTTTCCTGGCTCACTGTGGTCCGGACTCCCCCTGCGGTGTCGTTGGCTTCGCCACCGTCAACCGTGACGCTGTTGCCGCGTCCGTTGCCGCCGTAAAACGACAGCCCGCTATCCGGGGTCTGCTTCACGCGAAAACTGGTTGCATCGGCAAGCGCTTTTGAATCCGAAATGCCCGGCGCGAGCAGCGCGAATGTGAGGTAATCCCGGCGGTTGATCGGCAAATTTTTCACAGCGATCTGGTCGATGGTGTTCGATTGTTGCATGCGCCCTGTATCCACGGCGGGCGTGACGCCTTCCACCTCGACGAGCACGGTGCTCGCGCCCACCGCGAGCTGAAAATCGAAAACCGCAGTGTCTCCCACCGTCAACTGGAGCCCCTTCTTTGTCTGGCCGGTGAAGCCTTCACGCTCGGCCTTCACATCGTAGGCGCCCGGGGGTAGCAACAACGCCTGATAAACTCCCTGCTCGTCGCTGGCAACCTCGCGGGAAACGCCGGTTTCAGCTCCTGTCAGCGTGATCTTGGCGCCTTGGATCACTCCACCGCTTGCGTCCGTGACGGTGCCGGACAGAGTTGCGGTGGACTTGGCCTGCGGAAATGCCGGTGCGGTCGAAACCAGCAAGGACAGAAAGATTGCAGCAGCCGCGCGATTCATAATGGCTCCCTAACTGAGACTAGCGAGGATAGCCCGGCCCGACATTCAAACGAGCAACTCTCGCGTCACCTACTTTACGACTCCTTCTCTCGTTTTACAAGACCCAGGACTGCGGAAGCGTAATCCAATCGGATGATGGGCCTCCACGGCCGGATCGAAGCGATACAATGCATCCTGGGACGATACTAAGGGACGCAGGATTCCCTGCGGACCGTGGATTAGTTTCCCTTTAGTCAAAGATGTCGGCTTGGTTCCTTTCCGTCTATCCCGCACTACTCCAGGGCCGGCCGGCGGGCCGCACTTTCTCCACCGCCCGTGGTGTGGCAACCTCCCGTTCAGGTCAGCCCTGTATTGGAAAAGATTCCGATTTGACACCCGTCCTTCAATTCGGCTAATCTTAGTAGTTCGTATAACCGAAGTGGAGACGTGTGTCAATGAGCGGTACAAAGTTCCCATCCAAGAATGGGATTGAACGAAAATGGCATCTGATCGATGCCAATGACGCTGTTCTGGGGAAGCTTGCCGGCAAAGCGGCCAGACTCCTTATGGGGAAGCACAAGGCTATCTACGCCCCCTTCCTCGACACCGGCGATCATGTTATTGTGATCAACGCCGAAAAAGTCAAACTGACGGGCGCGAAGGACGATCAGAAAGTCTATCGTCATTTCACGGGATATCCAGGCGGCCTTGTTGAAATGGGCGCAAAACGCGTCCGCGCCAACAAGCCCACGCGCATGATCGAAGATGCGATCTTCGGCATGCTGCCCAAAACTAAACTGGGCAAGCAAATGTATCGCAAGTTAAAGGTCTACGCCGGCGGGAAACACCCTCACCAGGCACAGCAACCCGCGGCGAATCCCGTCGCGTCACCAAGAGGAGTTTGAGTGGCATCTACGATGGTTCAGTTTCTGGGAACAGGCCGCCGCAAAACGTCGGTTGTCCGTATTTTTCTCCGGCATGGCAAGGGAGATATCACAGTCAACGGCCGGGCTTTTGAAAACTATTTTACCACCGAAGTAACTCGCGGCGTTGTCAAGCAGGCATTGGCCGCGACCGAAACCGCCGACAAGTTCGACGTCCTGATGCTCGCTCACGGCGGTGGTTGTGCCGGACAGGCGGGCGCGGCACGCCTGGGCCTGGCGCGCGCGCTGGTTCAGTTCAACGCAGAGCTTCGTCCGAAGCTGAAGAAGCTTGGTTTCCTCACTCGCGATCCACGCAAACGGGAGCGTAAGAAGTACGGACAGAAAGGCGCCCGCAAGCGGTTCCAGTTCTCCAAGCGTTAGTTCGATGGAGTTTTCCCTGCCCGCGCAAATCTCGCTTTGGAACGCGTGTGTTCAGGGAAGACCTGTAGTCCGGCGCGGACACGGGGTTCGCGTCCAATCTTGTAAGGAGGGATTTTGCCCGCAATATCAATGAAAGAATTGCTCGAAGCCGGCGTTCACTTCGGGCACCAGACCAAGCGCTGGAATCCAAAGATGAAGCAGTATATCTTTGGCGAACGTAACGGAATCTACATCATCGATCTTCAGAAGACGCTGAAGATGTTCAAGGACGCGGCCCGCTTCGTTGGCGAAATGGCGGCTCAGGGCAAGACGGTGCTGTTTGTCGGCACGAAGCGTCAGGCGCAGGAGGCCGTTGCCGAAGAGGCCCTCCGTTGTCAGATGTATTACGTCAATCAGCGCTGGCTGGGCGGATTGCTCACCAACATGATGACCGTCCAGAAATCGATCAAGCGGCTCAAGGAACTGGAGCTGATGTCGACTGATGGCGGTTACGACGCAAGGCCGAAGAAGGAAGTCATCCGTCTGGAGCGCGAGCGAAAGCAACTCGATCAGAATCTTGCGGGTATCAAGGACATGCCGGGTCTTCCGGACGTGATCTTCATCATCGATTCAAACAAAGAAGCGATTGCGGTGAAGGAAGCCCGTCGTCTTGGGATTTCCGTTGTTGCTATCGTCGACACCAACTGCGATCCCGAAGAAGTCGATTGGGTGATTCCGGGTAACGACGACGCGCTGCGAGCCATCCGCCTGTTCACGAGCAAGATTGCGGATTCGGTTATCGAAGGCCGCGCATTGGCTTCGGAAATGGACTTTACGGCGGAGAAAATCATCACGGACGAGACGCCCGTCGAAGAGATTCCGGAGTACACGCAGTACGTGGACCCCAAGTACGCCGAGGAGATCATGGCGGAGAGTTTTGGCGACGTGGATTTGCCATCGGAGTCGCTTCGTAAGGGTCCCATGCCGGAAGTAGCTGAACCGGTTGCGGAAAGCGGCGCCTAACAGAATCGGCGTCATCCAGGAAAACCTATGGCGGAAATTACCGCACAACTTGTAAAAGAACTGCGCGAACGCACCGGCGCCGGCATGATGGAGTGCAAAAGCGCACTGAAGGAAGCAAACGGCAACCTCGACGAAGGCGAAATCGTGCTGCGTAAGCGCGGCATCGCCTCGGCCGGCAAGAAGTCTTCGCGAGCCACCAAACAGGGACTGATCGGGAGCTACATTCACCACGGCGGCCAACTAGGCGTAATGCTTGAGGTGAACTGCGAGTCCGATTTCGTCGCACGCACCGAGGACTTTCAGGGACTGGTTCATGATCTGGCGATGCACATCGCGGCAGCGGATCCGAAGTTTCTGCGGCGCGAAGACGTGACGCCGACCGCACTGGCGCGGGAACGCGACATTCAGCATGCCCGCGCACTTGCCGAAGGCAAGCCGCCAAATGTCGCCGAGAGAATTGTCGAAGGCCGGATGGCGAAGTTCTACGAGGAAGTCTGCCTCTACGACCAGCCTTTCGTAAAAGAGAGCACCGTCTCAGTGGACCAGTTGATCAAGACCAAGATCGCAAAACTGGGCGAGAACATCAGCGTCTCGCGATTCGTCCGGTTCAAGGTCGGAGACGCGCCGGGTAGTGACGCCGTATAAGCGAGTTCTACTCAAATTAAGCGGCGAGGTTCTCGCCGGCCACGGCACTTTTGGCATTGATGCGGATCGTGTCAACGGCTTGGCTTCCGAGATTGCGGAAGTGAGGGCGACCGGCGTCGAGATCGGTATCGTCGTCGGGGGCGGTAATATTTTCCGTGGTGTCTCGACGGCAGCTCACAGCATGGACCGCGTGGCGGCAGACCACATGGGGATGCTTGCTACCGTCATCAACTCACTTGCCTTGCAGGACGCGCTCGAACGGGCCGGCGTCTTTACCCGCGTGATGAGCGCCATCCAGATGCAGCAGGTGGCCGAACCTTACATCAGGCGGCGCGCCGTCCGCCATCTGGAAAAGGGCCGCGTGGTCATCTTCGCCGGCGGCACTTCGAACCCCTATTTTTCAACCGACACAGCAGCCGCTTTGCGCGCGCTTGAAATTCACGCGGATGTGCTTGCTAAAGCCACGCGCGTCGACGGCGTTTACGACAAGGACCCGCTGAAGTTCCCCGACGCGGTGATGTTCCGCGACATCGGCTACACCGAGGTTCTCTCGCGGTCGCTTGGCGTGATGGACGCGACGTCAATCGCCATGTGCCGCGCCAACAGGCTGCCGGTTCTGGTCTTCAACCTGAATACCGCGGGGAACATCATGCGCATGTCGGCGGGCGAGCCGGTGGGAACGCTAATCCACTAAACTGGAAGTGGCGGGAAAACCTCATATGAACACAATCAAAGAGATTGAAGCGAACATGCAGGTCAGAATGGAAAAGGCGCTGCGCGACCTGATGCACGACATGGCGAGCATACGCACGGGGAGGGCTTCGATAAGTATCCTCGATCATATCCGTGTGGACTACTACGGTACGCCCACTCCCCTGAATCAGATCGCCAATCTGCACGTCCCGGAGCCTTCGCTTATCACGATTCAGCCATGGGATGTCTCGCAGATCGGAGTGATTGAGAAGTCGATTCGAGCCTCCGACCTGGGGTTGAATCCGGCCAACGACGGCAAGATCATAAGGCTTCCGATCCCACCGCTGACCGAGGAGCGCCGCAAGGAACTGGCCAAGCGTCTGCATCATCTGGCAGAGGATCACCGCGTAGCCGTGCGCAACATCCGCCGCGACGGAAACGAAGCTTCAAAGAAACTGTTGAAGGACAAGGCGATCGCGGAGGACGATGACAAGCGCGCCCACGAGGATATCCAGAAGTTGACCAATACCTATATGGAAAAGCTCGATCAGGCCGCCCGCGTGAAGGAAAAAGAGATTATGGAAATCCGGTAGCCTGAGAGCCGCGAAGGAAACCCGTGGAAAAGTGGCTGTTGATGACGACCGTGGCCGCGGCGACGGGTCTGCTCGCAGAGGTTCTGATCGAGGGCAAGGCCAACAGCCGCGTGAGGGTTCTGATCTTCGAGGATCTGCAATGCGGAGACTGCGCGGACTTTCGACGCATGATGGACTCGCGGATTTTGCCGAAGTATAAAGAAAGCGTGGCCTTTCTTCATCGCGACTTTCCGCTCCCCAAACACGAATGGGCAAGAAAAGCGGCGATCGCGGCCCGCTTTTTTGAGTCGAAAAGGGCGTCACTCGGACTGGATTACCGGCGTTACATGCTGTCGAATTTTGATTCGACTACCGTGGACACGTTTGGACAGAAGCTGCACGATTTCTGCCGGACCCACGGCGTGGAGACCGCCGAGGCCCAGGATGCGCTGACGAAACCGGAGTTCGCGGATCGAGTCGATCGGGATTACCGCGATGGAGAGACGCGAGGCGTGACGAAGACACCCACGGTGTTCGTCAACGGCATCCCCTTCATCGAAAAAATTTCATTCGAGGACATCTCGAAGGCTCTCGACGAGGCGCTCGCCAGTGCCAAGTGACCGGCGGCCGGCGGCGATCGTAACGGGGGCGAGCCGCGGCATCGGGCGTGGCATCGCGGTCGAGCTTTCGCGGACGCATGACGTGCTTGCCACCTACAGGGGCCGCGTTGATGCCGCGGAGCGTCTCCGTGCCGAAACGGGAGCGGAGATTCTCCAGTCCGACATCTCCTCCTCTTCCGATCGCGCAGCGCTTGTCGAACATGCCCGCGCGAGGTTCGGGACGCTCGACCTCCTGGTGAACAACGCGGGAATGCCGGTGCGCGAGCGGCGCGACCTGCTAGACACGACGGAGGAGAGCTTCGACGAATTGATCGCCACCAATCTGAAAGGACCGCATTTCCTCACACAGCTTGCCGCCCCGTGGATGCTCGAAAAGAGAGAGGGGCGCATTGTGTTCATCACGTCGATTTCCGCCTACGCGGCGTCGCTGAACCGCGCCGAATACTGTATTTCAAAGGCGGGGCTGAGCATGTCGGTCTCGCTTTGGGCGCAGCGGCTCGCTCCGCACGGAATCAAGGTCTTTGAGATCCGGCCGGGCATTATCCGGACGGACATGATTTCTGCCGTGGAAAGATCCTACGAGGAGAAGATCGCGGGAGGGCTCCTGCCACAGCGCCGCATGGGCGAGGCCGCTGACGTCGCGAACGCCGTTCGAGCGATCGCGGATGGCCTGCTCGATTATTGCGCCGGGCAGGTTCTGAACGTGGACGGCGGCTTCCACATGCGCGGGCTGTAGATCGGTTTCCCGGTCCACGGCCACCGTACCGCCAGGACTGATGGTCATCGCTCTCCGCAACGGCGTGGATCAGCCCGCCATAAACACGATGTATTGTGACACCCCACCTCCCCGAAGTTGAATGGCGGGGAATAGAGTTTGCTTAACGCCGTTTTGGCGCGAGTTATCCGCTGCAAACGCGCGAACTCCGACTCTTCCGGACTGGCCTCCTCTGTCGCCTCCTGTGGCGTCTCCGGCGAGATCAGGCGTTCGGTGGAAACATGCTCCGCCCGATTCCGGGTGGTGCAAGAAAGAAGTCAACGGCTGGCACTACGGCCCCAAAAAAGAAGGGCGCTTCCCGGAGGAAGCGCCCGGATTACAGCCGGATTGCCTCGATCGACAGAGTTAGAAAATGAACCTCACTCCCATTCTGCCCTGGAACCCCTGGTTGAAGATATCGGGCTTGCCGTAACGTACGTCATAGGCGTTCGCTCCATCGGGAGTGTTGTTGATGAGGGCTCTGTAATCATAGCCCTTGAACAGATCCACTTTGGCAAGGTCAATCGAGGAACTGGCGCGCGCGGCGCCAGCGCCCTTGTTTAGGTGATTGAAGAGGCTCCTTGCGGTCTTCTGATTAACCTGACCAATGCATCATATCGCCATGCCCGTGAGGGTTGAGGCGCGCCCAACCATTTGGATGACCCCATAAACATGGGGTAAAACTGGAATTTGGCGGAGTTCGCGCTTCGCCAACCCACCCCAATCGAGGTCACCCA
>SYKU01000049.1 GCA_005808865.1 Acidobacteriota bacterium
AGTACTGCATCGGGTTCTCGACGTCCATAACGCGCGCGATGAACGCGATCGACCGGCAGCGCACGACAGTGGGGTCGCACGAGCGCATCGGCATCTTCCGTATCTTCGGACGCGACGCCGGCTACACGGCGCTTTACACCGCATACGTGAGCTCGCTCCGCTGCGCGATCCCAGAGTTCAAATTCAACCTGGATCGAATGCTCGAGATCCTCGCCAAGGACAAGCAGGACAACCCCAGTAACTATGCGGTCGTAGTTCTCTCGGAAGGCGCCGGATGGGAAGGCTACAATGTACGGGAGCGGGGCGAGCCTGACGCCTTCGGGCATCGCAAGAAGGTCAACGTCGGCGAGGATCTTGCGGACGAAATCAAGGCGCGAATCAACGAAGAAACCATCGTTAGCGACCTTACCTACGATCTGCGCAGCGGCAGCCCGGATTTCGTCGACAAAATGATTGCCTCTACGTTTGCGGGCATGGCGATCGACTGCATACAACAGAACCTTAGCGGCCTGATGATGGCGATTTCGGGCGGCTGTTACGCCAATATGCCGATTCCCGATCCTGGCCTGGGACCTCGGAGGGTGGATGTCGCGACGATGTACAACAGCGAACGCTACCGCCCCAACTACGACCACAAACTCGGGCTTCCGATCTTCCTGACGCGGGCATGATCGCATGAACTGGAAATCGCTCTTGTCCGCCCGATGGAGAGGCCGGCCGCCGGCCGCTTCGGCGCCGGGGCTCACGCCGGAACTCGAAAGCCGCATTCGGGAGTCGTTCGACGAAGCCGCCCGCGATGAGGAACATTTTCCTTCCACGATCGATCCGCGGATCTTCCATGTTCAGTTAATCCTGAACCAGTTCGGAGACCTCGCCGGCAAGCGGGTGCTCGACGCTGGTTGCGGCAAAGGCCGGTTCGCACGGATCCTGATGGAGCGGCACCCCGCCGCCGAACTGTGGGGCGTGGATATCTCAGCAGCCATGCTGGAATGCGTGCCGGACGGTATCCGCACCGTTCACGCGCCGATGACCCGGATGCCCTTCGACGACGGGTTCTTCGACGCAGCGTACGCAACCGAATCGCTTGAGCACGCCGTGGACATCGAAGCGGCCGTCGCCGAAATCTGCCGGGTGGTAAAGACGGGCGGGCAGATCGTGATCATCGACAAAAACGCCGAGCAGTTCGGCCGCCTCCAGACGCCCGAGTGGGAACGGTGGTTCCACCGCGGCGAACTTGAGGGCCTGCTCCGGCGCCATTGCCGTGAAGCTGGCAGCCGCTTCATTTCCTACTGGGAAGATGTCCCGCCCGACGGGTTGTTCCTCGCGTGGATCGCGAGGAAGTAAACCGGCGCACCAAGTCCTCAACAACCGGGAAGTGGTCATCGGCCTTTGTTCAAACTCTCAGCGGGCCACGTGCGTCGGACAACGCCGCCGCAGGTTCACCGTTGGACCGCCGCCCGCGCTCCCGACCGAAACGCCGCGCGCTCCGCATATCCATCGACGCGCGAACACTGCGTTGGCGCGTCTCTGGACGCCATTTCGGAGCCGCGATGAGACTGCCGCCCACGGCCAAACCATGTCGCGGAACAGTGCTGTCGGATGGCCGTTTGGAGTTCGCGATCGATCTTGTGGGTCGTGCCGCGGAACGCCACCATCTCGGAGTGGCCTCCCGTGCACTTCCGCAGCGCCTGGCCACGAACCGGCGCAGTCTCGAAATGCAAATAGTCCGGCCCTACTTTGCTACCAGCATCTGGATGTCCGCATCCAACGACAGGCGCCTGCCAGGTCCGGTTTCAAGATGGACGGCGTTATCCTAACCTCCGATGTTGGAACCGGTTGCAGGCGTGAGTCTCAATTCAGCGACCGTCCGCGACGATCCGGCGACCACGAGGACTGAGTGGCCGAGAAAGGTCCTTTGAAGCCCGTGACGCTGCTGATTCGCAAACCTGGTGGCCCCCGCGCGCTGAAAGGAGTCCGCGGACCGGTTTAGCGCCCATCCTCAGCACGCGGCAACTCGTATCGACCGGAATGCCGCCCAGGCTCTTGCTCCGATCCAAGGCCGAAAGGATTCTGCCCCGCCTCCGCGGCTTATTCAGCCGCTGCGATCCGCCTGCCGCCGAACGGCGGACTCATGTGACAGTGTTGGCAAGTGCCCGTCTGGAGTTCGCGGTCGATCCTGTGGGACGAGGCGCGGAACGGCGCCATCTCGGCGTGGCATCCGGTGCAGTTCAGGCCGCGCGCGACGACGATCCGGTGCGCTCTCTCGAAATGCCAATAGCCCGGGCGCTCCTTCGCAATCAGCTTCGGGATGTCATGGCATCCCAGGCAGGAAGTTGCCAGTTCAGGTTTCACGGCGGGCGGCGTCGTGCGAACCTCCGACGTTGGAACCGGTGCGGGCTTGGGCTTCAATTCGGCCGCCACCGTGCGCGCCGCCACGCGGCCCATGAGAATCGAGGGACCGAGAAATGTCCCTTCGAGCCCGTGCCGGCCGTTGATGCCGCCAAATCCAGTAGCCTCGCCCGCGGCAAGGAGTCCAGGACCGGTTTGCCGTCCGCCGTCTGCACGCGGCAACTAGTATCGACCGAGATGCCGCCCATGCTCTTGCGAATAAGGACGTACATCGGGGCTGCGTAGAAGGGCGCCTGCGCGATCTTGCGCACGGGAGGCGCGAAACCGCGCGCTTTCCGCTGCCCTGGACCGAAGCGGCCGAAGTCGGTATCGACCCCCGCTTCGACCATGGCGTTGTATCGCTCCACCGTGGTCTTGAGCGTCCCGGCGGGCAGTCCGGCAGCATGTGCGAGGTCTTCGAGAGTACTGCCTCTCGGAATGAATCCAGGAACGTTGAATAACTCCTCAACGCGGTCCTGCGAGAAGCCTGCGTGGACGCCCCGAAAACCCTTCCGGCCCTCGGCGTCGAAGATGGCCCAATAACGGGCGGGTTTCTGAGCGGCTATGGTGGGGATCGTCACTTTTGGTTCGTGTTGTTCGAGCACGAAGCGCTTACCTTGGGCGTTGACCCAGATGGCGCCGAAGGCCGAGCTGAAAAAGCCACGCTTGCCGTCGGGATCGAAGGGGTCAGGGAGACCGCTCGCGTAGTTCCACTGGTGGTCCAGGCGCGCGGAAGCGCCGCCGGCGGTTTTGACGAGATCCATTCCGCCGCCGAGGGCGAAAAATCCACCACCAACCAGGATGCGTTCGGGCAGCGGAATTTGTTTGGGCCAGGAGGCGCGCACGATATCGAGGTTCGCCGCGAAGCCGCCTGTGCTGATGAGAACGTTGCGCGCGTTCAAGCGGCCCTTTTCGCCGGAGCGAAGGTTGTGCGTGGATACGCCGGTCACGCGGTCCTTTTCAAGTTGCAGGCCGGTTACGCGGGTGTTGAAGAGAAAAGTGACGCCGCCCTGGCGCAAGATTCCGCGTTGGACGGGGATAACGAGCCCGAGACCCTGTCCGCGCGGGGAATGAAAGCGGGCAACGCTGTTGCCCGCTCCGTTGAGACTCACGTTTACGAACTCCGTGCCGAGAGCCGTCATCCAGCCGTGTATCTCCGTCTTCGAATTGTTGACGTAGTAGCGAACCCACGCCTCATCGGCGTCTTCTCCCCATGTTTCGAAATCGCGCCGGGCGAGATCGGGGGAGTCCGCAATCTTCAAGCGCTCCTGGAGCGGCGTACCGATGAGCGATAGGCCGCCCGAGGAAATCACAGCATGGCCGCCAAAGACGGAGTTCTGCTCGATGACGGTGACGTCGAGTCCGGACCGCGCGCCTTCGAGAGCGGCCGAGAGTCCGGCGATCCCCGCGCCGACGACGATCAGGTCGGGAGGCGCCGCGAAGGAGCGGGCGGCTGTGATGAGGGCGAGGGCAACGAAACGCGACGGGATCGGCATGGACTAGGTATGATACTGCAAATTCAGGGCCATGAAACGTCTCTGATATAATGAAACGAGTTGTCCTATGCCTCTGTACGAATACAAATGCGCTAGTTGCGGTGACGTGTTCGAGGTTCTCCAGAATTTTTCTGACGAGCCCGATCGATCGCATGAGAACTGCGGCGGCATCGTGGAGCGTCTGATTTCCAGATCCGCGTTCCAGCTTAAGGGGAGCGGCTGGTACGCGACAGACTACGCCAAGGGTGCGGCGAAAAAGGACGCGGATTCTGCGAAGAAAGACAACGGGAACGCTGAAACAAAAAGCGAATCCGCCAAGGTGGACTCAGCGGGTTCAACGGCGCCTACTTCCAGTTCTTCTTCGGGATCATCTTCTTCGAGTTCTTCGAGCGGAGACTCCTCAAGTACCACGCCTTCGGCGCCGGCGCCGGCATCCACGACGAAGACCTCGTCCGACACGAAGTGACCGAATCGCGCTAATATAGCGCCGTGCGAAACTTCTACGCGTCTTTGCTTCTCGCGACCGTTTTCTCAACGGCTTCCCGGGCCGAAGATATCCCTGTTTCCGGCCTCGGTCGCCCGGTCGAAATCCTGCGCGACCGGTGGGGCGTGCCCCACATTTACGCACAGTCGGCTGACGACTTGTTCTTCGCGCAGGGCTATATCGCTGCGAAAGACCGGCTTTTTCAGATTGACTTGTTCCGCCGCGTCGGTACCGGCAAACTCGCCGAGGCCTTGGGACCTGCCATGATCGCCCGTGACAAACTCGCTCGCGTAGTGGCTTATAGGGGTAACTGGGATGCGGAGTGGCAAGCGTACGGTCCGGACACCAAGCGCATTGCCACGGCGTTTACAGACGGCATTAACGCCTACATCAAGTCCCTTGGCGGCAAGCGCACGCCCGAGTTTCAGATCGCGGGTTACGATCCGGGTCTGTGGGTCCCCGAAGATTGCGTCTCGCGCATCGCGGGACTGCTCATGATCAGGGGCATGCAGCGCGAAGTGCCTCGCGCCATCGACGCCCGTAAGTTCGGCCTGCCCGCACTCCAAAAATATTTCGCGCCCGATCCTCCGATTGCGCTCGAAGTGCCCAAGGGGCTCGATCTAAACGACATCACCGGCGATATTCTCACGGTCTACAACGAAGCGATCGGCGCAGTGAAATTTCCCGATGAACCGGGGAGCAACAACTGGGTGGTGGATGGGAGCATGACCGTGACCGGCAAGCCGATCCTCGCCAACGACCCGCACCGGCCGATCCTCGCCCCGTCTCTGCGCAAGACGGTGCACCTTGTGGCGCCAGGGTGGAACGCGATCGGAGCGGGTGAGCCCGGGTTGCCCGGGATAGCCCTGGGACACAACGAGCGGATCGGTTTCGGCTTCACGATCGTCGGCATCGATCAGGGAGACCTTTATGTCGAGAAGCTGAACCCGAAGAATCCGGACGAGTACTTGTACAAGGGCGGCTGGAAGAAGATGGACATCGAGCGCGCCACGTTGAACGTAAAGGGCGCCGGCACCCAAACGGTTGATCTGCGACGCACTCTCCACGGTCCCGTCGTACATGAGGACCGCGCCCGCAACCGCGCTTTCGCCCTGCGATGGGTGGGCACCGAGCCTGGAACCGCCGGATACATGGCGGGCCTCGCCGCGGCGCGCGCGAGCAACTGGGCGGAGTTCCTGAAGGCGATGGACAAGTATCGCGTGCCGAGCGAAAACGTGGTGTACGCCGACGTCGACGGCAATATCGGCTGGCAGGCGGCCGGGTTGACGCCGGTCCGTAGGAACTGGTCTGGCCTTTTTCCGGTGCCTGGCGACACGGGGGAGTACGAGTGGAGCGGCTATCGCAAGACGGATGAACTGCCGCGAGCCTACAATCCGGCGTCGCACTTCATCGCCACTGCGAATCACAACATCCTCCCGCCGGGCTACAAGATCCCTCTCTCCTATGAATGGGCGCTGCCATTCCGGTTTGGACGCGTGCGCGAGGTGCTCTCCCAATCCAGGAAATTCAGCGTCGCGGACTTCGAGCGGCTCCAGAACGACGTGACATCCATTCCCGCGCGCCGCTTTCAGGGCGTGCTGAGGAACTGGAGACCCGTGAAGTATCAGGACGTGGTGGAGAAGTTGATTCGCTGGGACGGAGCGCTTACAGTGGATTCGGTCCCCGCGTCGATCTATTCGGTGTGGATGACGAAGCTACCTGCCGCGGTTTTCGGACCCGAATTTGGACCGAAAACGGACCTGGGAATTCTGCTTCAGACGCTTGAGAACGAGCCGAATCCGAAGGCCCTCGCCGAGTCGCTTGAGGCGGCGATGAAGCAACTCGGTCCGTCGCCACAGCCTTGGGGGAAGATGCATCAGGTGGAATTCCGGCATGCGCTGAACCGGAAGTCATTCCATCGCGGCCCGTTCCCGAGGCCCGGCGATGCCAATACCGTAAACAACACCGGCGGCAGCCTGACGCGCCAGACCAGCGGAGCCTCCTACCGGCAGATCCTCGATCTGAGCGACTGGGATAAGTCGATGATGACCAACGTTCCGGGCGAGGTCGGGGATCCGTCCAGCCCGCATTACGCCGATCTGATCGAGCAATGGGCATCAGGAAGGTATCATCCGATGCCGTTCACACGAAAAGCAGTGGAAGCGGCTACGACCGAGCGGATCAACCTCTTGCCGAAGAAATAGCCCTTCCTGGCACCCCGATTGCAGTGCCGTTTTCGGGGGTACCATGAATTTCGATCAAGCGCCCTTATTGGTCATCTGGGAAACGACCCAGGCTTGCGACTTGTCCTGCGTGCATTGCCGCGCATCCGCCATGCCGGAGAGGAATCCGGGTGAATTGACCACTGCGGACGCACTGCGGCTGCTCGACCAGATCCAACAATTTGGCACCAGCCCCCTGATGGTGTTCACGGGCGGCGACCCTCTAAAGCGGCACGATCTATTCCCTCTGCTGCGGCGAAGCGCGGAGGCAGGCTTGCGGACAAACGTCAGTCCGAGCGCGACGCCGCTGCTGACGAATGAGGCGGTGCGAAGGTTCCAGGAGTGCGGCGTGGCGAGAATGGCGATCAGTCTGGATGGGCCGGACGCCGCATCACACGACGATTTCCGGGGAGTCCCGGGTACGTTTGACCGGGCGATGGAAGCGCTTCACGAAGCACGAAGGATTGGACTTGAGACCCAGATTCAAACCACAGTAACGCGGCGCAACATGCACCGGTTGCCGGAGATCGCCGAACGCGTCGCGGAAGCCGGCGGGAAGATGTGGAGCCTGTTCTTCCTGATCGTAACCGGGCGGGCGATGTGCGCCGACGATCTGACGGCGGAAGAATATGAACAGGTCTTCGACACGCTGTACCGCGTTTCGAAGACAATGCCGTTCGACGTAAAAACGACTGAGGGGATGCACTACCGGCGCTACGTCGCCCAGCGCATGAAGGAGGAGCACGGGCGTCGCGAGGACAACCAGAAGGTCATGTGGCGGACGGCTGGCGTGAGTGACGGCAAGGGGTTCCTGTTTGTGTCGCACACGGGTGAAATATACCCGAGCGGCTTTCTGCCGGTGTCGGCAGGGAACGTCCGAAAGGATAACCTGGTGAGTGTCTACCGGAACTCAAGCCTATTCCGCGTACTGCGGGACATGGAGATGCGTGAAGGCAAGTGCGGCCTGTGCGAGTATCACAACATCTGCGGCGGGTCCCGCGCGCGCGCGTTCGCCGCGACGGCGAACTATCTGGCGGAAGACCCGCGATGTGTGTATCAGCCGGCCGGGGCTTGAGAGGGATTCACCCGTGCCGTGACGTCCGCACTGAACGGCGAGGTTGATGTCATACCTCGCCCAGTGGACCACTTCACGGATCGCCAAAGCCGGGGTTGCAGCCGCGGGGTGGTTCTATTCGCCCAAGTGTTGCTGCGGATCAAGACGCTAACCCAGCCGCCCGGCTAACGTGGAGACTCCCCTGCAAAATGACGCCAGCCCTGTAGTACTAACCCGAAGTTCTCACTACTAAAACCCTGAAACGGCTTGTTTTGATGAAGTTATCCCCGTTTCAGGTCTATTGTGTAGGCATGTAAATAGTTGCTGTCATATTGACTACTCTGCTTTGTATGATATAGTTGTAAGCATGTACGTCGCCACCATCCCCAACCGCAACTCCCCGCCCGCCATCCTCCTCCGCGAATCCTTTCGCCTCGACGGTAAAGTCAAAACCCGCACTCTCGCCAATATCTCCCACC
>SYKU01000443.1 GCA_005808865.1 Acidobacteriota bacterium
AATGTGCGCGTCATGTCGATGGCGCCGTCGCCGTACTTCCAGCTCCGGTCGCGGAATGGGATCAGCACCTGATTCTCGGGCATGAACCTGCCGTTGAACCATGCAAGGCGGGGATTGCTTGACTGGGTCATGGGTGTATCTGCCATGATAGCCCTTCCCGGCGATTAACCTGCCGTTCGGCATAGCGGGACCGGGGGCGATCAGGGCCGGCGCGGATTGTCCCAGGTTGTCTGCGTCATCCACGAGTTCGCGCCGTCTAAGATGCTACCATTGGCTGCATGGAGAACTTCCGCGAGTTCGAAGCCGGGCCGGACCCCTTCGGGCGTACTTGGAGAGTCCGGTTCAAGTGGCAGCAAAACGCCATTTCCCTCCGCCATAGCGATTCGGTGGATGTCAAATTTGCTCTCAGCGCAGCCGTTGAGGGCGGCGAGGAGCGAGAAGAAAAAGTGGTAGCGCTCATGAACCGGGATCTGCTCGACGAGAGCGTCCGAGTCAACCGCCCGATTACCGATCCATGGGTCTCGCGCCTTGCAGCGCTGCACCTCAAGCGCGCCATCGAGACGGGAGAGGATATCGAGAAGTCGCTCCTGGTCGTCTCGCCCCAGCTATTGAGCGAGCACAGCCACGGCATTGCGAAGGCGGTGGGGCGATGAGGCCACTGGCAACACTCCTCCTGCTCGGCGCGGCGGCTTTGCTTTCGACCGCGGCCGACGAAAAGGGCGCAAAAAAAGCCGATAACCACAAGGATCATCCGGTCCCCGCATACTTCAACACGGCGGAGGCGGCAAAGCCTTATCCGAAGACGCTGGCTCCGGAGACGTTTCAGCACCCCGCGCAAATCAAAGCCTACGCGATCGCGCGCCAGATTCCCGGAGTGCTCGCGCAGCAGCCGTGTTATTGCCATTGCGACAAGACGGGCCACGGCAGCCTGCTCCATTGCCATATCGATTCCCACTCCGCTGGTTGAATGGTCTGTCTCAAGGAGGTTCTCCTTGCCGACCGTATGACCAAGGAAGGAAAGTCGCCCCGCCAGATTCGCGAGGCTATTATTAAAGGTGAGTGGCAGACGGCGCAATTCCCGGAATTGCCAGGAAGATAAGGACGAGGAAGAGGGACGAGCAAATTTATGAAGCTCCTGCTTACGTTAACGGTTCTTGCATCGGCTGCTGTTCTGCTCACTGCCGCGGATGCGTCAGGCGTTACATATGTCGGTCACGAAAAGGTCGCGGCGGCTCTAGCCAAAGGCGGTCCGCTGGTCACCGGAACCAATCACCTTGTCTCTGGCAGCCACCGCGAGAAGGGCGGCAAAGTCGAGGTTCACGAGAGAGAAACGGATATTATGTACGTGACGGATGGCGAGGCTACGTTTGTGACCGGCGGAACTGCCGTCGGCGCAAAAGCCACCAAACCCGGCCAGATGATAGGCTCGGATATCAGTGGCGGCGAGACGCACCACTTGACAAAGGGCGACGTGATCGTGATTCCTGCAGGCACTCCGCACTGGTTCAAGGAAGTCCCCAAAACGGTCAGCTACTTCGTCGTCAAGGTCTTGAAGCAGTAGCGGCCATACCCCTGAGCCGGTCGAGATCGTAATCGCGCAGCAGCCCGAAGCAGAAAAGGCCGGGCGCGGCCTGGTACTCGACAGGCGATTCAAGCAGGCTCGTGAGCGATCCGATGCCGTTTCGAGCCACAAGTTCGCCCATGCCACCAGCATCGAGAGCCGCGGCCACAAGCGCGGTCACCTGACTGCGCATACCCGTGGTTTCCACTCTCACCCGGCGTTTGCCGCCGAGCCATTTGGCGATCGCGATCAAATGAGCCGCTTCCATTCCGAGCGGGCGGCGGCCGGTCGTAGCCAGCATCTGGGTATAGGCCGAGGGGCCAGGCTTCGCCGGCGCTCCGTCGCCCGTGAAAAGCAAATCGAGCGCCAGAACCCGTTCTCCCCGGTTGACGCGTTCAGACACTTCAGCATAGGAAGACTTCTTGCCGGCATCGTTCAGCACGATGGTCGCGAGTGCGCTCTCCGGAGCGGAAAGGGCGCGGAACAAAACGCCGGCGGCGCTAAGACCGTCGCGAAACTCGAAACGCAGCGACTGGCTCTCAAACCCCTTGCTTTTCGTGCCCGCGATTACCCACGCATGCGCAAGTTCCGCCTCGCGATAGCGGACCGTCTCGGCCAGAGTGGCGGTTGATCGCGGTCGCGCACTGAGCTTCCGCGCTACGCCGAGAATCGTCAGGTTGTCCTTTGGGAGTGGCACTCGAAGATCTTCCACGGTTTTGACATCCGCACCCAGTTGAGACTCTCCCGCCACGTCCGGCATTCCGAAGTGCTTCGCGAAAAACCTGTAGGACTGCACTCGATTGTCGAGTTGGTAGTTGTGATCGCCCGGGTCCGCATTCTCGTGCCAGGCAATCGCGCTCTCGACTCCGTACAGACGGAAGAACGGGCGTACGGCGTCGAAAATGTACGGCTTTACCAGCGGCGCCCGGAAGCAGCAATCGTCCTCCGCGTTGTAGATCAGGAGCGTGGGCCGGGGGGCACGCATCGCGGTGAGGTGTGTGTAATCCTGGCCAAGGAGAAAATCCGTGGGGTTCTGCTCAATGTCGCCAGTGTCCTCCGGCCGCTCGATGCGCGACGTCAACGCGGAGTAGCCGGCTACGGGTACCGATACTGCGACCCGTTCGTCCAAAGCGCTCAGGACGATCGTCTGCCATCCCCCGCCCGACAGGCCTGTGACGCCGAGGCGCTTCCGGTCCACTTTCGGATGGGAGTCCAGATAGTCGAGGCCCTTCCGCATGGCGAGATAGAAGAGACCGACTCCATTCGCGCCGGCCAGATCCAGATGCGCGCCGTACCAGTGGGCGTTCTCCACATGCGCCATGTCACCGAACGCGAACCATTCGAGGCTCAAGGAATAGATCCCGAGTTTCGCTTGCTGGATGCACCGCTTCTGTTTGTACTCGATCGCTTTGCCGGACGGACCCACGTGACCGTTAACGTTGAGAATGCCGGGCGCTTTCACCGCGTTCTCAGGCTCGTAGAGGATGGCGCTGGTCCACATGCCCGGGACGATTTCATATCGCAACTTGCGAGTGCGATAACCCGCACCGGAGGGAATCAGTCCGAGGTCTTCCACTCTGAGAGGGGCGTCCACCCATTCACGCGGCCAACCGTTGAAGACTACGTTGTCGAGAAGGTGGCGCCGAAGGCGCGCGGCCTCCTTCGTCCATTCCGCGGCGGAGGCTGGCACAAACAGTTGTGGAGCCTGCTTTAGAATGTAACGCCGCAGCTCGGATGCCACCACGTCGGGCGATTGCAGCGACGGCTCGACCAGGCGGCGAATTTGGTTGGGCGCGGTCTGCGCGAGCGCCACCCCGGCGAATGCGATCCAGATAGCCCCGGCTCGCATCATCTAGACCGTTTGCAGGGCTCTGAGAGCCTCCGCCGTGGATGTTTCCACATCCGCGTGCAGACTGTTACCGTGAGCGTCCATCGTCACTATCGCCATGAAGTTATTCACCTTCAGATGCCACATCGCCTCCGGAATCCCAAATTCAATCAGGCTTACCCCGAGGACGCGCTCGACTGTCCGCGCGTAGTACTGCGCCGCTCCACCGATGCCATTGAGGTACACCGCGCCGCACTCCTTCAATGCCGCCAGAGTCTTCGGCCCCATGCCACCCTTGCCGATCACCGCGCGCACTCCGTAATTGCGGATGACGTCGGCCTGATATGGCTCCTCGCGAATGCTCGTCGTCGGACCCGCGGCTTTCACCGCCCACTGTTCGCCCTGCTTCAGCATCACAGGACCGCAATGATAGAGCACCGCGCCATGCAGATCGACCGGCGGGGGATTCTTCATCAGGTGGGCGTGAACCGCGTCGCGGCCCGTGAACATCTCGCCGCTGATCAACACCACATCGCCCACCTTGAGCGCGCGCATCTGCGCCTCGGTCAGCGGCGGATTTAGAACAACCTCCCTGCCCGAGAGCGCGAAGCCTTCGCCCTTCGTCATTCGCTCCACTGGACGCTCGGGATCGCGATAAAGCCACTTCGTGATCGCTCCGCTCGCCGCGTCAAGGCGCACTCCGAGCCGCCGGAACGCCCAGCATTCATATGCCACGGATACGAAGAAACTCGCCGGCAGCCGGTTCGCCGCCGTAATCTTGCAGCCGATGAGCGAAGCCTTGCCGCCGAAGCCCATGGCGCCCACGCCAAGGCGATTCGCCTCGTCCATAATCCCGGCTTCGAGGCGCGCAAGATCGGGATGAGGGTTCGTGTCGTCGAGAGTTCGCAGCAACTGATGCTTGGCAAGCGCGTAGCCATGGGCCCGGTCGCTGCCGATGCAGACCCCCAGTGCTCCCGGCGCGCAGCCCTGTCCCTGCGCCTGCCACACCGAGTGCAAAATGCACTTACGGACGCCTTCCAGGTTGCGATCGGCGCGGCCAAGATGATCGAGATTCGCCGGCAGCGAATACTGGATGTTCTTGTTCTCGCACCCGCCGCCCTTGAGGATGAGGCTGATTTCGATCTCGTCCTCCTCCCACTGTTCGAAGTGAATGACCGGTGTCTCGTCGCCCAGGTTGTCGCCGCTGTTTTCGCCCGTAATGGAGTCCACCGAATTCGGCCGGAGCTTTCCGCGCCGCGTCGCCTCGGCAACCGCTGCGCGTATCGCCTTCCTGATCGCAATCTGATTGACGCCAACCGGAGTGTGGATCAGAAACGTCGGCATGCCTGTGTCCTGACATATGGGACCTTCGTCGCCGGCCGCCATATCGATGTTAGTCAGGATCACGCTCAACGCCTGTGACGATTGCGTGGCGGGCGTCTCGGCGGCCGCCGCGATACCCATCGCCTGCCTCACGTCCGGCGGCAGGTTGGTGGAGGTCTGGGTGATGAGCTCGATCAGGCTGGTGGAAAGAAATTGCATACAAGTAGGGCCGTTCAAGAGCTATTCTATCTTGATACGGACGCCCGCCGTCATGGCGGGTTTGACGGCCGGGTCCGGGCTCGAAAAGCGGACGATGACCAGATTCCTCTGGATTTCGGCGACCTCTCCCTGCATCCCGTCCACGGCCAGTTCCGCCACTGATATGAGGGCCTCCTGACCGGCCTTGATCCGCGCCAGTGCCTCAGGTTTAGGCTCGATTGTCACTTCAAGAAGCCCGAGGTCGATGGCGATTTCAAGGATTGCCGCGTCGTCGAGAGCGACATGGTCGCCCACTTGTTTCTTGCGAGCGGTCAGTAGACCGTCGACCGGCGCCAGGACCTCGCTCGCGCCCATCTCGGTCTTGGCCTCTTCCAGATCATCCGATTTTTCCGACAGCAGCTTCCTGGCCCGGTCAAGATCCCCCAGGAGCTTTGTGATACGTTCCTCCGACTGCCTCGCAAGCTCGTCCAGGCTTCCGAATTCGGCCTTCGAATTCGCGAACTCGTTTTGCGCTTTTTCGAAAACCAGACGCGGCGTGGCTCCTTCCCGATTCAACAGATGCTGCCGCTCCGCGACCTTCTGCGTTCGATCGTATTCGAGCTTGGCGCGAGTTGCGTCCGCTCGGGCGCGCGAAGACTCAAGACGCGCGGCGATGATCGAACTCTCGATTCCGCTTACGCGATTCTGAATTGCGGCGACGGCTTCGATGGCCAGTTGCTGAGCATTCTCAAGCCCGGGATTTCCGATACGGGCGACCATCTGTCCTTCAAACACGTCCTGGCCTATCTCGGCGGAGAACAACTCGATCGTGCCTTCGATTTCAGCGTTGACGGACACTGTCCTCTGTGCACGGATGACACCGGTAAGATTGAGTTCCGCGCCAACTGAATTGGAGGGTGTCTGGGCCGGAGGCGGCAGGGACACCGTGTTCTTGTCAGCCGCGGAGTTCCGCAAACGCGTAAGTGCGCCCGCCGCGATCGCTACAAGAATCACGGCAGCCGCGAGCAGAATCCATTTCCCGCGCATACCCGATGATACATTACAGCAATGGAGCCTCTATCTTTAGGGCGTCTGACCGCGCTCTTCACGCGTGTCGGAAACCTTACGTTCGGCGGCGGCGATCCTACCATGGCCGCGCTTCAGGCCGAGATGATCACCTCTCGCGGCTGGATGTCGCGCGAGCAGTACGCGCTTATTTATGGACTGGCGCGTGTGGTGCCAGGCACCAACCTACTGGCGTTCTGCGCCGGGGCAGGATGGCGTCTGCTCGGATGGCCGGGCGCCATTGCGGCCGTGATGGGAGTCGCGATGCCGAGCGCGTTCCTCGTCGTCCTGTTTACGCATTCTTATCAGGTGCTGCGGTCGAGTCCCGTGGCGATGGCGGCGATTGAGGGAACGCTCGCGGCGGCGGCCGGAATGATGGCGGCGGGCGTGTGGCAGCTACTGCGCCCGCACCTCAAAACGGGACGCCGGACCCGTACGGTCTTGTTGTACGCGATTTCGCTGGTGTTGTCGTTCGGCCTTGGACTTGCGCCGGTGCCCCTCCTGGGTGGGGCATTCGTCGTCGGACTGGTGTGGGAGCAATGAACCCGTTCGTCCTTTACCTTTTCTTGGCGAAGGCGACGCTCACCTCGTTTAGCGGGCTGACGTCGCTGCCGGTTGTGCGAGCGGATCTTGTCGAGCGGCATCGCGTGCTTACGGACCGCCAGTTGAACGCAGCGGTCGCCGCCGGGCGAACCGTGCCCGGGCCGAACGGACTCTACGTGGTGAGTGTCGGTTATTTCGTGGCGGGCGTCCCGGGGGCCATCGCCGGGTGCCTCGCAATGGTTACGCCCGCGTTTCTGATCGTGCCGCTCTTGCGTTATCTGGGCGCGCGCGCGGAGAGCCGCAAAGTGAAGAGCGCGATCGCGACCCTGGTAATTGCAGCCGCCGGACTCGTGACGTTTTCCACGGTCCCCCTCGCTCGGGACTCGATTACCGGGGCGGTCCCCGCGGTGATTGCCATCGGAGCTTTCGCATTCACTGCGTTCACTAAGAAACCGACGCTCTGGCTGATTGCCGCGTCCGCGAGCGTGGCCTTGGCTGCCCGGGTGCTCTCCGGCGGGTAGGCTCGGCGAGTGGCTCTGGGGCAAAATCAGCGGCGAGGGTGATTGTAGGCTGCCGTTCGGTAGTACTTGCCCCCCGGTGGGTGGTTCCTGGCGGGTGGAGCAAGATCACCGGAGAACTTTCACTTCTGCAACGGTGTCCGTGGAAAGGGCGGTGATGTTGACGTTAACGTCGTCGGCGTCGCTGCCGACGAGGCCATCGACGGAGCCCGTGCGATCGGTATTGCGGAGGCCTCCGATGTTGGAGGCAGCGGAGCTGCAGGCGTAAACTACTTTTTCAGATCCGAGGCTCGGCGCGGGTTTGCATTCCCAGGATTCCAACTTCCGGGTACCCGGCCAATCGTTCCCAATTCGACCGCCGCGTTTCCAATCATGCCGTCAACGGAGTTCGCGCGGCTAACGGCGATTGGAAGCTATTTCCCCACCGGCCCCTTCGGCGGCAATAGAAATACTCCACCCAACGCGCGTCGGGCGAAAATGCGGCGTTCCGCCCCCGGAAGGGACTCGCGGGATGGCGTCCTCGTTGCTCAGCGCCGCGATGATGTCGCAGTCGTTGCCCTAGCGTGCGCCAGGTCCGCGCCGCCGGGGCGTCAGTCATTTCAGACCACGGCGTACCTTCGTCCATCCGCATCGGACCAGCATCTTCCGGTGCAATGCGATCTCATCGCCGAGTCCGCGTGCTCCCGCTCGTGTTACCGTTGTCGTGATAGTGATGTGCCTCAGGTTCGGGCTCTTCGTTGTTGTAATCCTTGCGCGCGCCGCCGCGATAGTTGTGGCCCAAACGGAAACCCCGCGCTTGCGCGTGAGAGTCGCGGTGGCGGACGGTTACCTCACCGTAGGTGAGTTGATCGACGACGCCCGCCTTTTGCGTCGGTTGAAGCCGGCGGAGGCGAAAGCGCGCCAGAGCGTTGTCGCGGACCTGAATGCGAGCTTCCGCATGCCCGGGCGCATCCATTGCGGAAGCTACCTCTCGGAAGATCCGTGCCCGGAAGATGCGGAGTTGGGCCATTTCAACGGCTCATGGGCCGGGTACTCCGGGAAGTTTGCCAACTGGCAGGCCGTCGATCCGGTCCTCCGTCAGCGAAGCTTATGCGAAATTTTCACGCCGGCCGTCCATCTGAGGCTGCTCGCCGGGGTGAGCGCGGTGACAGGCTTGGTCTGGGGCGATGAAGAGCAACTCGACACCCCCTGCGTAAACGGAGAGCTGAAGTTTCAGGTGGCGCCACCGGTCCGGCCCTGGATGGCGTGCGTTGCACCCTGCGCCGGCGCGGATAGCAATCATGACTACGTGGCGTTCAAAGATACGGGCCCCCACAAGGCCGGTCGGGCGGATTTTCTCGCGGCTCTCGCTCCGTTGGAAGGCCGCCTGTGGCGCGCGCCGGAAATCCAGGAGCGGCTGAAAGGCCTTTACGCCGAAGCCGACGGATACGGGGATGTCGTGATCGAGGCGCCCGATACTTCGTCTGATATTCGCGTGGTGTTTGTGACCGAAGGATCGCGCGTCAGTTCCGTTAGTGGGCCGGGGGATGATCGTGATTCTCTCAAGGCGCTTTACTACTTGTTGCCGGATCGGGATTTTCGGTCCCTGGGAACTGCCCGTGAAATCTCGTATCCCGAGGATGGGCGGCCTCTGCTGAGCGCCGGGCATCTCAGCGCTGCGGCGCGCATGTCCGCACTGGGGTTTGCGCTCGACACCATTCCGGATCAAGGCGGCGCCAACACCTTCGCGCTCCAGGTCCGCCGCCTATCGGCCCCGGCGCGTGACGACTCCAGAACTCCCCCGCTGACCGGCGCACACGGCGCGCTCTCCGACAGCCTATTCATCGGCGGCGGCCTCGATTACCGGCCCGGCCAGGGCGTACGCGGCGGGCCGCGAATCAGGGTCTTGCGCGCGGGCGGGCGGCTTCGGAGCCTTTCGGCGTCGGGTGGCGGCGGCAGCGCCGGGGGGAGCGGGAGCCTCGACTATTCGACCGATTTCGTAGGTTTCGGGATCGGCAACTGGCGTCGCAAGCTCTCGCTTAACCTGTCCGGCGAAACACAAGCCGACGCGCGGCGGTTCATTCTTGGCTCGAACGCCGATGAGCGGCGTTGGTCGGCTGCCGCGGGCGCCACTCTTGAGCTGTTCCGCGACCGCAACGGCAGATGGTTGCGAACGTTTCTCGAAGCGCGCCGTACAACCGTTACGCTGCTGCGGGCAATGAGGCCGGACGAGAAAACGAAGCTCGCCACCCTGGACGCCGGGGCGCTTTACTTCATCCAGGGCGTCAGTCTGCGGTTCGAGCGCCGGTTCACTCTTTCGCCGCGCATTCACGCAGGGGTCCCTGTTTTCGCCGGCACTACGCGCTTTGCGGTTGGCTCCGTGACTTCCGAATTCGTCCAATCGTTTCCAAGACGTTATCAGGCGCACGTGTACACCGGTGCGTGGTTCGCCGATGGCCGGACACCTGTGGTCGAGCTTCCATCCTTTGGCGGCGCGGATGTGGTGCGCGGGTTCAGAACCGACGAAGCGATTGGCCGCCGAATGTGGAGCCTCCGCGGCGAGTTGTGGATTCCTTTGCCGGAGAGGTTCGGCGCTAAGGGAGGGCTTCTGAAGTACCTAAGGGAGACGGTGAAGGCGTCGCCCCTGGTCGATGCCGGAGGCTTGTATCGAGCCGTCAGCGGGCGTCCGGGCGCGCGGGTGGGAGCCGGCGGAGGGTTGCGGGTCAAGGTCCAGAAAGGCGTCTTCCTGAAGCTCGACTACGCTCTCGGCTTCTACGCCGCGCCCGGAATGCCCCGAGGCCGATTTTACTTCGGAGTGAATGTTGATCCAAGATGACAGAACGGACATGGAGATATTAAATGGCGAACTTCACCATTGGGAAAGCGGGGGACTCCTGGGATTTCGACACCTCGGGGAATGGCGCGGTGTCGGCGAACGGGTTGAAGTTTGGCACTTGGGGCACAGATGAGCAGAATACACTGATAGCGCGATCCACCGACGGGTCGAAGACGGAGTCCTTCGACGTGGTCTGGAGCTTCAACGGGAACAACGAACTTTGCGTTTCGTCGCGGGAGGCAGCCCCTGGCGGAGAGCCGCTGGCGAATTTTCACGATGGGCGAAGGCCGCGCTACGATCTGCGCGACGGCGTTCTGATCGTAAGGCCGGATTTCACATCCGCCCACCAGTTCGAAGTGCGGGGCGAATGGGATCTGCGGGACGACATGAAGCTCGCGTTCACGACCATCGACGGGATCGGATCGGTGCTGGACGGAGCCCTGTCGGACCTGCGAAGCCGATTCGCTTACCGGATCGCCAGCAAGACCGTGGGCCGTCAGGATCAGACCGCCATCCTTCTCTTCGTGGGACGTTGGAGAGCCGATCCCGATGACAAGGCCAGACTGAACTTCATCTATCTGCGCGCGAACAAGACCGAGGACATCTTCAAGCTGCCTGGAGAGTTGAAGGTGCAGCCGGGAACCAATCAACTGGCTTACAGCTTCGCCAACGGAAAGCACAACGTGAGCCTGGTAGGCTCGATGCGCGTGAGCCCGGATTTCCAGATCACCTACTCGGTGGGAGCGCAGGGCTCGCAAGGGAATCAGGTACAGGTGATCCCCGCGGACATTGTCATAGAAGCCGTTTTTGCGAATCCCTCGTTCTCAGGAGGGCTTCAGCTTGCGGTGAAGCGGCCGGGCGGCAAGGAGATGGTTCTCACGCTGAGCGGAAAGTTCACTCACGTCCGCCAGAACGGAAGCAGGATTGGCATTGGATTCAGCGTTGCGGGAGGGCCCGGAGCGGCGCCCTTCGTAGTCGCATTCCAAGGGACGTTCGAGAGTGCCGACGGGGCGTGTATTTCGTTCACGTTCGCCGGCAACGCGAAATCGGCGACGATCGGTTTCGCGGCGGACCAGATCAGGATTGGCGGCGCTTTAGCGTCTGCCTCGGCCACGGTTGAGATGAAGGGCGGCCGCGTTGTGGCCGTTCAGGCGATGTTCGGATTCACGTTCGCACTGAAGGCGTGACCTGAACTTCGCCAAGGCTAACATGCATGGCAACGGCTTGACCCAGGTTACCCGGTCTGAAGAGCTTCATCACGTCATCCCACCAGGATGAACAGCCCTGCCAACGCGCCCGTGATCCGTCCGGCCCAAAGCCAATTTCGCGGAGCTACAGGTTGTACGCTTCCCGCAAACGCTCGATGTCGATCTTGTCCATTTGAAGCATTGCCTCCATGACCCTTTTCGCTTTAGCGGGGTCCTTATCTTGCAACATCTCACCCAAGGCCGAAGGAATGATTTGCAATGACAACCCGAACTTGTCCTTGAGCCACCCACAGCGCCCCTTCTGGCCGCCAGCGGCCAGTTTCTCCCACAAGTCGTCCACTTCGCCCTGGCTCTCACAGTTGACGAACAGTGAGATGGCTTCGTTGAACTTGAACGCCGGGCCTCCGTTCAAGACCATGAATTTCTGGCCTTCGATCTCGAATGTGGCGGTAAAGACGGTGTCTCCATGGCGTGTGACGCCGAGGATTCTTGAATTCGGGAAGATCGAAACGTAGTGGTTCATCGCTTCTTCGGCGCTGCCATCGAACCAAAGGAACGGAGTGATTTTCGGAGAAGGGGACATCAGTTCATTCTCCTTTGCACGAAGCGCGCAAGATCCATCGCCACTTCGTCGCGCGTCTGCCGGGCCCAGGTTTCAAGTTGCACCGCCAGCTCCCCAACTAGCTTCGGCTGCTTCGAGTAGAGATTGGAGAACTCCGCAGGGTCGGCTTCGAGGTCGTACAACTCTCCCGCCCGGAACTCCGGTCGCAGATCATACTTCCTCACGATCAGCTTGTGGCGCCCGGTGCGAATCGCGCGCTCGTCGAACAGCGAACCGTCGATCGCGCGCTGCGGGATGTTTTGCAGGACAACAGGTTCGCTCCACGTATCGCTTCCTGTCACGGTGTTGAACAGACTCGCGGCATGAAGGTCCGGCGCGAAGCTGTCGGTCAGCAGTCCCAGGCCGCGAGAGACACCGCAGGCATCGAGGATGGTGGGCGCAACCGACGCCAGATTGACCCCCGAACGCCATACTTTTCCCTTCGCCATCCGCGCCGGATAGCGGACGATGAGAGGCACGCGCGCGACCTCCTCGTAGGACAGCGCGATGCCCTCGGCGGAACCTGGCCGGTCGATCCACGTCCGTCCATGATCGGCCGTGAAGATGACGAGCGTGTTGTCGAGCAGGCCTTTCTTCCGAAGCGTCTCCAGTATCCGGCCCGTGTTCCAGTCCAGATTGGCAATGGTCGAGTGGTAATCCGCGTGTTCCCGGCCGGCGAACTTCGCCGCCCACTCCCTGGGGGGATCAAGCGGCTCGTGCGGCGCGTAATATGACTGGTACAGAAACCACGGGCGGGCGGCATTAGCCTCGATGAAACGGATGCCCTCATCGGTTTCGACGTCCGGACGATAGGCCGAGCGGTGCGGCTCTCCCACCCAGTGGCGCAGTTGGGAGTTGAAGGCCTTGAACGTGTCGAAGAAGCCTGGATTCGCTGGGCCAAGGTGCCACTTCCCGATGCATCCGGTCGCGTATCCGGCGTTGTTCAAGTGGTAGACGAAGTTATCCCAGAGCCGGAAACGGGAGTCGCGGAACGGGTCGGCGATGGGTTCCGGGAAATTCGTATTGGTGCGTCCCGTTGGCGCCGGATACACATTCCGGCGCAGTCCGTGGGCGTGCGGGTAGAGTCCCGTAAGCATCGAAGCTCGCGCCGGTCCGCAAAGAGCCTGCGGCGCGTAGGCTCGATCGAAGCGCGTGCCCGAGGCGGCCAATTGGTCGAGATTCGGAGTCTGCGCTCCGGAATTCCCGTAACAGCCGAGCGCGTCGGCGCGGCACTTGTCGTAAATAAGAAGAAGAACGTTCGGAGACTTTTGCGATTGTGAGCGCGCCGCTGTCGTAGCGGCAAGCGATGCGAGAAAATGGCGGCGTCGCATTCAATCCCCTCTCTTACGGAAGCGTCACGACTTTCAAATTCCTGAAATCGAGATTCGTCGTCGGGTCGTGCGCCTGCAAGCTGATCGGCCCCCCCTTCAGTCGCGCTTCGCGGCGCGCGTTCGGGCCTTCGACGCGGGTGTCTTCCCAATCCCCCACGGGATAGCCGTTGACCCAGGTTGCGAAATGCCGGCCGCGAACCACGATGGTCTGTGTGTAGAACTCGTTGTCCGTGCCGACTACCTTGCGCGCGGGTTGCATGTTGTAGATTCCGCCGGTTCCGAAGTCGACCGGCTTCGTGCGGTCGCCATCCTTGAATTCGTTGCGGACCTGCACCTCGTAGCCCGACCAATAGCCTTTCGGGTCTCCTCGCAAGAACACGCCGCTGTTGGGATGGCGATTGGGGTCTTGCGAGTTCGCGCGCACGTCGAGCTGCAAAACGAAATCCGCATACTCGGCGGTTGTTTCGAGCTGGCCCGGTCCCTTCTCCACGTGGATCATCTTGTTTGCCGCCATCCAGATTGGCTTCTCCCTGGGGCGCGGCGCGATCACCTCCTGCCAGCCCGACAGGCTCTTTCCGTCGAAGATGGGCATCAAACCCAGCGGCTTCAGTTTCACGTTGCGGAATTCGATTTTCTTGTCCTTGTTATACTGCAAGCCGATGTGACCTGCCTTGCTCTTGGCCTGGATGCCATCGAGAATCTTCTTTCCGTCGAGACGGACAACGAACCGATCACCGTGCGCCAGCACTTCGTAGGAGTGCCACTCTCCAGGCGCTGGATGAACGGGTTTGGCTTTCACGTACTCCACCAGGCTGCCGGTTGGGAACTTCGGGTGCTTGTCGAAGATCTGCAACTCATAGCCGGTTTCGTGCGGCTGGCCCGCTCTCGCCGACCGCAGGAATACGCCGCTATTTCCGTCGGCGGCGGTGCGGAAGTCGCATTTCAGTATGTAGTCCGCGAATTCGCTGTTGCTCCGCAGCCAGCCGTAATCGCCGGCGTCCGCGATCACCACGCCGTCAGCCGCGCGCCACTGAGCTTTGCCTTCCTGGGTCCAGCCCCAAAGAGATTCGCCATCGAAGAGCAGAATCCATCCGTCGGCCACCTCCTTCGGCGTCAGGACGTTTGGCTGGGCGTGGAGCAGCGGGATCGAAAGTGCAAGCAGGGACAGTAGTCGCATAACCCAGACATCTTACCAGCAACACGCAGGCTTGCCCGGGATTTCCCGGTGGCCTATCCTGCCCGCCGGCCCGCAATCGCGGCCCGTGTGGCCGGGAACCGGGACCGGAACACTTCGAGGATGTTGCGGTCTATTTCTCAAGGCCGCTCGCGATCGCCGTTGCGGCCCATGCTGTGGCGGCCGCTGAAATCCATTGATCGTGACCGTACGGAGAGCCGCTTTCGAAGTAGGGCTGGAACTTTGGCGCGCGGCTCTTCATGTACCACGAGCCATCGGGCCGTTGCGTCTTCAGCAGATATTCGACGCCGCGCGTCCAGGCTGCGTCGTTCGGGCGCAGCGCCCCAGATTCGTGCAGCACTACGAGCGCTTCGCCCGTGGCGAAGGCGTCGCTTTCGAGATTCGGATTGCCCGCCCAGCCGCCATCCGCGCGCTGCAACGTGAGCAACTTCGCCGCGGCGGCCGGGACCGCGTTATCCATTCCGATTAGCTTCAAGCCGCGCACAAGCATGGCATGGTCGTCGGTTGTCCGCGGTTTGGCCGCGGCGAGCCAAATCCTTGCCCTTTCTATCCGCCGCTCGAAGCCGCGTCGAAGAGCCGGGGCCCCATAAGTTCGTAGTGCGCGGATGCCCATCACGGTTCTCGCGATATTGCTTTCTTCGATCGGCGCCCGCGAGACGCCGCCCACACTCCAACTGCCGTCGTCGCGCTGCTGCATCGCGACAT
>SYKU01000444.1 GCA_005808865.1 Acidobacteriota bacterium
CAACCATACGGAAATGCGAAACTCCCACTCACCCGGCGAAGCCGGAACTGGAGGGAAATCCGTGTCACTAGGCGTTTTTAGAAAACGTAACCCTCAACGAATGAATAACTTTCATCAGGGCACTGTAGAAGATGGGCTTGGATGGATCGCGAGCCCAGAAGCCCACCAGAACCTCCTCCCGGTCCGTACCCGGTCTGTTCCTGATCCAATCGTCGATGATGGGGTGCGTTTTATCCAAGACCTGAGGAGGAGGCGGCTTCGGGGTGGAAGGGTTGGCGCCTTGATGAACCGAGACGCGCTGCTTCTCGACCGCGACAGCCTTGCCGTTGTTGACGGTGACGATGGCGAATTCCGCGCCGGGAACGCCCGGAGGAAGCGCCGTGCCGCAGGAGGTCAGGAGAAGGACCGCGCCGGCGGGAAGACTACAGATTACCAGGAGTCGGGGAATCGTCATGGGAGCCTGCTTTCCAGTTCAGAATCATGTTAGCGCAGTCCCTGGCGCCGGAGCGCCGGGTGACCGGAGTTGCCGGCCGGACAACTGAATCCAGCAGGCAACGGACGAGCAACTCGGGACTCATTCCAGCATCGAGCGCGATGTTGCCGGGAAAATGCGTCGCCCGAAGGCGGTCGATTTGAAGAGAGGGGTTAGGCAGGGAGACGGAAGGTATGCCGAGCGACTGAAGTTCAAAGAGAGTCTTGCGCGTGCCCTTGGTGATGGCCGCGTCACCTGCGGCCATGAGGCGGTCGATGGCGGGGTCGTAACCCGTGACGGTGATATTGCCGCGCGCGGCGGTAAGATCCTTGAGCAGATCTTCATCGGTGCCCGCGGCCCAGATCAGGTGTTTGGGTTGTTTCGGAAGCAGATCGAAGGCTTTGAGGATGAGATCGGCGATCGGAAAGGCGCGTTCGGTCCAACTTCCAGGCAGGACCGTGATGGTGAAGGCGTCGGACGGGATATTGAGTTCCCGTCTGAGGCGGGGGCGGTCGGCGACGGAGTGGTCGAATTCGCGGATGACGGGTCCAATGTAGGTTGTCTTGGCGCGGGCGGATTCAGGTTCGGGATAGATACCGGGTTCGTCAAGGAAAACAATCGTGTCGGCAAGACGCAGGGACGGCATGGCGTATTTTTCGTTTTCCGAGAACCAGTCGGTGATGAAGATGGTAGCCTTGTCGAAGATTTTCGCGGCGGGAAGCGCCATAAACTCCTCGTGCGCGACGACCAGGTCCGGGTTGAGCCATCCGGTGAGTTTGGCGGCGGCGATGATGGTTTCGTTGATCGTGTTGCGTTCGGGGAATCCGAGGTCGATGCAGGGAATACGGTGCGCCTGGAAGGTCTCCGCGCCCGTTGCGTAGGAAACAAGACGAACCTGAGCGGTGGAATCAAGCTGCCGGAGATGGCGTATGATTTCGATATCGGGAATGGCGTGGCCCCGGCCGCGCCCGCGCGAGAAGAAAAGTACTCTCAGGCCGCCGTTGTCGAACTCCGGATATGGCATCTGGACGGAATCGCGAGTCTATCATGGGGCGTGGGAGGGTTGCAAAGACGAAGAATGGCGCGTGGTCTGGTTCAACCTGGGACGCTTCCGGCAGACGAACTGCAACTTCCGGATGCGGCGCTGATACGCTTGCCTGCGGCGCCGAGACTCGTCCAGGAGCCGACGATACAGGTTGCGCTCTTGCGAGAAGGCGTAATTCCAAGTAGCGGAGCACGGTGCCGCCGGCATTTCTGCGTGATCTCTCGGGTGGAATAGGGCTGAATTGGGGCTCGTTGGGCTAGCCGATATTCCTATTGATTTGTGAAATGGCTCGTGTTATCTTATTCCTAGCGTGGAATGATTTAGGTAGCTAATTGCAACCACGTTAAAAAAAGTGCTAAAGGCGAGCCGGATTGCGAGCTATTTCGACCCTGGAGCCCTTTGGCCGCCAGGGTTTTTGTTTTTTGCGGCCGGCTGCGCTGGATACTGGAGGAACCGATGAGTGTCTGGCAACCTGCCGCCCTTGTAGGGGCGGAGGGAGAACTTGTTTCCGTAACCGTTTCCGTGGATCCGCGCGATCTTGAAGATGTTCTCGAGATCCTGGCGGATCTGAACTTTCCCATCAATCCCCAAATCTGTCACGGGCCTGTGACGACCGTGGAGTTCCCGGCGTACGCGGTTCATCTCGCTGACATCGGCGCGAAGCTCGCCGGAGCGGGCTTCCCCTCCGTCATCGTAAAGCGGATGTGGGAAGAAATCCATGTACACTAGGTTCGAAGCAATATCGCGCACCAAAGGAGGCTCAGATGAAGGAAGCCATAGTATTCTCGGGTGGAGGCGCGTATGGCGCCTATGAAGTCGGGATCGTCAAATACCTTCTCAGCCGCCAGTCGCCGGTCAACCCGGCGGTATATACAGGGGCTTCGGTAGGCGGATTCAACGCTGCTTTGATGGTGTCTCAATCGGCGTCCCCTCCCGCCGACGCCGCGAGACATCTCGAACAGGTGTGGCTCAACAATGTTGTGGTCAACCCGAAGACGCTTGAAAACGGCGTTTTCCGGCTCCGAGGCGACGTTCCGAAATACATCGAGTCAGCGCTCGCATCGAGAGACGTTTCGGGTACACTCGCGGAGTTCACGGGCGATACGGTTTACCTGCTGCAGGACATGATGCAACTGGCGGCAGCCTTCGCCACGTCGAAGCAGCCGCTTGTGCAGCGTGCCCTCGGAATGCTGGACGTGAGCGCCTTCTTCGACAATGAGCCGCTCAGGAACCTCATCCGGACCACCATCGACTTCGCCGCCGTTCGGAATTCCACCACGGAATTGCGCATCGCCGCGACCAACTGGAACGTAGGGACCGTAAGGGTTTTCGGCAACAGCGACATGACGGACGATCGTGGTCCGAGCATCGTCATGGGGTCAACAGCAATTCCCAGCGTTTTCCCGCCGGTACCGATCGATGGCAGCCTGTACGCCGACGGCGGAGTTCTCGCGAACACGCCGCTCGGCCCGGCGCTGGCCGCCAAGGCCGAAGTCATTCACGCGATCTACTTGACTCCAAACCCGGCCGACATTAGTATCCCTCGCGTCGAAAATACGTTCGATACCGTGGAGCGCATGATGACGATCATGGTGTCGGGAAAAATCATCACGGACGTTGAACACATAAGGCGCGTCAACCGGGTGATTGCCTCCACGGCTCCCGCAGGGTTCGCTCCTGTGACCGTTCACCTGTATAACCCGCACTCCGCGCTTGGGAGCCTGGTCGGTATGTTGAACTTCGAGCGGGAACCGATTGAGGCGCTGATTGAACAAGGGTACAAAGCCGCGGAGACCCACGACTGCGAGAGGCAGGGCTGCGAACTCGCGTCGATGTGACGCCAACAGGTATGGGCGGGTATTCGCCACATACCGCAACAGACTGTTCCCGTGGGGACTGCAACCGGTTGGCGGTTGATGGATCCCCGCGCCATGGCGCGACTCGCTTCCATGCCGCACATCGGAAAGATATTCTGATTGTTCAGCGTCGGAAGCGTCGCCGGTAACACGGTCGAAATCTCAAACAGAAGTCCGCCCGTGGGTTAAGATCGCAGCCTTCCTGGAAGACCCCTGCGATGTCCGGGCCGCCTCGCATACCTTCCTCGCCGCCTCAGCATTCCATCCAAATGAGAATTGCGGGACAGACCGAACGCCTTGCATCGAGGGGCCTGCCTTGTCGATTGCACGGGTTGGACTACTTACGAACGGGAGCCCACTTTCCCTTAAGGCTGAGCCGCCCGAGCCAGCGGGCAACGCCCTTCCAGCGCATTCAGCCGCAATCACCGCCGTGTACCCCGCATTTCGTTAAGCAGGAGAAGGCGTTTCACGACCTGGGCGAGACGCATCCAGTCCCAGGCGGCCGCTTCTTCCGGCGGATTCCGTGGCGCACTGCGATAGACTGGTACTAGACCAATCCATGAAAGAACGCATCCGCTCGACCACCGTAATCTGCGTGCGCCGCGACGACAAAGTCGTCATGGCCGGCGACGGGCAGGTTACCCTTGGGGCCGAAGTGCTCAAATCCTCCGCGCGCAAACTGCGACGCCTCTACAATGATCGCGTGGTGGCCGGTTTTGCCGGCTCGACAGCCGACGCCTTTTCTCTTTTCGCCCGATTCGAATCGAAACTGGAGCAGTTCAATGGAAACCTTTCGCGGTCCGTCGTCGAACTCGCGAAAGACTGGCGCACCGACAAGATACTCCGCCACCTGGAAGCGCTGCTCCTCGTCGCGGACGCGAAGAATACCTATATCGTGAGCGGGAATGGCGATGTGATCGAACCCGACGAGGGCGTCGCCGCCATCGGTTCCGGCGGCCCGTTTGCCGTCGCCGCGGCGACCGCGCTTCTTCGCAGCACGAAGCTTTCCGCCCGGGAGATCGCCGAGCAGTCGATGGACATCGCCGGCAAGACCTGCATTTATACGAACCTGAACATCACCTTCGAGGAGATCGGCTAAATGGTCATTTATCTTCCTACCCAGGCCGCCGACGAATCGCCGATACTCGACGAACTGACGCCGCGCGAAATTGTCCGTGAACTCGACCGGCACGTTGTCGGACAAGCCGATGCGAAACGCGCCGTGGCGATCGCCCTTCGCAACCGCATCCGCCGCCACAAGCTCGAACCCGAGATGGCCGACGAGGTGATGCCCAAGAACATCCTCATGATCGGCCCCACGGGC
>SYKU01000445.1 GCA_005808865.1 Acidobacteriota bacterium
AAAGCCAAGTACTCTGACTTATGCAACTAGGTACTAGGTCGCTTGCATAAGTAAGGTAATCCGGCGTGAGGTACGCGTTGTATTCGCCTTTGGGGACCGCGTACGCCGTCGGGGTTACGGCTGTGGGCAGATTCGAACGCTGCTGGCCGTACGCCGGGGATGCCTGTTGCAGTGCCGCCGCGCCACCGAGCGATAATCCTCCCGCGGTCGCGCGGCCCAGAAAGTTTCGTCTCCGCATACTGATTCCTCCTTCACGTGAGCTCCGCGTGGCGTCGGTTTCTATTATGCATCAGCCACCAGGTAAATTCCTGCCTGCGAACTCCATTCACCCCATCCATCAACAGATTCCTGTCCGAGACGCCTGGCCCTGAACCACTTGCCCTCAGATGACCGTTGATCGCCCGCGATGATGGCTGAATCGCGCCTCGTCGGCAGACCGGCAGCCACGTGGGTCCGGGGCGCGACCGGGGAATTGAAACTCGACGGCTGGACGCAGGTCCATCAGCCAGTCAGTTGCGCGCGAACGATCGAGACCTGCCGGCCTGGTTCGCCGCGCCCGCTCCGCCAGATGAGGCGGCACCTTGATTTCGGAAGCGATTGAATTCCACACATGCGAATGGTCCGGACGGTCAGCGCCTGCCGGCGCCAACCATCGCGGCCGAAGTGGTCACGGTTGGCCAACCTGAGTAATAACGTGCGAGGCGGCTGAATCGTAGAATGCTAACGCTTTCCACTATCCAGTGAGACGATCCCCATCCAAAACAGAGTTCCGGCACTGTTCGGTTTGACGTCGTATTTGCGCACGAAGTCAAGCATTCCGTCCCCGCGGACACGAAAGACCGCCAGGCTGGCTGGAACCACGCTCACCCGCTCTCCAACGCGCACAAGGCCCGCATTCTGGTTGGCCGCAACAAGGATGCGGCCGTCCGCGTCAAGAGCGAACGTGCGCGGCTCCAATCCTCGCGTATCCATGTTCTGGATCAGGTTCGGCTCGCCCGTATCCTGATTGACCGCGTAAACGGCAATGGAATTTTCACCACCGGCAAAGACGCGCTGGCCCTCAAACTCCGTCGTTCCCCCGGCCCGATTCGCCTGGTATGCAAACCTGCCGTTGGGGTGGACGTGAACGGTCCCGGCGGCCTGTCCGGACCGCTGGGCTCCCTGTCTGCCGAGGCTCTCAACGGTGAACATCGGCTCGCCGCCGAGCGACCCGTCCTTCAGTTTCCTGTAGACCTGCAACTGGTTCTGCCTTTCCAGAGAAACCAACACCCAGTTCCGGGCCTTGTGAAAATCGATATGCCGCGGCTGAAAACCAAACCCGCCGTTCGGAGCGATCGAGGCCCGATTTGTCAGGATTCCAGTGTTGTAACCGAAGACCTTGAGGGCGCCCGGATCTTCCGGCTTCCCGCGTGCGGGGCCGTTCCCACGTGTCGTGAGAATCACAACCTTGTTTGATGGATCCACCCGGACCTGATGAGCGTAGATTCCAAAGTCGAGCGGCCCCGCCTGTTTTACCTCGCCAAGAATCGTCCCGTCCGCCGCGAGCCGGTGCACGGAGAGTCCGCTGGGTTCGTTGAAAGCGGTTAGCAGATGCGTCCCGGGAATGTCTAGCGTGATATGAACCGGCCGCGATGGCAACGAAACGGTGCTGCCGATGGGATGCAAGGCCCCCGACGTGCGATTGATGCGGAACGCGCTGACGCCATGATGATCCGCGCCGGACCCGTTGCTCCAGGCGGCGTAAAGGTATCGCCCAGAGGGATCGGGCCACGCATACTGCACATTGTCCGGAAGCGTCACCGAGCCCTGCCGGATCAGAGTCGCGCTTTCCACGCCGACTTGATAGTGGACCAACTCGGGACCGGCACTTGCGTAGAGCGCAACCGTTTGAGCCTGTGCAAGGGTCGCGGCAAGCATACCGGTCATCGTGAACGCCGCTCTTCGGAATCGGTCCGAACCAAGGGGGTTCAACACAGACGTCAACGCCTCCTTCTAACGCGGAACTGCTGTGAGAATCTTACCACTCCGCGAATCCGAATCCGTGCCGCCGATGCGGGCGGCATGTGTCAGGCGGCAGCCGGCGGCATGTCTCTGAAAACATCAACAACAAGGCATTCGATAGTGCGTTACCGGACAAAGCCCTGCCCGAAGTCTTGAAGGTCGTCTCCGGGTTGACGGGTCCTCTCAATGCGGGCTGGCTGACGCCAACATGGACGTGAATCTTCGGTTCGTGTGCTGGTCGAACCCGGCAACCGCCGCGACATCGCCGGGAATCGCACGTGGAAGGCACCTTCTAACGGAAGTCTGGCTGCAATTCCAGCCGTAGGCGGTTTTCCCTGCCTGCTCACTCGAGACGAGCTTTCTGCAGGCTGCACTGGCTGTCTGGCAACAGCCGTTCGATCATCGGAATGATTGCGCTGCGCGCCAGGTCGACCAGCTTCCCCGATTCCTCGGAGAATTTCAGCGGCTCTCCTGAAACAGCGTTGTAACCGGTGATGCAGATCCTCGATCCAGGAAGGAAGCCGCGAAGTTCGTAGTGTCCGTTTGCAACCCACCGCCCCGGAGACGCATCCTCCCATAGCCGCAGGTAAGGGATGACTTCGACGTTCCCACTGACGGGCCGGAGAATGCCCTGCCGGAGGAAATTTCCAAACTCAGCGGCCGTCAGGAACATCTCAGCAGGGCCGGCTTCCACCGGGGGTTGCGCGCCCGGTCCTTCGCCAGCCTCGGGCAGCCCAAAGACATTCCGGTTCACGGGCGAGATATGAGGCTTCATCATGGGGAAGAAGATGATGTCGTAAATATCTTCCTGCTCGGTGAAGATCATCGCCATGCGCTCCATCCCGGGGCCAATGCCCGTCGTCGGCGGCATGCCGTGCTCAAGGGTCTCTAGAAAATCGTAATCGAGCGGATGTGTGATACCGGCAGCCTCGCGGACCTCGTCATGCGCAGCCCGCCAGCGGTCAAGCTGCTGAACCGGATCGTTCTGCTCGGACCAGTTATCTCCACACTCCATCCCGGCGATGAAGATCTCAAACCGTTCGGCCATGCGCGGATCCGATTTCAGCGGTTTGGCGAGTGGAGAGATTTCAACCGGGTGCCCGAATACCAGCGTGGGCTGAATGAGAGTTGATTCGACCCTCTCTTCAAACGCACGCACCAGTGCTTCGCCCACCGACTCCTGCGCGTCCATGATTCCCAGGCCGGCGAGCGCATCGTTGGCCTGTTCCGGGGAATTAAATTGCCAGAAGTCAATCCCCGTTTCGCGTTGAACCAATTCTCCCATCGACGCGCGATTCCACGGCGGACCGAAATCGATCACATGACCCTTAACCGTGAAAAGCATCTTGCCAAAGACGCTGCTCGCGATGTGGCGGAACATGTCCTCGACGAGCGTCATGTTGTATTCGTAGTTCTCATAGGCCGTCATGGTCTCGATCATGGAGAACTCGGGGTGGTGGCTGCGATCGATTCCCTCATTCCTGAAGTAACGGCCGATCGTGTAGACCTTGTCGTAGCCGGCGGCGATAAGCCGCTTCAGGTACATCTCGTGCGAGATCGCCAGGTACATCTCGCAACCAAGGGCGTTTACGTGCGTCCGGAACGGCTTGGCTGTGCCGCCTCCGTATTGGGGCTGGATAATGGGGGTGTTGAATTCCAGGAAGCCGCGGCCGTTCAGGAATGTGCGCACTGCCCCGGCTATTCGGGCGATGGCTTCAAACCGCGTCTTCGTTTCCGGATCGCTGATGGCATCGAGGTATCGTTTCCGCAAGATAATCTCGCGGTCTTTGAGGCCCGACCATTTATCCGGGAGCGGCCGAATTGCCTTGGCGAGGATCTCGAAACGGCTGCAGATAACCGAGATCTCTCCGCGTTGGGTCCTTCCGACGGTTCCCGTCCCCTGGACGATGTCGCCGACGTCCACCAGGCTCAGGTCTTCAAAACCGACACTCTCATTCGCCGGATTCGTCGGTTCAAGGGTATCGCGGCGCAGGACGATTTGGATCAGGCCCGAGTGATCGACGAGCTTTCCGAACGCCATGCCCCCCTGTTTTCGCCAGATGGTCAGGCGACCGGCGACGGTAACGTGTGTACCTTCCAGGGCCTCGTAATTATCGATCACCACCCGTGCATAGTGGGACCGGCACGCCCGCGATGGGAAGGGGTTTAGCCCGAGTTCGCGCATCCGGGCGACCTTCCGGAGACGCATTTCACGCAATGCGGCGAGCGGGGCGTTGGGAGGAAGAGTACTCATCTCGGATTAGATTTCACATTATAGCCCAGTGCCCGCGAGCACCCTCTATCGCGTCGAGCCGATGGCGCCGATTACGGTCAGCCTGATGCTCGTGGCGAAATCATCCGTCCAACCGCGCCGATTCCGCTCAACTGCCTTCGCCGCGGGCGGAGCCGAGCGTATTAAGCAGGCGTTGGATATTCTTCAGAAACAGCGCCGCGCACTTCCCGTATATCATAATGATCTCGTGCTTGAGAAACTGAGGCGGACAATCGCCCGCATTCCGAAAGGGAAAGTGGCCACTTACGGGGACGTTGCGCGAGCGGCCGGACACGAAGGCGCGGCGCGCCAGGTAGTCTGGGCGCTCCACAACGCGGGCCCTGGACTTCAATGGCACCGGGTTCTCGGAGCGGGCGGCCGCATCCTGCTGCCCGGCGAGCACGGCCTTGAACAGCGCCTGCGCCTTCAGACGGAAGGGGTCGAATTCGATGGCGATCGCGTGCGCATGAGCGCCCACCAGTTTCAGTTCAGGGCTTCTTCAGTTCCACCCACTGGGTCAGCGCGTTCCCGGGGCGGCGGCCAGGTAAAGAAATCGCGGCCGCCGGTCCGCTAAGCGTGTTTCCGCGGAGTTTCAGGGTCAGGCTCAACGTGTAGGCCCGCCGGTTCGCATCCGCGGTCCCAATGTCGCCCGTCATCGCCCCGCGCAGTTCGTTTTCGCTCCAGGCGGGGTGGTCCAACAATGTCTCAAGCTGATTTCCAAGCTTTGCGTGAACGTCTCCGGACGCGAAAACCCGCAGTGTCAGCGGAAGGTCTTTCTCGAACGTCGACAGATTACCGCGCCATTCTCCCACGAGTTCGGGCGGAGCTTGAAACGGGCCCATTTCAGCGCTCTGCCCGGAAGCCGCGGGGGCCTTCCACGCCGGAATCATCTTTTCCATGATCTGGTCCGCAATGCGATGCGGGAGTTGGCTCCCGCCGTTGCACAACACGACCACCGCAAGACGCTCCGAAGGAACCAGGCGCAGCGTGGTCGCGACTCCTCCCATGCTGCCAGTGTGCGATACCACGTTCCCCCGCGTCGCCCATCCAATGCCGTAACCGCTTTCGCTTCCCGCCATCATGGTCGAAACCTGCATGGCTCCAATGCTCGCATCGGAAAGAACGGCCGCCTGATCCGCGAGATGCGCCCTCAAATGAAACATGCCGAATCGCACAAGATCGTGCGCGCTCGAATACACGGCCGACGCGGCGGGGTGGTCGAAATCGTAGAACGGGATCGGCAACCCGTCCTGCCCATACCGGATTGCCTGGTCGTTATCGAGTCCCGGTCCGATATTCACGGACGTTCGCGAGAGACCGAGTTTGAGAAACACTTCGTTCCTCATGAACTCCGCGTACGGCCGTCCCGACACGCGAGCGATCACATTGCCAAGCACGCCGTATCCCAGGTTCGAATACTGATACTTTTCCCCGGGAGCGGTGACCAACTGGCCGTACCGCAAGATAGTCTCATCCATCGACGGCGCGCGGACCGGCTCGTCCGCATAAAAAAACTGGTAATGCAGCGGCAGCCCCGAGGAATGGTTCGCCACGCGTCTAACGGTGGCGTCGCGTTCGTCACCCACGCGCGCGCGCAGCTTCGCGTTGCCCAGATAATCGTTCACCGGCTTGTCGAGATCCACCTTCCCCGCTTGCACCAGGATCATGAGGCCCGTGGCTGTAATGGGCTTCGAGATCGACGCAAGCGAGTACACGGTGTGCTCGGTGGCCGGGATGCGTTTCTCCCGATCCGCCCAGCCGAACCCTTCCTCCCATACGATCTTTCCATCGCGCGCGACCGCCACCGCGATCGACGGCATACCGGTTGAGACCAGCCCCGTCCGGATGGAATTTCGAATGGGGTCGAACGCGTCCGCCGCGAGGGCGGGCAGCGAGACAACGAGGCTCAGAACAAGCCGTTTCATAACAGAAGATCGCATACAGGCCAGGCGCATTCGTAACGGAGTCGCTCGCGCTCCTGATTTCCATTTCCAGGTTCTGACCGCTGTTTTTGCTGCTTTCTCGCGCCGAGCCCCGCTGGAGCGAGCTTCTTGACACCCGGAAGCTTCAAAACTAAGATCCTTTCCGGGACGCTGGCAAAGAACCCAGAGACGGCCTGGAAATCTTCTTTCTCCGATAAGGTACTTCTCTCAGCATCGCCGATTCCGGCATTTCCGACGCCGGCGTCATGGACGCTCCACAGCAAGCCTCGAATACTAGGCTTTCCGGCCAATTGGCCCGCCTCCGCCGTTTTCAGATTGGCCATGGTCCAGCAGTCCGCCACCATGATACCCCTTTTCGTTTCCGGGGTGACTCGTGTAGTTGAAGGGCACCCTTGCATCTGCGGCCACGCCATTGCCGCAAGATCCATTGCCTTAGGGCCCGGCATGAGCCGCCACAACCCAGAGAAGCTACATCCGCTATGTGGCCAACTACGTGCTGTTCTACAACACCAGTCCGGGACATCTGGACCCGAGCACGATCACCGTACGCGGCAAACCGGGAGGCCTTCCCAAACCTCAAGACTCCCGCTCGCCCGCAATCAATCCCAATACCTCAGCTTTACGCCGCGGTTTAGTTCACCGCGCGGTCTCATCACTTTCGCACACTTTCGCGGCGATCAAGCTTATTCCGTCCCTCGGCATTCCGCGCCGCGAAACGGATGAGACCCTTTACAGAGACAATCCCTGAACTATTTTTTCGCACTGATTTCAAACGTTTTGCGCCCTTGGCCCATCTTTCCGAGCCTTCCGGTGCGTGTACAATCCACCGTCAGGTAGGCTGGGCCAACGATGTAGGTTCATGTGCGAACACGAATTTGCGAAAACGAAAAATTTCGAAACGGCGCTAATTCCCATTTTGGGGAAAGCCCCAGCCCCGCCTGCGACTGTCGTTTATAATTGAAATTATCCCATGCACCAAAAACTAACGGCCAATGCGCCGGGTCTCGACCTCGACCCTCGCGAAACAGCGGAGTGGATTGAGGCCCTCGACCAGATTATCGACGACGCCGGCCCCGCCCGCGCCGCTTTCCTTCTTGATTCACTGTCCCGCCGGGTCGCGGCTTCCGGAGTGCCCGTCCTGGCGCCGCGGAATACGCCCTATCTCAACACCATAACCGTCGAAAACGAGGTCCCCTATCCGGGCGACCGTGCCATCGAACGCCGCATCAAGAGCCTCACCCGCTGGAACGCCATGGCGATGGTCGTGAAGCAGAACAAGTACGACAAGAGCATCGGCGGCCACATCTCTACCTACGCGTCGCTTGCCACCTTGCTCGAAGTCGGCTTCAATCATTTTTTCCGCGGCAGCTATGGCGACGAACCCGGCGACCTCGTTTACTTCCAGGGTCATGCTTCTCCCGGCGTTTATGCGCGTGCATTTCTCGAAGGGCGCCTCACCGAGAAGCACCTCGCGAACTTCCGCCGCGAACTTCAGGATCACCCTGGCCTTTCGTCCTACCCGCAC
>SYKU01000446.1 GCA_005808865.1 Acidobacteriota bacterium
AGATCGTGTCGACGGCGAGCGACGATTTCCCGGAGCCGGACACCCCGGGGATCACGGTCATCTGGTTATGGGGGATAGAAAGCGAGACGTTCTTCAGGTTGTGAACCCGCGCCCCGCGGACATGAATGAACTCTTCCACGGCTTCCGATGAGCCTTCAGTATAGCCTGCGCTGCACTCGCCGCAACGCCCCACTATGTTAACCTGAGCCTGATGCAACTTTCGGATGTCTTCCTCGCCATGGGGCAGGATTCCTTCGCTCGGCTAATAGGCTCAATCTCCATCGGGAAGCTCAAGACCTACCAGGTCTACGAGCGCTTCAAAACCCGCTGCCACCTCGCCAAGCTCAACACCGAAACCTTGCAAAAGGCCGTTCCCCGTTTGTGGGCGCGCATCGGCGAGCGCGACGGCGAGTTCGCCACCGATCTCGCGCAGGCCGTACTCATATCACGCCTTGACATGATCATCGCCGTTCTCGATTTCCTCGGCGTGCCGCACCAGGACGGGTTCTTTGCGAAAGATATGGACGCAAAGCCGTATTTCACCGAAGGCTGGGAACAGCGGTGTTTGGAGAAGTTTCGCGGCGTTTTCCCGGAAGCCGCGCTCGTATTCTACGTGAACCATCTCGGCTGGGAACTCCGCGTTACTGCGGAAGCGTTCGTGCCCACAGCGGCTTAAAGCGCCATGCTCGAAGCCACGCTATCGGCGCTCGAACAAAGCGCGCGCCTGAGGATTAACGGCGCTAAATCGCTTGAAGAGCTGGAAGCGGTCCGCGTGGACGCGCTTGGCCGCAAGGGCACGCTCGCCCAGGCCGGCAAGGAGATGGGCAAGGTCCCGGCGGAGGAGCGCGGCCGCATCGGGAAGCTCCTGAACGCCGTCAAGGGGAATCTGGAGGAGGCCTTCGCTACGAAGAAACGCCTCTTCGACGAAGCCGCGCTCAAAGCCCGCCTGGATTCGGAGTGGCTCGATCTCACGCTGCCCGCCGCCGGCGTGCCGCGCGGCCACCTGCATCCAATTTCGAAGATCCAGGCCGAAATTGAGGACCTGTTCATTTCGATGGGGTTCGTCGTGCTCGACGGTCCCGAAGTCGAGACGGAGTATCACAATTTCGACGCCCTGAACATCCCCGCCGGCCACCCGGCGCGCGACATGCAGGACACGTTTTGGGTCGAGGGCGGACACGTTCTCAGGACGCACACCTCGCCCGTTCAGGTGCGCGGCATGGAAGAGCTCGGCCCGCCGCTGCGCATGATCGCGCCGGGGCGGGTCTTCCGGAACGAGAGCGTAGACGCTTCCCACGACCACACGTTTTACCAGCTTGAAGGGATGATGATCGACCGCGACGTCTCGGTCGGGAATCTGACCTACTTCATGAAGACGCTGCTCGGCAGCATCTTCGGCCGCGAGGTTACGGTGCGGCTGCGGCCGGGCTTCTTCCCGTTCGTCGAGCCGGGTTTTGAACTCGACATCCAGTGCCTTCTCTGCGGCGGCCCGGGGTGCGCCGTTTGCAAGCAAAGCGGATGGGTGGAATTGTTGCCCTGCGGCCTGGTGAATCCGAATGTGCTCCGGATGAGCGGCATTGATCCCGAAGAGTGGAACGGCTTCGCCTTCGGCCTGGGTTTGACTCGCCTTGTGATGATGCGCTATGGAATCGACGACATCCGGCAGCTCCAAAGCGGCAGCTTGCGTTTGTTGAACCAATTTTAACAACAATAGGACATGGTTCTGTTTTGAAGTTTTCTTTCAATTGGATACGGGAATTTACGGACGTCCCTCAATCGGCCTCAGCGCGCGATCTCGAACGCCTCATTACCATGAAAACGGCCGAGTGTGAAGGCATCGAGCCGGTGGGCGGTCTCCTCGCGGCTGCCTGCATCGCAACTGTCGCATCGGTTGAAGAAATGCCCGGTGGACATCACCGGAAGGCCGTCGTCGAAACCGAGCGCTACGGGCTGAAGACGGTAGTCTGCGGCGCGCCCAATTGCCGTGCCGGAATGACCACGGTGTACGTGCCGCTGGGGACGAAATCCATCGGCGGCGTCGAGAGCGACGGCATGCTGGCGAGCGGGGCGGAACTCGGCATCAATCGGGACGCCGCTGGAATCGTCGAACTGGCCGCCGGTGAGACGCTCGACCGGTGCTCGCCGGATGGTGTGATCGAGATCGACAACAAGTCGATCACCCACCGTCCGGACCTGTGGGGGCACTACGGGATGGCCCGGGAAGTAGCGGCGATTCTCGGCTCGGAACTGCGCGATCCCATCGGCATGGACCTGCTGCCCGCGGGGAATGCGGCTATTGACGTCTCGATCGCGGATTTCAGCCTCTGCGCGCGTTACAGCGCGCTTGTTTTCGAAAACGTGACCGTGAAGCCCTCGCCGCTTTGGCTTCAGTACCGCCTTGAAGCGATCGGCCTGAATCCGATCAACAACATCGTCGATTTCACCAACTTCATCATGGCGGAGCTGGGTCAGCCGACGCATGCTTTTGACCGGGGTTTGATCTCGGGCGCCACGATTTTCGTCCGTCCCGCCAGGACCGGTGAAAGCATCCGTGCCTTGAACGGCGAAGACTACGATCTTGCCGAAACGAATCTCGTTATCGCGGACGCAAGCGGGCCCGTTGCGATCGCGGGCGTCATCGGCGGCGAGGCGGCCGCGATCAGCGGCCGCACCACTTCTATCATCCTCGAGAGCGCCAACTTCCAGGCTGCGAGCGTCCGGAAGACTTCCGCGCAGTTGAAGCTGCGGACCGACGCTTCGATGCGTTTTGAAAAGGGACAGGACCCGGAGAATACGACGAGGGCCTTAGCGCGTGCCGTCGCGTTGCTCGAAGAGCTCTCACCGGGCATTCGGCTTGTGGGCGGTGTCGCGGACGGGCGCAAACCTGCCGCGGAGCCGCCGGTGATCCAACTCCCACTGGACTGGCTGGCGCGAAAGCTCGGACGCTCGCTTGCAGTCGCGGACGTACGCCAGATCCTTGAGCGCCTGCAATTCGGCGTGTCGGAGAGTTCGCCCGGAGTGCTCGCGGTAACAGTCCCCTCCTGGCGCGCAACCAAGGACATCGCCGTCAAGGACGATCTTGTGGAGGAGGTGGGTCGGATGATTGGATACTCTTCGATTGATCCGCAGCCTCCCGCCTTGTTGGCTTCGCCGCCGAAACCCGATCCCAAGCGATTATTTCACCGCGAGCTTCGCGCGCTGTTGACGGGCATCGGATTCACGGAAGTGTACAACTATTCCTTCGTCAGCTTGGAAGAGATCGGACGATTCGGCTTCACGGCTGCGGAACACGTGGCGGTCTTGAACCCTGTCGCGTCAGGTCAGGAGCTGTTACGAACGTCGTTGCTGCCGGGAATCCGGCGGAACGTAGTCGAAAACACCAGGTATTTTGACAGTTTCCGGCTCTTCGAAATCGGGCGTGAGATTCACAGGCAGCCGGCGGGTCTGCCCGACGAACCAGCGCATCTGGTGGCCGTCGTGCACGCGCGCGATGACGGCGCGCCGGGGCTTTTCGAACTGAAGCATGCAGCTGAAACCATCTTGCCCGGAGCGGCAATCCGTCCGGTGGCGGCGCGAAGTTTCGAGCATCCGGCGAGAGCCGCGGAGGTCTTGTGGCGCGGCGAAACGGTGGGCAGGTTATTCGAATTCGGCCCGTCGATGGAAATCGATGGGCGGACGGCGGTGCTCGATCTCGATTTGAGAAAAGTGGGCCGCCGGATGGGTGGCGAGTCGAAGTACACCCCACCGGGAAAGTACCCGTCAAGCGAGTTCGACTTGTCGGTGCTGGCCGGGCTGCGCGAGCATGTGGGTGACCTGCGGGCAAAGGTTGCGGGCTTTGCCGGCAGCTTGGCGGAAAGCGTCGAATATGTGCGGCAGTACTCGGGACCGCCGTTTTCAGAGGGCGTGAAGTCCGTTACGTTCCGGCTGCGCGTCGGGTCGCCCGAGCGGACCCTCGCATCGGAAGAGGTAGGCGCGGTTCGTACCGCAATCATCGAGGGCATGAAAGGGCTGGGCTACGAACTGCGCGTGTGAGCGCCGCCGTGATACACGGTCCGGACGGACTGCCGCAAACAGGCTGAGATCAATTTCGCGTGCAGCCGGCCGGATCAATCGTCCGCACGCGCAGATGAACGTCTCGCTGGACAAAGCATGCCGGCCCTTACGGACAGCATGGTCAAGCTGACAGTCCGAACGGCGGCGCTTGACGCCTCACAGGCCGAAAAATTGGAGCGTATGAACGCGCTCATCGCCGTCGTGGAGGGTTTGGTGCGGCGGACTCAGCAGTAGCCGGGCCACTTCTGCCTTCGGGCTCCCGATTTCTCCGGTCACGCCGTCTTGATCGACGCAGCCGCTTCGAGTCCCCGCGCCTCAATCTCTCTTTCGCGAATGCGGTACTTCTGAATTTTTCCGGTAACGGTCATCGGAAACGAATCGACGAATGAGATGTATTGCGGAATCTTGAAGTGCGCGATTCTCCCCTTGCAGAAATCGCGTATCTCGTCTTCCGTGGACGTTTCACCCGCTTTCAATCGAATCGCCGCCAGCACCGCTTCTCCGAGCCGCGCATCCGGCAGCCCCACGACATAAACGTCGGCGATCTTCGGATGGGTATACAGAAATTCTTCAATCTCGCGCGGGTAGATATTCTCGCCGCCGCGAATGATCATCTCCTTCGCGCGGCCCGTGATGCGGAAGTAGCCGTCGGCGCGCATTGTCGCTAAATCTCCCGTGTGCAGCCAGCCCTGCGAATCAATGGCGCGCGCCGTTGCTTCAGGCTCCTGGTCGTACCCCTTCATTACCAGATAACCACGCGTGCAAAGTTCGCCCTGCTCGCCCACCTCGACCGGCTCGCCGCTTCCCGGCGCGGCGATCTTGACTTCGGTGTTTGGGAGGGCGCGGCCCACTGTCGATACTCGAAGTTCCAGGCTATCTTCCGTCAGCGATCCCGTAATCACTGGCGACGACTCCGTCTGTCCGTAACCGATCGTCATCTCGCGGCACCCCATG
>SYKU01000447.1 GCA_005808865.1 Acidobacteriota bacterium
ACCGGGCATCTTCATCGCATCCAGGATGAGGCGCGGGCGTTGGTATCGAAGGCGCTTGGTGGCGCGTGAGCAGCCGGGGAATCGCAGATCTCATAGCCGTTTCGGAGCGAGAAGCAGCAAATTTGACTTGGATTGGGAGCCAAACACGCCAGGAGCCGCCAGCGGGAAATTCGTTGCGCAGGGCGGGGCCGGCCGCACGGGTGTCAATTGGCGGAAAGGCAATCCTTGGGCTTTGAGCCGGACGTTGTGAGGACCACGGACGGATGCCGTCAGCCGGCAGCGGCCATGATCACGTTGCCTGGCAGCCACCTGCCGGCGATACGGCGGCGCGACACATGTGGCCACGTCCACCGCAGCAACCGGGCGGAATCACTGCCCTACACGCCGGCAATGGCCGCTATTTCTTCACGAACTTATCGATGCGCCAGTTTCGGAAGTCCGCCGCGTAGATTGCCCCCGCGCTGTCCACGGCGATGTAATGCGGCACATCGATCTTGCCCGGGATCTTGCCGAACGAACCCAACACACCCAGGATCTTGCCGTCCAAACTCACCTTGATGATGCGCGAATTGACTCCGTCGCACATGTAAAGAACATCTTCGCTCTTCACGTAGAAGAGCCCCTGCGGCACGCCGAGATCCGTCCACTTACCAAGAAATCTGCCTTGCGGATCGAAGATCTGCACGCGCTTGTTGACACGGTCGCTCACATACAGGCGCCCGTTACTGTCGATCGCAATATCATGGACCAGACTAAATTCGCCGTCGTTGGCCCCTTTTGTGCCCCATTGACCCAGATATTCGCCATCCTGGCTGTAGTGGACCACACGCGAATTTCCGTAACCATCAGCGACAAAGAAATCACGGTTAGGCCCAAAGTTCAGTGTCGCGGGGCGATTGAACGAGTACTTCGCGTTGTTATCAGCGGCGGGAGAACCGGTGCCAAGGATCATGAGCAGCCGCCCTTCCTGCGTCCACTTCATGACGCGGTGAGCCTCCAGGTCAACCGTCCAGATATTCCCATCCGGGCCTACTCGCAAGCCATGAGGTTTCTTGCCAAGAAATTGCGGCCACGCGCTCAGAAACTTGCCGGACTTGTCGAACTGCATCACCGGATGCGGCCCGTCGCTGAACACCCACACGTTGTCGTTCCTGTCGACGTCCACTGCCGCGACCTCGCCAAAGTTCCATCCCGCCGGCAGTTGGGGCCAGCCTTCCACCACTTGATATGGCAAGGGCGGGCCCGTCTGAATTTGGGCGCTCAACAAAGTGCATGTGGCAAATGCAATAACAAGACTTCTCATCTTGGTGATCCTATCACCATCGGGAGGCGAGCGAGTGTTCATTGGCGCGGGATCGACGCGTTGTCCGCAAAAGCGTGCCTTCATCCCGGACGTTTCTTCCTGGCGTGTGTTGAATCTCGTGGTGCCGGATCAGACGAAAAGACAGGGCCGCACATTGAAGACCGCGCCGTTTCTCCTGACTGTTGAGGTTTGGTAAATCGTCTCGGTGCCGGAAGTGAACACTGTTCAGGTGATGTTCGATGTTGTGGCGACAGGCCAGAATTGCAACGGACCGGAATCTTTCCCCAGACCCGGCCGGACTTCGACCCTGGGAATTCGCAGGTTCTTTCCCTCCTCTCTCATAACCTGGAACGGTCCTCCCCGTCAGGGGTTCGCTCCCGCCGAGCCTGCTGGCAAGCCCTTGACCGCTCCGGACCGTTCCCGCGGATGAACTTAGATGAGGGAATGAACTTGACTGATCGCCCCCGGCACCGTGACACCGTAGGCGGCAAAGATCACGGTCCGTTGCACCAAATGTGACTGTAGGAACAAGTTCGAGGAAGGTAAGCTAGAAGCGATGCCGAGAAAACTGGTCTATTATGTTGCTTGCACAGTGGATGGCTTCATTGCCCGCGCCGACGGCACTCATGATTGTTTTCTCTTTCAGGGAGAGCACTTCCAGGACTTGATCGAGAGCTTCCCCGAGACCTTTTCGGCCCACCTGCGCGCGGTGCTCGGAATCCCGGAGAATGTGCGCCGCTTTGACACCGTGCTGATGGGCAGGAACACCTACGACGTCGGTCTGCGCGAAGGCATCACAAACCCGTACGCACCGTTGCGGCAGTACGTGGTGTCGCGCACGATGGTGGGAAGCCCGGATCCGGCAGTCGTACTGCACCGAAGCTCGCCAACCGATCTGGTTCGGCGGCTCAAGGCCGAGGACGGAAAGGACATCTGGCTGTGCGGCGGAGCCAAGCTGGCATCTGCCTTATTCTCTGAGATCGACGAGTTGATTCTGAAGGTCAACCCAGTCGTGATCGGTTCGGGCATCCCACTGTTTGACGGTGGTGTTGGCCCGCTCCCGGTGACCCTGGTCGAGCACAAGGTCTACGCGAACGGATTCGTGCTCGCCCGCTACATGCCGGCGTTTTGATTGCAGCCCCTCCGAACCCCTCGGCGCCGCGTAACGAACGCCCGCGCAGGAAGTGTCCCGCTCGCGAGCAGCGCGGTAACCGGTTCCTGGCAGCCCTGCTGCGGAATGTCATTCCTCGCAGTCGGCGTGACTCGAACTTGTGACGATCGCGGTTGCCAGGTCCAACAGTTGTTTCAGGACGGGCCCTTAGGTTCTGGTGCTGGCGGATCAAGGCGAAACAATAATTCTGACGTGACAGATTGACCAGGCGATGTCCCGGAGCATTGCGAACGCGGGGGAGTTTACCGGGCAGATCGAGTGTAGCGCACCGCTTCTTCGCGGCGCGTCGATTCGGGCGGCGCGCCGGCTACAGCGCCAGGCAGCGGTATTTCCGCAGCAGCTCATAGAGGATCACTCCACCCGCCGTGGCAACGTTCAGCGAGTGCTTCAGACCCAGCATGGGAATCCGCACGTGCGTGTCGCACAACGCCGAGACCCCCGCGCTGATTCCGTCCACTTCGTTCCCGAACACCACGCACACCGGGAACCTTGGAACCCAGTCGAACAGGTCTACGGCGTGTTGACTGGTCTCGACTGCCGCGATCTCGTACCCTCGATCGCGCATGAGACGGACAGCGGTTAGCGAATCTTCGAAACGCTCCCAGCGCACCGTTGCCTCGGCCCCCAATGCCGTCTTGGAGATTCCATGGTGTGGAGGTGCGGCGGTGATTCCACAGAGAACCAGCGGCTCGGCGGAGGTAGCGTCGGCTGTGCGGAAAAACGCGCCAACGTTATAGATGCTGCGAATGTTTTCAAGCAGTACAGCCGCCGGCAGCGTGGCGATGCCCGCGTATCGCGCCGCGGCGGATGTTACCTGATAGGGTACGCGCTCCAATGGACTACTCTAACCCGGCGAAGCCGGAACCAAACAGACCCGAACGCCGAAAGTTGGAGCCTCCCCAAAAGCACACCAGAGGCCTATCAACATTGGCTCCGGCGCATACCGCGGAAGATTTCCTGCCGGAAACGTGCGGAATCCAGATGTTGAGGTACTAATCCACTGTGACCGGGAAACCGATTCCGCCTCGCGCATGGCCCGGAAAATCATTGCGGCGGCGCATAGGGCGCGACCGCGATGCTGGCGACGGACCAGGGGATATCGGCAAGCTCGCGCACCATCCGGCCCGCGGCATCCACTTCGACCACGCGCCGCGAGGTGAAGTCGGCCAGCATCAATCCGCCGTCGGGAAGAAGGGCGAGCCCGGCAATCCAACTGAGTCTGAGAGGGCTGTCAGCCCCGCCGATCGACCGGACAATCTGCCCGGCGGAATTCACTTCCACCACCTCACCGGGGTCCACCAGACCGATCAGCGTGTTTCCGTTTGTGAGGCGGATCGCCTGATAGGGAAGGCGTCCTTTCGCGGTCTTGTACCGCCAGACGGTTTCCCCTGCCTGGTTAATTTCCCATACTTCGCCGGCTTGCTGGTAGGCCACGAGCGTCGTCCCGGCGTCCGTTCGCCGCGCCATTCGCGGCCATAGCCCAGCCATTCCAGGGTTCTCCCATTTCCAGACCTGCTTGCCCTCGGCGGAGAGTTCAACAACACGCGCGCCATCTACATCGCCCACCAGCGTGTTGCCATTCGGCAGCCTCTGCACGCTATACGGCTTGCGCAGCCCCTGTTCAGGTCCCGCGGTCCAAACTTCTTTCTGGTGTTCGTCAATCTCCACCACCTTGCTTTTGGCATCGTTCGTGAAGATCACGTGCCCATTAGGCAACGCCTGCACGTCGAGACCGCGATCATTGGGCACTTGCCATAGAATCCTGCCCGACGGCCAGCCCACCGCCACCAGTTTGGCCCCGGCGCCATGATCGCTCAGCAGCACCGTCCACCGGTCCGGGGAAGGCTTCATGTGTTTATCTAGAAATAGCAGCAACGCCCGGTGGGCGCGATCGGCGTCCGCGCCATGAAACTCGTGCCCGGCCCGTTCGACGGTTTCCAGTTCCGCCTCCACTCCCGCGGCCCGCAACCTTTCCTGCAAGGAGAGGGATTGGTGATAAGGGACATTCAAGTCGAGGGTACCGTGGATCGACAGCACCGGAGCTGCTTCAGGCGTTACCCACTGAAGCGGACTTGCCCGCAGGTGCTCATCCCGGGCAAATGGAAGCGGCCCTCCGACAAGCGAAGGCAACTTCTCCGGCGCGTCACGGCTGCCCGCGTACACGGTGATCAGATCCGATGGCCCGTAAAAATTCACCACGCAATCCACTCTGCTCGAAGCGTCTTTGTAGTCGCTCCAGCCTTCGAAACGCGCCAGCCCGCGGGTGACTCCCAGGAAGAGCGCAAGCGTCCCTCCGGCGGACTGGCCCACCGCGCACATCTTTTCCGGATGCAGGGAGAATCGCGCGGCATTCGTTCGCAGAAAGCGGACCGCCGCCTTTACGTCGTGCACCTGCGCCGGAAACTGGAAACGAGGCGTGAAACGGTAACTCACGGCGGCGGCCACGTAGCCGGACTGCGCCAGTTTCGCGGCCATGGGCAGCATGCTCTTGCGATCCCCGCCGCTGAACCCGCCGCCGTGTATCAGGACCACGCCAGGGTAGCTTCCGGCGGCGCGAGGACGAATCACGTCCATCGCCAACACCGGGCTTTGGGCACGCGAGGGAAGGAAAGGGACATTCTGCTCGTGAATTACATCTGGCGGAGCCTGAAAGGGCGCGGGTTGTGCAAACAGCGATCGAGCGCCGAAGATCATGCAGAAAACGGTGAGCTTCATTTGGTTTCTCCGAACTGGCGCAATCAGGCGGAATGCACCGCCTCCTCCTCGTTACCCGGCACGAGATCCGCAACCGTGCAGTACAAGTTACGACGCTCCGCCGGAGAACTCCGGCGCGGCCGCGGGTCCCGCCTCGGGGCCGTCAATTGTCCGCCTCTCCCTGCGACGTGATAATTCCGCTTCCGTCGGCCGTCAGCAACCGGATGATGTCGTCCTGGCTGCCGACGATATGGCCGCGCAGCAGTTCCGTCGCGGCCCCCGCATCAGAGCCGTTGATCGCATCCACAATCTGGATATGCTCCCGATGCGAGCGCAGCGCCCGCTCTCGTGAGCGGCCCCAGTAGACGCGTACCATCTGCAGGTACGGATAGACCGACTCATACATCATCGAAGTGCGTTCGTTGCCGGACGCACTCACGATGGAAGTGTGCAGTTCTCTGTCGCAGATGGCGAACGTTGCATAGTCGAATTCACCGCTCGATTCGAAAAGTTCCTCACAACGCGCCAGCAGGCGCTCGGCGGCATCAGCGCTCCAGCGGTTTTCGCCAGTGAACAGCGTCCGTGCGGACCACAACTCGAGCATCAGACGTGCATCAAAACTCTCTCGTATCTGTTTGATACTAAATCGGGAAACGAATGTACCGCTCCGTGGGTGAATCGTCAGAAGGCCGTCGAGACTGAGGCGGTTGAAAGCCTCCTTGACGGGCGTGCGGCTGATGCCAAACTGAGTCGCGATTTCGTGGATGTTGAGTCTATGCCCGGGTGGAAGGGTGCCTTGAATGATCTGTTGACGTAGGACTTCGCAGGCTTGGTCGGCAAGACTCCTCTTTACGATATTCGGCACCTGCTGAGCGCCTGGAAAACCACCCACATTACAGTTCTCGCACGTTTATTGCACCTAACATGTTTCATACAGGGAATTGCAAAAAAGTTCTTGACGGAGCATTTTCCAATCCAGAAATGAGCCTGAAATCGAGATTTGATTCCAATGCGGAGTGAGCCTGAAATCGACGGCTCAG
>SYKU01000050.1 GCA_005808865.1 Acidobacteriota bacterium
GAATGTGGTTGCCACTGCGGAGCCCGGTGCTGACACTCTGCCGCAGTCCTCTGTATTCGATTCCGTTCGACCACGCACGCATCTCCCGTGATGGCCTATGAAAGCATGTCAGTTAGCTGGCGAATTTTGCGCCGGAAAGTAACTATTCTCAACTGGATCCCAAAGCCTACAGTCGAATCCCACCAGCCCCCCCTCTGACCCGGAGTATATGATTCGAACGAAGGACGAGCGACCGTCCTTCGCGCACGCCCCACGGAAAAAACGACAATGAATTCTCTGCGTCACCCCCCTCTCAAGTGCATGATAAAGCGAATGTTAAAGGTCGGGTGCGCTAGGAGTGAGGCGCCGGACAAGGGTTCGAACGAGCGGCGCGTCGCTTCCGGCGGGCGCTGGAATCGGCACGGCGCCGCACCAGGCGCGGACTCTCCCCCCCCCCCCACATCGGTCTCGAGCACCCGGTGCGGTTCACGCTCCCGTCTATGCTTATAATTGGCTTCATGGCGCGCCTGTGCCGGGTTCGCACTCTGTTCGTTTGCCTTCGCGTGGACGGCCTTCGCCGCCGGCCTGTCCTGCCCGGCGTACCCATCCGAACAGCGCACGGCGCAACAACTCCGCCTCACGCTCGAACGCGACGCGGCGAAGCTTGCCAAAGCCCGCCTCCCGGCACGGGCCGCCGGTGCCAACGTCAACTTCATCGACGACCTCCTGTTCGGAAAGATGGCCGCCGACGGCATTGAACCCGCTCCGCCCGCCACGGACGCCGAACTGCTCCGGCGCGTCTCGCTCGATCTCATGGGCCGAATACCTTCTCCCGAACAAGTGACCGCCTGGCTCAAGGACGATAGCTCCGCGAAGTTCGCGGGCCTGCTCGATTCCCTAATCGGCTCCCCAGCCTTCGTGGACTACTGGACGCTGTACTACGCCGGCAATTTTGAGGTCACGAGCGACTATTACTATTTCATCGGCATCCCAGGCAGGAATCAGTTCTACCGCTTTCTTCGCAATTTCGTCGAGACCTGGGACGAGTTGACGAATCGAGTGACCAGTGGGTTTCTTGGCGTCCAGTCGCAGTGCATCTCCTGCCACGACGGCCGCCGCCACCTCGAGAAGATCAACCTGTTTCTTTCGACCCGCAGACGTCAGGAATTCTGGCAACAGTCGGCGTTTTTCTCCCGGATGAGCATCCTTGAATAGCCTGTCGACGCCTACAATCAACAGCGCAAGGGCATCGTCGGCGACCGCTCCACAGGCGGATACAATGGCGTGCTGTCCGATCCGAACAATCCGGGTCCCAGGCCCGCCCGTTCCGGTGGCCCCTACGATCCCGTGTACCTGTTCAGCGGCGAACGTCCGAAGACCGGCCAGTGGCGGAAGGAACTCGCCCGCATCGTCACTTCCGACCGTCAGTTCGCCCGCGCCACCGTGAATTATCTATGGGCCCATTTCTTCCGGGTGGGTATCGTCGATCCGCCGAACGGCTGGGATCTTGCCCGCATCGACCCTGCGAAACCGCCCTCGGGAAATTGGACGTTGCAGCCCAGCAACCCCGAACTGCTTGAAACTCTGACGAACGTCTTCATCGACGGCGGTTATCGCCTGCGGCCGATCATCCGCCTGATGGCCGAGTCCCGCGCCTATCAACTCTCGAGCCGCTATCCCGGTACGTTCCGGCCCGAGTATGCCCGCTACTTCGCCAAGCACACACCGCGGCGTCTGTCGGCGGAAGAGATCTACGACGCCATGGCAGCCGCGACGCAGACGGAAACGCCAATGTACGTGGAAGGATTCCCGCAGCCTTTGCTGTACGCAAGCCAGCTTCCCGATCCCACCGAGCCGCGCGCGGACGGCGCGATCCAACAGTTTCTCAAGAATTTCGGCCGGGGCGACTGGTGGCGTCAGTCTCCCGAAACGCGCGGCAGTGTTGTTCAGGTGCTATATCTGATGAACGACGTCAGCGTTAACTTCCGCACTTTCGGCAACAAGTATTGGGCCGGAGCTTCGCGCGTGGCGCGCCTTTCCGCCGCCGACGCAAGCGATCGGGACGCGGTCACGCAACTCACGCTCGCTACCCTCGGCCGCCTTCCCACGGATGAAGAGATCGCAACCGCCGTAAGATACAAGCACACACCCCGCGAAGAGTGGCTTTCCGACGTTCAGTGGGTGCTGCTGAACGAACTCGAGTTCATATTCAATCACTGAGCAGGATATGCCGCTTTTTCCCCGCCGCCAATTTCTCACCGGTCTCGGAGCGCTTGCCGCGAACGTCCGAAAGGGGGACGCCGCAGTGACGTCGCGCGGGGCCGCCCTTCAGAATTCCGCGCAGGCGTGCATTTTCGTAAACTTGGGGGGCGCGCCGAGCCACGTGGATACCTTCGACTTCAAGGCTGGTTCCTGGACGCCGGGCGATGCCAGTCCCCAGCAGGGGGCCGGTGGTATCGTCCTCAGCCGCACGCTGTTTCCACAACTCTCGCGAATCACGGGCGATCTCTGTTTGCTGCGCTCCATCGAGAGTTGGGAGGCGGCGCACGAACGGGGGCAGTTCTATCTTCAGACCGCGCATTCCTCGAACCCTGCCTTCAATGTGGAGACGCCTCACATCGGCGCCGTCGTCGCCCTGGAAAAAGGCGGTGGAAAGTTTCCCCCGTTTCTCGCCCTGAACGGGCCTGTCAGTCAAGGCTCCGCTTTTCTCGGGGGACAGGTCGAGCCTGTAGCCGCGCCCGCTTCGAAATACGGTTTCAGCACACTCGAACACGCCTACTATGGCGAGCACAGCCAGAGCCGCTTCGAGCAGTTATACGGGATGTTGCAGGAGATGGATTCCGTCCGTTCTTCGCCCTACGACAAACTGCTCGCCGACCACTCCGCCTACTACGACACCGCCAAGCGCCTGATGTACGACCAAACCATCGCCGGTGTTTTCAAGATGACCGATGAGGAGCGGGGACGCTATGGCGATTCGCCTTTTGGCCGGGCCTGCATCGTCGCGCGCAACGCGGTTCGCGCCGCGAACGGTGTCCGCTTCATCAGCCTCTCGCAAGACGGCTGGGATACGCATCAGGGAATGTTCGACCGTGGCTACATCGATTCCTCCAGCCGGAATCTCTACGTGCTCGCCAATGAACTCGATCGCGGAATCGGCGCTCTCGCCGCGGATCTCAAAGCCTCCGGCCACTTCGCCTCCACTCTCATTGTGATGATGGGAGAATTCGGACGCACGCCCGGACCGCTCAATGGCCGCGGCGGCCGCGATCACCATAAGCTCGCCATGTGCGCGGCTATGCTCGGCGGGGGTGTGAGGGGCGGCCGTATCATTGGAGCCACGGATAAGAACGGAGAGCGGATCGTTACGCCGGGGTGGAAACAGAACCGCCAGATATACATTGAGGACATCGCCGCAACCATCTACTCCGCGCTAGGCATCGACTATACCACCTGACCAATGCATCATATCGCCATGCCCGTGAGGGTTGAGGCGCGCCCAACCATTTGGATGACCCCATAAACATGGGGTAAAACTGGAATTTGGCGGAGTTCGCGCTTCGCCAACCCACCCCAATCGAGGTCACCCA
>SYKU01000448.1 GCA_005808865.1 Acidobacteriota bacterium
AACTGCGCGCCTCGGTGGTCGCGCCGGCCCTGCGCTCCACCTCAGCTCAAGCCAAGGCCCATACCAAACGCACTCCAGACGATCTGCCCGTCCACAGTTTTCAGACTCTCCTCGCCGACCTCGCCACGATCGTCTCCAACCTTGTGCAGCCCAAAGATGCCAGTACCCCGGCTTTCGATATCACCACCGTCCCTACCGCTCTCCAGCGACGCGCCCTCGATCTTCTCCAGATATCTTTGTAAGCCTCCGAGATGCCGGCATCCTCAGTGGATTGGAAGGCCACCCAATATTCTGGCCGGCGCGAAGCAGCGTCTCGACAAGGATTTCGGACGGCTGCGCTCCGGAGATCTGGAAACGATCGTCGATGACGAAGAGCGGAACGCCTGTCACGCCCAACCGGCGGATTTCCTCTTCCTCCGCACAAACCTCCGCCGCCCCGTCTTCGCCTTCCAGAAAGTGCCGTGCGCGCGAGGCGTCAATGCCTGCCTCGCTCGCCACTACCGTAAGAACGTCTGGATCGCCCACATCCGCTGCATCGACAAAATAAGCGCGGAACAGGCCCTCCACCACTGTGTTCCCCACTCCTTCAAGCGTTCCGAGCCGGATCAGCCGGTGTGCCCGAAAAGTGTTAGGCGTTCGACTGATGCGATCGAAAGCGAAATTGATTTCCTCCTCCGCTCCCGCACGCGCCACTTGCAGATCGAGTTGGCGCGACCGCTCCAGACTCCCGAATTTAGCCGTGCGGTACTGCATGCGGGCAATGCCTTCCGGCGGCATCCCTGGATTGAGTTGAAACGGCGCCCAGTGAACCTCGGTCGCGATCCCTTCAGGCAGCATCCGCAACGCGCGTTCGAGTCGCCGCTTTCCGATGAAGCACCAGGGACAGACGACATCCGAGATCACGCGTATGTAGAGTTTAGACATTGTCGATGTCGATTCCTAGCCGCTTCGCCATTCGGTAGAGCGACCAGCGCCCCACGCCGAGAATTTCCGCCGCGCGAAGCTTGTTGCCGCCTGTATGACGCAGGACGCGTAAGATGTGTGCCCGCGTCACTTCTTCAAGACTCAGCTCGGCCGCGGAATCGGCCCCATCAGCTTCATCCGCGGATGCCGGCGCGGACAGTCTCGTTTCAAAGTCGCGCTCGGCGATCACGCCGCCGGAACACATCGCTACCGCCCGCTCCACGGCGTTTTCCAGTTCGCGCACGTTGCCCTCCCAGGCTCGCGAGCGCAGCCACTCAAGCGCCCCCGGCGCGAATACGATCTGTTTGTTCTGCTGGCGGGCGAACTTGTGCAGAAAATAGGTTGCCAGATCGGGAATATCCCCGCCGCGTTCCCGTAGCGCCGGCACGCGAATGTTGATTACGCTCAGGCGGTAAAGCAGATCCGCCCGGAACTGCTCCTGGGTCCGCAGGCTTTCGATGGGGCGGTTCGTAGCCGCGATGACGCGAACGTCCACGAGTGCTTCTTCGCTCGACCCGACGGGCCTGACCTTTCGTTCCTGAAGCACCCGCAGCAGCTTAACTTGAAAGGCGGGAGACGTTTCCGTAACCTCGTCGAGAAACACGGTGCCGCCGGACGCGCTCCTGAAAACGCCGGGGTTGCGACTCTGCGCTCCGGTAAAGGCCCCTCGCACATGACCGAAGAGCTCGCTTTCAAGCAATGTCTCGGTTAGCGCGCCGCAGTTTATCGCAACAAACGGCTGCCTTACACGGCGCGAGTTGTCGTGGACGGCACGCGCGACCAGTTCCTTGCCGGTTCCGCTCTCGCCGCTGATCAGAATTGTGGCATCGGTCGCGGCAGCCTTCGCGATCACCTTGAACATCTCGATCATCGCGGCGCTTCGGCCTACGAGTGTAGGAAAAACCGGCGCTTCCCTTCCCTCTCCGCCGGCCGGAATCGCGCTCATATCAATCGCGCGTTCCAGGACCTCCACGATGGCCCTGCGGCCGAACGGCTTCGTCACGAAGTCGAAAGCTCCCAGCCGCAAGGCTTCGGCCACGGTATCAAGCGATCCGTTGCCGGTCATCATGATCACCGGCGTGAATGGAGAGCGATCCTTCAAAGCGCGAAGCACGTCGAGGCCGGACTCCGCGTCGAGGAACAGGTCTAGAAGAATGGCGTCGAATCCGTGTCCCACTCGCCTGAGCCCGTCCGCTCCAGAGGTAGCGAGTTCGATGTGATTACCCTCGAAGGCGAGCATGTTCTCCAGTACGGAGCCAAACTCAGGGTCGTCGTCAATCACGAGTAGCCGCGCGGAAGACACCAGGAGATTGTAGCAGGAGTGTCACATTTTGTGACACTGGAACGGAATGAGGCGGCCATCACCGCGTGAAGGCTCCACATGTTGTTGACAATGCGCACCAAGCCGTTGGGTCCATGCGTGCTCCTCTAACGAACGTTGTACAAACCAAACTTAATTAATGAGGTATCGAATGAAAAACAATCGACTAGTTTTTTCCCTCGCCATGGTAGCGGCGCTACCGGCATTCGGCGGATCAGTTGTATATTCGGGATCGGGGGCGAATATCGCCGGAATCACGGGTGTAGTCAGCCTGTTCCAGGGTGACATCGGCGGTGGCTCGGTGCCTGGCGCGGCCGGTTCCTTCGGCGGCGTGAGGCGCGAGATCAACTGGGACGCGGTACCAGACGCCAAGTCCTCTCCCAACAGCCTGAATGCGAACTTCTTCAATACGAATTCTCCGCGGGGCGCAGTGTTCTCAACCCCGGGAACGGGCTTCGAGGTGAGTGCGAAGACGGGTAATCCGACCTCCACACCGACGCTGTTCGGTAACATCAATCCGACGTACTCGAGCAGCTTTCAGACGTTCAGCCCGCAGCGGCTATTCACGTCGATCGGCAGCAACGTCATGGACGTTTCGTTCTTCCTTGCGGGCACCGGGACCGCGGCCACCACATCTGCATTTGGCTCGATATTTACGGATGTGGACCTGGCGTCGACTACCACCATCGAATTCTTCTCGGCTGCCGGGTCGCTCGGTGTGTTCTCGGCGCCCACGGCGGACCGCGGGCTCTCGTTTCTCGGCGTCCGGTTCGATGCGGGTGAGCGAATATCAAAAGTACGCATCACCAGCGGCAACGCGGCATTGAGCGCGCTGAACAATGACGGAGGCGGCGTAGACGTGGTGGCGATG
>SYKU01000449.1 GCA_005808865.1 Acidobacteriota bacterium
CGTGTTAACACTACCGGAGAGCATCGGCAATCAGCGTGAAGTGAACGAAGCCAAGAAACATCACGTCGAGCTTTTCAAAACGGGAGAAGATGCGGCGGAAGCCTTTGAGTCGGCGAAATAGGCGCTCAACTTCATTGCGTCTCTTGTAAAGGGCGCGGTCGTATTCCCAGGGTTCGACGGGGTTTGATTTGGGCGGAACAACAGGCGTCATTCCCAGGTCCAGCACCAGTTGCCTGGTTTGATTGTCCTCGTAGGCTCGATCCATCAATACGGACACACCTTGCGGCAGTGCCGGCGTCCGTGATCGAAAGGCGCCTCGGCGACTACCAGCGCCAACATGCGGCGTACGCCGGTCGACAGTTCCTTGTCCTCGACGTTCAATTGGGCATCGACGGGAAACTGTCCGTGATGGCAGTGCGGGCAGAGATAACAGGGGCGCGTCAGTTCGGCCCCACCCAAAGCGGTCAGCACATGGCGTGTCCGTAACTCGCGGTAGCGCCGGCATTTCCACGGCGCTCCGGGATCATGCGGTCTTTACTTTGCGTTTGGAAGCCGAGGAATAACTTCTGCTTGGCGGCTTGCATCAACCGTGCAGCCTCGGTGTCGCTGTGTGCGTTGGCGATCCGGTCGAGACTGGCTGCGCTCACGGAAGGCTTCAGATAGCCTGGCTGTCCGGGCGGTACCGCCCGCTCCAAGTCCCGCAGGATTTCCCACGGAGTGGCGTAGCGCTTGTAGACGAACTTCTCCTTGCCGCGCGCGTCGACGATCCGTTCCGGCAGTCCGCAGGGACGATGAAAGTTCAGGTACGGATTGAAAGATGCCTGGTAGAAGGCATCGATGGCCGGAGCGTGCGCGGTGGCGATGTAACCGTAGCCCATATGCTTGCGAATCACCGCTCCGTTTTTCGATTCGACCAGGCCGTTGTCGTTGCTCTTGCGGGCCCGCGATTTGGTCTGTTCGATCTGCAGGTGCTTTAACATTCCGGAGACCATTTCGTTGATGAACTCCGAGCCGTTGTCGGAATGAAAACCGCGGATGTGAAAGGGAAACTGCTCGAGAATCGCCCGTAAAATGGGATCCAGTTGCGTTTGGCTGATCACGCGCACGGCTCCCACAACTTGCCACTGCGTGACCTCGTCGACTGCATTGATGTGATACACGCCCTTGACTCCGTCCAGGTCTCCTTGGTGTACGGTATCTACGCGCAGATATCCGGGCCGGCCTTCCGGCCGAGGTTTGCGGCGTTCGCCTATGGCCACCTGCACGGCGCGTGTTTTCGTAACGTTCATCCGGCATTCCCGGTAATGCCGCCGCTTGCGCAAGTTGTAAATGTGGGCCACCGAAATCGTCGCCAGCCTCGTATTCCGTTTTCTTGTAGTGCGTCAACTCGCGCTCCAGGATCTTCTTTGTGGCCGGGCCGGAAAGTGTCTCGTGGGCTTCGTCCACTTTCGCCAGCAGCTCCAGATCGGCCCGCGTGAAGCGGACCTCGAAGCGATTCCACCCGCCATCCTTCTTCTTCACTTCGCTGTGCTTTAAGTATTGGCCGACCATGCGCGTTACCTGCGCCCGGCTCCGGCCAGTCATTTTCTCCACATAGCGCTTCAGCAATCCTCGCGCCGCCTTGCCTTGCTCCAGGTAACGTTGACGGTGCAAGATCCTCGTCACCCAGGCATTCACTTCTTCCAGTTTCTTGCCATCGAACTGCATCTTCTGGCCGGCATCCAGAAACCCCTGCATCTCCTCCAGGCTCAACTCCTCGTCTCGCATGCTGATGATCACGTCCCATCATCCGCCAACCTCCCTTCAGGCTCATTCTCCGTTAGAATGCGCCCCCCTTCAGGCTCATCCTCCGTTAGACAAGAGTGCCCATTGACGCTCGTCAGCCAGTTGGATACACTGTGGAATCAGGGTCTCGCTGTAGAATCCTCAATTTGCCCGCGGAATTTCAACCTTAAGGAACTAGAATGGCTCAACCCCAACGTCACATTTTCACGTCGGAATCCGTAACCGAAGGCCATCCCGATAAGATCGCCGACCAGATCTCCGACGCCGTGCTCGATGCTGTGCTCGCTCAAGATCCCTACGGACGCGTCGCATGCGAAGTGCTCGTCACAACGGGCATCTGCATGGTCGCCGGCGAAATCACTACCAACTGTTACGTTGATGTTCCCAAAATCGCGAGGGAAACCATCGAATACGTCGGCTACACGGATGCTACATTCGGGTTCGACAACAAGACCTGCGGCGTGCTGAACACCATCCAGGGCCAGTCGCCGGATATCGCTATGGGCGTCGATCCAGGCGGAGCCGGCGATCAGGGCCTGATGTTTGGCTACGCGTGCAACGAGACGGAGGAGTTGATGCCGCTTCCGATCATGCTGGCGCATAAACTCGTGCGGAAGCTCTCCGACGTGCGCCGCGCCGGAACCCTCGATTTCCTGAGGCCGGATGGCAAGTCCCAGGTCAGCGTCGAATACGTCAATGGCATGCCCAAGCGAATCGACGCCGTCGTGATCTCGACTCAGCATAGTGACGAAGTTTCCACTGAGAGACTGCGGGTGGAAGTGAAAAAACACATCATCGACGCCGTCGTTCCGGCGGACATGGTGGACGCGGAAACGAAGTACCACATCAATCCGACCGGCCGCTTCGTCGTCGGCGGACCTCATGGCGACACGGGGCTTACCGGGCGGAAGATCATCGTCGATACGTATGGCGGAATGGGCCGTCACGGCGGCGGAGCGTTCAGTGGCAAGGATCCGACGAAGGTCGACCGCTCGGCTTGCTACATGGCGCGATATATAGCGAAGAACGTCGTCGCCTCGGGTCTCGCCAGCCGGTGTGAAGTGCAACTCGCGTACGCAATCGGCGTCGCAGATCCGGTGTCGGTGATGGTCAACACGTTCGGTACCGGGGTGATAGAGGAATCCGCCATCACCGACCTGATTCGCGCCAACTTCCCGCTGACGCCCAAGGGAATCATCGACCACCTCAGGTTGCGTCGTCCCATTTATCGCGCGACGGCCGCTTTCGGGCACTTCGGCCGTGCGGAAGCCAGCTTCTCCTGGGAAGTGACGGATAAGGCCGAAGCCTTACGGAGCGCCGTGCCCGTCGCCGCCGGTGCTGCCAGGTAGTTCGATCGTCAAGCTAATTCAAAGAGGACCAAAGTTTATGCCAATAGAAACGAACACGCCATGCGATGTCAAGGATCTGGCTCTGGCCGATCTTGGCCAGCGGCGCACGGAGTGGGCATTTCAGTCCATGCCGGTTTTGCAAACGATTCGCAAGCAGTTCATCAGGAATCAGCCCTTGGCAGGGATGCGCGTTTCGGCGTGCCTGCACGTCACAACCGAGACTGCGAACCTGATGATCACGCTCAGAGATGGTGGCGCTTCAGTCGTGCTCTGCGCGTCGAATCCCCTTTCCACGCAGGATGACGTGGCCTCCACTCTGGTTAGAGACTATGGTATTCCCGTCTACGCCATCAAGGGCGAGAATAACGACGTTTACTATTCTCACCTTTCGGCGGCGGCCGATCACCGCCCCCACATCACGATGGACGATGGCGCCGACCTGGTGCATCTGATCCACACGACGCGCCGGGAACTGCTTGCGGATATCGTCGGTGGCACCGAGGAGACAACGACGGGCGTTATCCGGCTCCGAGCCATGGCAAAGGAAGGCGTGCTGGGTTATCCGATCGTCGCGGTAAACGACGCCCTCACAAAGCATCTGTTCGACAACAGGTACGGGACAGGGCAGAGTACGCTCGACGGTATCATCCGCGCGACGAACGTTCTGCTTGCGGGGCTGACCGTGGTCGTCGCAGGTTATGGCTGGTGCGGACGAGGCGTCGCGTCGCGCGCGCGCGGCATGGGCGCGAACGTCGTCGTTACCGAGATTGACCCGACGAAGGCAATCGAGGCGGTCATGGATGGTTTCCGCGTCATGTCGATGCTCGACGCAACGGCAATCGGCGACGTCTTCATCACGGTCACGGGAAACAAGCATGTGATCGCGAAGGAGCATTTCGAGCAGATGAAGTCGGGCGCGATTCTTTGCAATTCGGGGCACTTCAACGTCGAGATCGATCTGGATGCGCTTGCAAAAATGGCTTCCTCGCGCCGCGAAACTCGCGAATTTGTGGAAGAATTCGTTTTGCGCGACGGCCGCAAGGTGTACGTGCTGGGTGAAGGGCGGCTGATCAATCTGGCCGCTGCCGAGGGGCACCCGGCGTCTGTAATGGACATGAGTTTTGCCAATCAGGCGCTGGCGGCCGAGTACATGGTGAAGAATCATAGTTCGCTACAGAAGACGGTCTATTCGGTGCCGGAGGACCTCGACAAACAGGTGGCGAAAATGAAGTTGGAAGCGATGGGCGTGAAGATCGACCGCTTGACGCCGGAGCAGGAGCACTATCTGGCCAGTTGGAACGAAGGAACCTAAGAGTCTCCCACGGAATCAAACATATAGGCCCGCGTTTCCGGGTGGACTGTAGTACACTATTTCTGAGGTTTTTTGCCATGTCCAAGACGTTTCGAAAGCTTGCTCTTACCTTCGCAGGTGTGGTTCTCTTTAGTTGCGCAGCCTTGGCGCAAACCTCTTCGCTCGAGGGCGATGTCAAAGGCGACGACGGTTCGCCACTGCGAGGCGCGCTGGTCAAGATCGACCGAAAGGACATTAAAGGGTCCTATAAGGTCAAGACAGATAAGAAAGGCCATTATTTCCATGCCGGCCTGCCGCTCGGAACCTATAAGATCACGGTCGAGGTCGAGGGCCAGGATAAAGATTCAGTGGACAACGTCCGTACACGTCTCGGAGACCCCATAGCGATCAACTTCGACTTAAAGTCTCTCAAGGACAAGCAGCAGGCGCTCCAGGCCGCGGCCGCGACCGGAACGGTGACCAAGGAGCAGGCCCGCGACATGTCGCCGGAGCAGAAGGCGGCAATGGAAAAGGCGATGAAGGAACGCGAGCAGGCCATGAGCAAAAACAAGGCCTTAAACGATGCCTTCAACGAGGGTATGGAAGCGCTGCGAACCAAGAACTGGGACGTGGCAGTTGGGGCCTTTACAAAGGCGGGCGAATTAGATCCTAAGCAGCATGTGGTGTGGGCGCAGTTGGCCGAGGCTTCTATCAGTCTGGCAGGCACAAAGACGGGCGCCGACAAAGATGCGGGGACGGCGAAAGGCCTTGACGCATTCGCGAAGGCGTTGGAACTGAAACCGGACGATGCCGCTTACCACAACAACTATGCGCTCGCGCTCGCGAAGGCCGGCAAGTTCCCCGAAGCGCAGGCGGAGCTTGGCAAAGCCGCTCAACTCGATGCAACCAATGCAGGGCGTTATTATTACAACCTGGGAGCGCTGCTCGTCAACGCAGGACAGCTTGAACCCGCCGGACAGGCGTTCAAACAAGCGATCGGCGCCGATCCCAACTACGCCGATGCGCAGTATCAGCTCGGCGTGTATCTCGTCTCGAAAGCTCAGACCACGCCGGAAGGAAAATTCAAGCCGGTGGATGGGACTCGCGAGGCGTTCGAAAAGTACCTGTCGCTGAAGCCCGACGGTCCGTTCGCGGAATCGGCGAAGGGCATGATCGCCTCGATGGAAAGCACGATCTCGACTGAGTACAAGAACCCGGCCGCAGCCGCGGCTGCCGCCAAGAAGGGCGCGAAGAAAAAATAGCGGAGGAAGCGCCTCCGTTCCGAAATGCTTCGGAATCTGCTCCGTCTCGTCGCCATTCTCATCGCGCTTGCGGTTGTGCGCGCGGTAGTCGGGATGATCCTGAACTTCTTCAGGGGGCTGTCAAAAAAGTCCGGTGATCGTGAGAGTCCAACGGCCTCCGCAGGAGCGGGCGTTCCTCTTTCCGCTGGACTGCTGGTCAAGGACCCCGTCTGCGGAACCTTCGTTTCCGCTGGCACGTCGACCAAGACAACGATGAAGGGCGAGACTTATCACTTTTGCTCGCCGGCGTGCCGCGATAAATTTAAGGGAGGAGCCAAGGGAGAACCACGCGCATGAGGCGATGCCCGGTGCTGGTTTGTTCCCTGTTGCTTGCAAAAGCCGCAAGCGCGCAGGTGGGCGAGGCGTCGATCAGCATGGGTGTCTCGAATTTCAGGTCCGCTCGGGTGGGCTCGGTGACGGTCGATGGACCGAGCGTTAAGCTCGACAATGGGTTTCGCCTGGCTGCGCGGTTCACGATCAACACGAAGAGGTTCATCGGCCATGAATTCGGCTACGCTTACAGCCGCAGCAAGCTTCGCGAATTGCGATCGCCCCTGCCCGTGCATCAGGGTTTCTACAACTTTCTCCTCTATGCGACGCCCGAAGGTGCGCGGTTCCGGCCCTTCGCCGCGGGCGGAGGTCATTTCAGCTCGTTTTATCCACCTGGAACGTCAGCGTATAGCGGAAACGGATTCACAAAATTCGGCGTGAATTATGGCGCGGGAGTAAAGTACAGGCTGAACGAGATTCTCCAGATTCGCTTAGACCTGCGCGACTACGTCACCGGAAAACCCTTCGGCCTGCTCAATTCAAGCGGCGCTTTGCAGCAACTCGAATACTCGGCAGGGATGGGAATCGTGTTCTAACTGTCAACACAAATCGGACGCGGCGTTCACTGAGCGAGGCAACACCATGAGAAGACAGATCGCCGTTTTCCTTGTCGCCACCACGACGATGTTCTGCGCAGCATTCCCTGGAACCATCACGGACAGCCTCCGGAAAAGCCTATCACGCTGAGTGAAAATGCCGGACGCGGCGTGCGTCATTGAATGCGGGAAAGGGATGAGTGGAAATACGTCCCGTTGGCCGGAATGACCGCTTTCCCTGCTCAGCGATCAGTAGACTTCAAGAGCGGTTCACAGACAAGCTTCTCCTTTGTGTCAACATCCCGTACACCAGCATTGTAACGGACCGCGATCTTTGCCGCCTGCGGTGTCACGACGCCGGCGGGCGGTCAGTCAAGTTCTTTCCCTCGTCTAAGTTCATCCGTGGGAACGGCCCGGAGCGGTCAAGTCAAGGGGCGCCAGCAGGCTCGGCGGGAAGCGAACCCTTGACGGTGAGGACCGTTCCAGATCATGAAGGAGGAGGGAAAGAACGTGCGAATTTCCGGGTCGCAATCCGGCCGGGCCGGGGCCAAAGATCGCTGTCCGTTACACAGCACCGTCAAGCGTGCCACTGCTTTGATCGCCGCCCTCTTCGAAGGGCAAAACTCCTCGCGCAGGCGCCGGTATCTGGCCGAAGAAACCGAATCACCGATCACGCACACTACTGCTTCACGTTTAGCGCAATGCAGGAACAAGCCCAGCCAGACTGCTCAGAGGAGCCGAATGAGCTTCCCGCCCGTATTGGCGTTATACTGAAGTTTAAGAGGCGCCCCTATGAAAAAATACGGAAAGTTCGGAGCCCTTGTTGTCGTGATCGTAGGCACAATTTTATGGCTTGCCACAACTGGTGTCGGCGAGAGCAAGGCCTACTACAAGACGATCGAAGAAGTCGGCAAGATGGGCGGCGAGGCACACATCAAACGGCTGCGCGTTGCGGGCGACGTGGAAAAAGGTTCCATCAGCCGCAAAGCGAACGTAGTCGAGTTCACGCTTGAACAGGAGCATCGCAAGCTCAAAGTCGTTTACACCGGTACGGATCCCCTTCCCGACACCTTCCGCGATGGCGCGCAGGCACTCGCCGACGGAAAAATGGGCCCGGACGGCGTTTTTCACGCCAATAAAATTCAGGCGAAGTGCGCCTCGAAATACGAGGCCAAGCCCGGCGCGAAGCCCGGCGAGCAGCCGTCCTACCCCAAACAAGTGAGCTAACCGGAAGATGGAAAACATAGGATCGCTGGCAATCCTTCTGGCGTTCTGCTTCGCTGTCTACGCAATCGCCGGATCGGTTGCCGGAAAGCTGAAGCAGCGCCCATTCCTGGTCTTGAGCGCGCAACGGTCCGTCTACGTGGTGTGGTTTCTGGTCACCGTCGCGTCGGGCATTCTGGTCTACGCGTTCGTGACCGACGACTACCGCTTCTCCTACGTCGCGGGGCACAGCAACCGCTCGATGCCCACGCAGTATAAGGTGAGCGCGCTGTGGGGCGGGCAGGAAGGCTCACTGCTTTTCTGGAGTTGGCTGCTTTCGTGTTACGGAATGGTGGCGGTCTTCATGAACCGCCGCAGGCATCGCGAATTCATGCCCTATACGACGGCCATCATCATGTGCGTTCAGACGTTCTTTCTGATCTTCAACGCATTCGTGGTGAGTCCGTTCAAGATGCTCGCGGTAGGCAACCTGATAACGGCCGTACCGGACGGAACCGGGCTGCACCCGAGCCTCCAATACCCCGCGATGGCCATCCATCCGCCAATGCTCTACCTGGGATTCGTCGGGTTCACCATTCCCTTCGCGTTCGCCATGGGATCGCTGATCACCCGTCAGCCCGGCGAGGCATGGATCGCGACTACGCGCCGCTGGACGATTGTCACTTGGCTGTTCCAGAGCTGCGGCGTCACGCTGGGCGCGGCATGGGCGTACGACGCGCTCGGTTGGGGCGGTTACTGGGCGTGGGACCCGGTCGAAAACGCGTCCCTTCTTCCCTGGTTCAGTGCAACGGCGTTCCTTCATTCGGTGATGATGCAGGAGAAGAAAGGAATGATGAAGGTGTGGAACATGGTGCTGATCGCATCCACCTTCTTCCTTTGCATATTCGGAACGTCGCTCACGCGCACGGGCCTCGTGAGTTCGGTGCACGCTTTCGCGCAATCCACCATCGGCAATTACTTCGTGACGTTTCTTGCAATCGGTATCGCGGCCACCGTTTATCTTATTCTCGATCGTCTGCCTTACTTGAAAAGCGAAGCGCCGCTCGAGAGCGTGGTTTCGCGCGAATCGAGTTTTCTGTTCAACAATCTGATCCTGCTTGCGAGCAGCTTCGCCGTGCTTTGGGGCACGCTGTTTCCGATCATCTCCGAGGCCGTCTCCGGCGAGAAGATCAGCCTTGATGCAAGTTGGTTCAACCGGCTGATGATCCCCATCGGCCTTTTCCTGCTTTTCCTCACCGGCGTTGGGCCGTTGTTTGCCTGGAGGAGAACGTCGGTCGAGAGCCTTCGGCGCAATTTCATGATGCCGGGGATCGCCTCGGTTCTGCTGGTGGGCGCGCTGATGGCCGCGGGGATGCGTCACTTCTACGCCCTGATTTCGTTCGGATTCTGCCTCTTCGTGGCGCTCACCATCCTGGCGGAATTCTATAAGGGCGCGAGGGCTATTTCGGCGAAGAACGGGATGGGTTTCCTCGCGGCCACGGTCGAGCTGACGCACCGCAACACGCGGCGATACGGCGGCTACCTCATTCACATGGGTATCGTGCTGGTATTCATCGGATGCAGCGGAGCGGCGTTTAACAGGGACATCACCGCCGAGGTTACGATTGGAAGTTCGATCAGCCTCAGTCCCTATACGCTGAAAGTGGCGGACCTGAAGGAAGGCGATAACGGCAACTACCTCTGGCACTACGCCGAGGTCGAGGTAATGAAGGACGGAAAGCAGATCGACACGCTGAAACCGGAACGCCGGTTCTATAAGGCCAACCGTACGCCGCTCGGACAGGTGGCAATCAGGAGGCGGCTGAACCACGATCTGTACATCAATTTCGCCGCGAGCGAAAATCAGAAAGCGACCATCCAGGTATACATTTTCCCGCTCGTCAACTGGATCTGGATTGGAGTAGTGGTGCTGGTGTTCGGCACGCTCGTCGCGCTGGTGCCGAGCAAGGTGAAAATGCAGTACGTGCAGACGGTAGTAGTCGAAATCGGAAAAAAATATGCGACGGTTGAGAATTAGCGCTTTCACCGTGCTTGTTGCCGCGGCCGCGCTCGCGCAGACGGCATCCGACCGCCAGGGCGTGGACGTGTTCCGCGTCGGCGCAAGGATCGCCTGCAAATGCGGGGCCTGCTCTTCGACGCTCGCAAGTTGCAACATGCTCGAATGCGGATTCGGTAAGCCGGCAAAGGAACGCATATTCAAGATGCAGCACGCCGGCATGACCGACGCGGCCATTCTCGACACATTCCTTAAAGAATACGGCCAGGAGATTTTCCGCTCGGAGCCAAATGTCTACGGACGACTGGTGCCGTATTCGATTCTGGTCCTAGGTGCGTTCTTCATCGTTTGGCTGATGCGGCGTTACTACCGGAAACCGGCGCTTGCGGGCGCGCCGGCTGCGGATTCGCCCGAACTCTCGCGCTATCGCGCTCAAATCGAAAAGGATCTGTCACAACTCGAATAATGTTGATCGCCGCCGCCGCTTCCCTGTTGACGATTGGCGTAGTCGCGTTCGTGGTGTTCGTGCGCGAGCGCGATTTGCCGCCGCCTATCGTCCCATCGCCGTTCCTTCATCTCGACGAGCGAAAAGCCTCGATCTACGAAAACCTTCGCGATTTGCAATTCGAATACAGGCTGGGCAAACTTTCGGACGAAGACTACCAGCATACGAAAATCGACCTGCAGAAGGAACTTGCGGCCGTCCTGGCGGAGGTTGATCGTGTGAAGGCCGAAGTCGCGCCTAAGGGAACGCTGGTTTCGAAAGCCCCTCCAGCCAAAGCCCAGGCGGGCAAGAAGACGCAGGGAAACTTCTCTTGCCCGCATTGCGGAGCGGAGTTTGCCCAGGAACTCAAGTTCTGCGGTGAATGCGGCAAAGCCATGAGGTCCGCGTGAAGCCCCTGGCGATTGTTTGTCTGGCCGCGCTTCCGGCGCTCGCAGGAGTTGACGGCACGGTTACGAACAAGACGATCGGCAAGCCCGCGGTCGCGACAGTCACCCTCTACAAGCTGGGCGATGCCGGCATGGAATCGATGGAGACAGTAAAGTCCGCGGCCGACGGCAAGTTCACTATCACAACCGACCTGAAAGGCCCACGCCTGATCCAGACGGCGTTCGACGGCGTCACCTACAACCACATGCTCCCGCCCGGCGCGCCCTCGACGGGTGTCGCGCTCGAAGTCTACAACGCGTCGAAGCAGCCGGGCGGTGCGAGAATCATTCGGCACGGCGTGCTGCTGGAGCCGTCCGAAAAAGAGATGGTCGTGCGCGAGATTTACTTCTGGGACAACAGTGGAACCACGGCCTACAACGACCCCGATGGCGGCACCCTGAAGTTCTTTGTGCCTCCGGAAGTAATCGGAAAGATCGAAGTGAACGGCACTGCGCCGCAGGGCATGCCGATACGCCGTCTCGCCGACAAAACCACGCAGGCGAACATATACAAGGTCGATTTCCCGATTAAACCGGGTCAGTCGCGCATCGAGCTGACGTACACGCTCCCCTACACTTCGCCGGGCACGTTCACGGGGAAAGATCTGTTCAAGGGCGGGGCGACTCAGCTTGTGGCGCCCAGTACCGTCACGCTGAAGGGCGATATAGAACTGCTTGGCAAGGAACCGGACACGCAACTCGTCATGTACACGGCGAAGGGTGCGAACTACAAAGTCGAAGTGGAAGGCACCGGGTCGCTTCGCGCGGCCGCCGGTGACGGCGATGAGGGCGGCGGACCGGGCATCGAGTCGATCATGCCACGCCTCTACTCGAAAATGTACTGGGTTCTGGGGCTCGCCATGACCATTCTGGCGTTGAGCTTCGCCCTGCAATTTCGCGCCTCGGTCAGTTCCGGGAGCGGCGCGGGCAGACGATGACGGACGCGGCGATCGCCGTTGCGGCAAGTGCCGTTTGGAAGTTTCACGGCGACTACCCCGCGTTGCGCGACATCGAACTGAGCATTCTTCCTGGCCAGTGCGTGGCTCTGCTGGGAAGAAACGGCGCGGGGAAAACCACGTTGCTGCGAATCATGGCGGGGCTTTCGAGCGCCGGCAGAGGCACGATCCGGATTTTCGGCAATCCAGTGCGCGAGCGCGAAACGCGCCGCCGCGTCGGAGTGCTGGGGCATGGAATTTCGATCTACGACGAGCTCTCCGCGATAGAGAACCTGCGACTGTTCGGCCGGCTCTACGGGCTCGCAAACCCCGACCGCTCGGCAAACGAGTGGCTCGAACGAACAGGCCTCGACCGCGCCAGGAACGGACTGGTGCGCGAGTTCTCCAGAGGCATGCGTCAGCGTCTCGCCGTGGCGCGCGCTTTCCTTCACGAACCCGATGTGTTGCTGCTCGACGAACCCTTCACCGCTCTCGACGATCGCGCGATCGCCGTGCTCCAGGACGTGCTGCGCCGCGCCCGTGAACAGGGCAGGACCATCGTGATGTCCACGCACCAACTGCGCGAGGCCCTGGATTTGGCCTCGCACGTAGCTCTGCTCAATCGCGGCAAGCTCGGCTACTTCGGGGAGCGGACGCCGGAAATGCTAGCCGACACGGGCTGGCTGTACAGGCATTACGATGTTTAGAACGATGCCGTGCGAGATCCAGTGAACTTCCTCCGCCAGAGCCTCACCATCGCAGCCAAAGACCTGCGCGCGGAACTCCGCACCAAGGAAGCCATACAGGCATCGCTCTCCTTCGCCCTCGTCATTCTGCTGTTGTTCAGCTTTTCCTTCGACCCTTCCGAAGACGAAATGCGCGCGCTTTCAGGCGGCCTCCTTTGGATTGTGTTCGCCTTCGCGGGAGCCCTGATCCTCAACCGCACGTTCGCGCGGGAGATCCCGAACGATTGCCTGGATGCGCTCGTCGCAGCCCCCATCGCGGGAGCAGCCTTGTTTCTGGGCAAAGCATTGGCAAGCTTCATCCTGTTATTCGTGATGGAGCTCGTGTGTTTTCCGGTCTTCGGAATCTTCTACAATATCGGCTGGACGGCCCAGTTCTGGCCACTCATGCTGGTTCTGGTGCTGGCCACATGGGGCTTCACTGTGATCGGAACCACTTTCAGCGCGCTCACGGTGAACATGCGGCTAAGGGAAATCATGCTGCCCCTCCTGGTTTATCCTCTGATGATTCCATGCCTGCTGGCGGCGATCCGCCTTACGAGCCAACTTGTCGCCGGACAGCCTCTTGATCCCGAGGTGATGGTCTGGATGCGTCTGCTCGTGGGATTTAATATCATCTTTACTTCACTCGCTCTCGTCCTGGTGGAGAGTGTCCTGTTAGGTTAGTGGTGCCTTGCGAAACCATATGCGCGAAAAAATAATCTATGGCATGGCTCTTCTGGCGGCGATCCTGCTTGCCCGGAACCTGCATTCCACCTTTCTCGTACTGCCCGACGAAGCAAACCAGGGCATGATCTACCGGATCATGTTCTTTCACATTCCGGCGGCATGGACGGCGCTTCTCGGCTGCGCCGTAGCGCTCGTCGCGAGCGTGATGTTCCTTATCACGAAGAATTTCAGGTACGATGCGCTGGCGGTGGCGGTCACCGAAGTCGGCCTGGCGTTTCTGGCCGTGAACATCGTGACTGGCTCCATCTGGGGCCGGATCATCTGGGGTATCTGGTGGACGTGGGACGCGCGGCTCACCTCCGCGTTCGCCTGCTGGCTGCTCTACTTCGGCTACCTGATGCTGCGTGGCGCGATCGACGAGCCCACGCGGCGCGCGACGCTCGCGGCCGTATTTTCAATCTTCGCTTTCGCCGACGTGCCTATCGTTATTTTTTCCATCAAATGGTGGCGCACGCAGCATCCGCAGCCGGTGTTTTGGGGCGGCGGGTCGATGGATTCCGCCATGTGGCTCACCACGATGCTGAACTGGGTCGCACTGATGCTTGTGGGCGCGGTGTTCTTGCTCGTGCGGCTGCGGCAGGAAGAGGCGCAGCGCGAAATCGATTCAATGCGGCGCATGGTGCACGCAATTTAAGGATCTGTCATGACGCAATTGTTGCAACCAACGGCCGGTGGTGCGGGCGATCGATTTGTGCCGTCTGCCTCTTGCCCCGTCCGTGGCAGGGTCGAAAAACCTTCCCACCGGCCGGCTCCAGCGAACGGGCAAAAGCGGCAGACGACAAAAGGCGATCGTCTGCCCCGCCGCATTCCGCAGGGTTTTCATGAAATTTCGCGGGACGCCGCGGCCCGCGCCGATGGAGGATTCAATGGACTCACGTAATTTCACCTACATGTTTTATGGATTTCTCGCCGCGTGGCTTATTCTAGTGGCTTACGCAGTGTCGCTCGTTTCACGAGAGCGGGAAATCCGGGACGCGATCAAGAATCTGAAGAGCATGCTCGAAGAGCGGGGAGGCAAGTAATGGAAGGCACGAATCAAGCAAGGCGGAGTTTGCTCAAGACGATTACGGGCGGCGCATTTGGCGGCCTGTTGACGCAACGGGAAGCCGCGGCGCAGGCGCAGGCCGCTCGGGCCGTGCGGGCAACGCCCACGCCGATCATCAAGGACGTGAGCGTAATCGCAACCGCTCCGGCGGGCCTGCGGCTCGTTGTCGTGAAGGTCACGACCGATCAGGACGGCCTCTACGGCTACGGCTGCGGTACGTTCACGCAGCGCGCCGACCTCGTGGTGCCGGCCGTCGAAAAATATCTGAAGCCGTTCCTCGTCGGCAAGCCCGCCGACCGTATCGACGACACGTGGCAGGCATGCTACAACAGTTCCTACTGGCGCAACGGGCCCGTGCTTAACAATGCGATTAGCGGCGTGGACCAGGCGCTTTGGGATATCAAAGGACGGCAGGCCGGGATGCCGGTCTATCAGTTGCTCGGCGGCAAATGCCGCGAGGCGGCGGACTGCTACGGCCACGCGAGCGGCAACGAAATTTCCGAGGTTATCGAGAGCGCCAAGGGCTACATGGCTCGCGGTTTCCGCCACGTGCGCGTGCAGATCGGCGTGCCTGGAATGGAAGGTTACGGCGCGCGCGGCGGCAGCAATGTCACCGTGAAGGCGCTGCACAAAGGGCCGGTGTACGAACCGGCGCCCTACATCCGCCGGGCCATGAAGATGTTCGAGGAATGCCGCAAGCAGCTTGGAGAGGAGGTGGAATTGCTGCACGACGTTCACGAGCGCGTAACGCCGATTCAGGGCGTGCAGTTCACGAAGGACGTGGAACAATTCAAGCTGTTCTTCTTCGAGGATCCGCTTTCGCCCGAAGACATCGCGTATTTCCGCCAGATTCGCCAGCAGTGTTCGACGCCGATCGCCATGGGTGAATTGTTCAACAGCCCCCACGAATGGAATACGCTGATCGGCGAGCGCCTTATAGACTACATCCGCATTCACGTGTCCCAGGCCGGCGGCCTCACTCCCTGCCGCAAGATCGCCGCGTTCGGAGAGATCTACGGTGTCCGCACAGCCTGGCACGGGCCGGGCGACGTTTCGCCGATCGGCCATGCCGCGAACGTCGCGCTGGACCTCGCTTGCTACAACTTCGGGGTGCAGGAGTATTCGCCCTTCGGAGAAACCACGCAGGAAGTCTTCAAGGGGTGCCCCGTGATGAAGGACGGTTACCTCTACGCGAACGAGGCGCCGGGCTGGGGCATCGAGATCGACGAAAAGGCCGCCAAGAAGTATCCGTTCGGCAATGAGCGCGGCGGCCGCGGCCTCCTCAACGGCGGCTGGGGCGAAGTGCGCAAGCGCGACGGCACTGTCATCAAGCAGTAACATCATGGGTTGCCGCGAAATGACCGTTTTAGTTGACAAGGTGGAGCAGGCGATCGTTTTCCGTCGCCTGCCATTTGTGCCGCGCCTATGGCAGGCTCGAAAAACCATCGGATCGGCCGTCTCCGACAGGCCGCGAAGTTGGCAGACGGCAAAAAGCGATCGTCTGCCCCACTTTCGACAAAGTCAGTCTCCAAACTTATGAAGACCAAAGTCGGCATCATCGGTTCGGGCAATATCGGCACGGACCTCATGATCAAAGTGTTGCGCTCCTCCGGGCCGCTCGAAATGGGCGCGTTGGTGGGGATAGACCCCGAATCCGACGGCCTGGCGCGGGCGCGCCGAATGGGCGTGCCCGTCACCCACGAAGGCATCGACGGCTTCCTCAGCATGCCGGACTTCCCGGACGTTCGCATCGTCTTCGACGCCACGTCCGCGAAGTCGCATTTCCATCACAACGAGGTTCTCCGGACGCACGGCAAGCAGGTGATCGATCTGACGCCCGCGTCCATCGGACCGTTTGTCGTTCCCGCCGTCAACATGGATCAGCATTTCGGCGCGCCAAATCTCAGTATGGTGAGTTGCGGCGGACAGGCCACCATCCC
>SYKU01000450.1 GCA_005808865.1 Acidobacteriota bacterium
CTCAGCCGGCAGGCGCTCCGGGGAGCCAGTTTCACGTCGCCGCGGCAAGTGCGGCAAGCGATCGACGACTTTGTTGAAGTCTACAACGAAAAGGCAGCGCCGTTTGAATGGAAGAAGGCAGTCGTGTTCCCTTCCGGCCCGAAAGCCAAGTACTCTGACTTATGCAACTAGGTACTAGGAGGCTCCCGGAAGTTTCGGATCGACGCTTTGGCCTGGCCGCAACTCGCCGCGACCGCCCACCACAACCATTTCCCCAGCCTTCAAACCGGAGAGAATCTCGATCTTGTCCGGGGTCTCGATCCCCAGCTTCAGTTCGCGCCGTTCTATCTTCCCGCTATCGTTGACTATCAGTGCCCATGGCGAGGAATCGTGTCTTGAGACCGCGGCGGCCGGAACCGCCAGCGCCGCTTTCCGCGTGCCGGGACGCAAAACAGCGGTAGCAAGCATGCCGGACATGATCGCGCCAGCCTTCCCGGCCGGGTTTTTGACGTCGACTTCCGTCTCCATGGTGTGAGTGGCCGGCTCCAGTCGTCCCGTAAATCGCGCGACGTGACCGTTCAGGGTGCGCCCGAGCGCCGCGACCTTCACTTCCACAGGCATTCCCACACGGACGACGCCGACCATCGATTCCGGAACGGGAAGAACCAGCCGCAGGCGGTCGATCTGCGATAGCCGCGCCACCGGCAGCGTCTGCGTATTGGATGCGGTGCCAGCCTGAATCAGCGCCCCGGCGCCGGCGTGCCGCGCCGTAATCACACCCGCGAACGGCGCCGTAATTCGCGCATACGTGGAGAGTGTCTTCAAACGCTCCTCGCCCGACTGTGAGACATGCACCTGCTGTTCGGCCGATGTCACGGCCGCCTTCGATGCCGCAACTTGCGCCTCCGCCGACCGGTCCCGCGCGAGCGCGTCGTCGAGTTCCTGTTGCGCGACAAGATTCGGACGCGCCTTCACGACCGCCGCGAGCCTGCTATAGGACGCGTGGGCGCCAGCGTATGCGGCTTCCGCGCTCGCCAAGTCGCTCTTCGCGCGGAGTACTTCGGCATCGCTTCGCCGGGTGGCTGCGGTCGCCTGGCGCAACTCGTCTTCCATTTCCGGAATCTCGAGCGTGGCCAGAAGCTGGCCGGCCTGCACGTGATCACCAACGTCGACGAGAATCTGCTTCAGGTACCCCGCGACTTTTGCGTGCAACTCCACTTCCTGGTAGGCGCGGAACCCGGCGGTTATCTCGAGTACCCGTGCCAGGTCCGCCGGCGCGGCGCGTACCACTGCCACGGCGGGGGTATCCGCAGGCACGGATTTTGCCTCGGTCTTCGCCTCCCGAACGCACCCGCACAGCATCAATGCCAGCGCCGCGACCGGATAGACCCTCATCGTTTGACACCGGCCAGCCGCCAGTGGGGCGCCGGAAGTACAATTATGCTTGATAGCGGCGTGTAAGCGGAAATGACCGCGTCGCAAATGCCGGATCATCGTTTCCTTCGAGGCAGCCAGCGAACCTGCTCAGGCTCCAACTCGTAATCGGCCTGGCGCGGAGAGTTGGGAGCGTCGTTTTTCGGAAGCCAGCGCGCGAGGTCCCGCTTCGCGCCGGCGTACTCAGGCTGCGCGGCGAGATTCACCCATTCGTTCGGGTCCCGCTGCCTGTCGTAGAGTTCCTCGGAGCCGTCGTGATAGCGGATATACCGCCAGCGCGCGCCCGTGAGTGCATGGTTTCCCCGCAGAAACGTGGAGAGCGCCGGGCGCTCCCAGGTTGCACGCGGATTCTGAAGCAACGGTTTGAGACTTGCCCCGTCCAACTTCGATTTCGGGGGGAGCCCAGCCAGATCCGCCAAAGTCGGGTAGAGGTCGAGGAGGCTTACCGGCGCGGCGCATCTGGCTCCCGGCTGGGTGAGGCCCGGAGCCGACACCATAAACGGCACATGCGTGGATCGGTACCACAAAGACTGTTTGTGCCAGTGCCACTTCTCGCCAAGATGATAGCCGTGGTCGGACCAGAGAGCGATGATCGTGTTATCGCGATGTGGGCTTTTGTCGAGTGAATCGAGCAGCCTTCCCACCTGGGCGTCCGAGAACGTAATGCACGCAAGGTAGGCCTGCACCGCTTTGCGCCAGTTTCCCGTCGAGACGAGCAGATCGTGACGGGAATGCTCGTTCAGCGCGAATTCACGGGCGATGGGCGGCAAGTCAGCGAGGTCGTCCTCTTTGACGGTAGGGACGATGATGCTGTCAAGCGGATACAGGTCAAAATAGCGGCGGGGCACGAACCACGGAATGTGGGGGCGAAAGAATCCGGCCGCGAGGAAAAACGGACGGTCTTGCGGAGAGCGGAGAAAGTCGCCGGCCCAGGATGCCAGCTTGAAGTCGGGCATCTCCTGGTCGCGAACCTCAAGCGGAGCCCAATCGAAGTTCCGCCAGGACACCGAGGGCATTGGCGTTACGGGGCGCTTTGACGGCTCCGGATCGGGCTGGAAACTGTAGTTGTCGTGCCAGGCGTTGGCTCGCGCCGCCGGGTTCCAGAAAAAGTAGTTGTCCCAGGAGCGCGGATCGTTATAGCCGCGTCCGTGGTGGAACAGTTTCCCCCCGCCCTCCGTTCGATATCCGTTTTCGCGAAAATGCTGGGGCAGGCTAACCGCGGCCGGCGAGGCGATTCGCCATGGTTGATCGTTATCGTAGACCCCGGAGTTCGATGGCTGGACTCCGGTCATCAGCGCGGAACGCGAAGGGTTGCAGATCGGGGCGGCTGTATGAGCTTCGGTGAACAGCATTCCTTGCGAGGCAAGCCGGTCGAGGTTTGGCGTGCGTACCTGCGGATGGCCACCGAGCGCGCCGACCCAGTCGTTCATATCGTCCATCGCGATCATGAGGACGTTGGGACGGCGGTTCTGGGCCTTCAGAACGGCCGGGGCCGCAACGGCCGAGGCGAGGAAACTCCGGCGAGTTGTCATGCCCGGCTCCGTCGAGCGAGGATTCGTTTGCCCGCTCCGCCGACGGCGCGCGAGAGGACTCCCGGCGCCACGCGGGCCAAAGCGGCAGCCAGCGTCCCGGCCGCATTCGATTTCGCATCCGTCTTCGGCTCGCGAGCGCGCACGCACTGCCTCAACGCCAGGGACGCCACCGTATAGGCCCTCATGATTCGACTCCCGCCGGCGGCCAGGGGCGCGCCGGAAGTACAATTATGCGACAAAGAAACATAGCCGGGAGAAACTCAAGTCCGATGTTGCCTGGCCAAGGGCCATCGTCGACCAATTGCTGTACGCGTGCCAATCAAGCCATGGGATCCAGGCGCGCACGGGAGCACGGGCGGCTTCATACGGGGCTCAAACGCGCCGGGCGGCCCGACGGGAAATCCCGACGTGAAGATTCGGTTGCTCAGGACAAGGCATTCAGGAGGATCGGCAGCTTGACGGTCGAACTGAACGAAGCGGTAAGCGCGGAGAATCCGCTTTAAGCTCCCGTCCCATTCGCCGGCGCCTTCGCCCGGTCCCGCCACCGGCGCCAGATCCAGGTTGCCGTGCGAATCAGGGATCCCTTGGCGAGGCGCTCTTCCTCCAGCCTTTGCACCCACTTCGTGCGTTCCACCAACTCGACATCCAGCCGCCGCACGTGGTTGTGCCCGGTCTCCAACATTGCCGCCAATTCAGCCGATTCGCGCCGGGCATTCTCAGCCAAGATCCGCATTCTGTTTGCGTATACGGCAAGTTCTCCCACCCAGTGCCGGCGGTCCCGCCCTCCCCCCCTTTGCGCGCCACCATCGGGAAAGAACAGTGGGCGTCAATCATGATACCCATCTCCTCGATCGGTTCCGAAGTCACTTCCACCGTCTCGAATCCCGCGTCCTTAAGGTTTTCAATCAGCCGGTTCCGTCCAAAGACACGCATTTCGACGGTCGAACCATCACCGCCGTGGAAAGTCAGCCCGTCAAAGGTTTCGATGCGTCCGTCGGCGGCCCGGTTGACGAGCACCCAACCACTATCAAGCTCAACCAGACGGTAGTCCTTGAGGCTCGGAAAATGCTCCAGGTTGACGTCGCCGGGAATCTACGGAGTCGTGAGGAGCACGACGCCGCCGGGTCTGAGAATCCGGAACAGATTCGCGATCGACTGTTCGACTGGCGGCGCCACGTGCTCCAGCACCTCCGTCGCAATCACGAAGTCGAACTGCCCTTCGTCCGCCTCCGTGATCCGCGAGATATCGAACTTCGGGTCTACGTGGAAGAAGGTATTGGTGTAATCGAACTTCTGTGACAGCGGCATGGCGTAGCCCGACCAGTCGCTCAACCCAAGGCCGCGAATGGCATGCACTTCGGGAAACTCTGAAAGCTTCAGATTGCGCCCGAACAGCTCGACGCTCAGGGTGTGGACGATCCAACGGAACCGCCCGCAGGAGCCGCAACCCTCGCAACTTGCCGCCTCCATGCCGAGTGCCGACTCGTCTCTAGGGAATGCACCCGGCGGCGGTCCCGAAGAGATTACCCGCCGCGTTTCCGCTCATGGAAGGCGGGGATGTACACGTAACCACGCCACCGGCAGCGCTGATGATACCGAATCCCGCGGACCCCGACGCCGTGCGCCTCGTGCCCGTAATGGAAGTACCCGCTCCGAGCGTCAACGTGCTGCCGGCTCCGGCAGCCTGCACGCCGTGAGCCGCGTTGTTGGACAGCCGCACGCCCGCCGCCGTGACGGTCGAGCCATCGAACGCGCTGAGTCCCCCGTCGCCGTTACCGTCGATCACCGTATTGGTAAGCGTGACGCGGCCGCGGCCTGAAACGGTGACGCCCGCTCCCAGGGTCCCGCTGATTTCGTTCGCGCCGATCGCGGCGGTGGATGCGGCAACGTTGACTCCGCCAAGCTCACGGTTAGCCCTGAGTTTGTTGTTCTCGAAAGCGGTCACTACCGATTCGCGATCCATGAACAGTCCGCCCCGGTTGGAGTCGATCGTATTGCCGCGCAGGTTCTCTCCCGTGGCCGTGGCGGCAAGCTGTACGCCGATATCGTTACGGCTGAAATCATTCGACTCAACGCGGCCCACGCTTGAGCGGTCGAGAATGCTAAGCCCGACGCCATTCCCGTTCGATACGTTGCCCGTGATTACGTCGACGCGCGCCTGGTTTTCCACGAACAGGCCGCTCTGGCCGTTGTCGCGAACATCGTTGTTAAGGACCTCGCGCGTAGTGGACCCGCGTTGCACTAGAATGCCCTGCTGCGACGACCCCGAGACGCGGTTGTTGCGGATCGTGCCGGCGCGTCCGCTCAGAAAGACGCCGATGCCAAACGGACGGTTGGCCGTGAGGAGGTTGTCCGCGATCAGTGCGATATCGGCGCCTTCCGTAATCAGAATTCCGGTCCCGGCGAAACCGAACTGCACGCCGCCGTTGTTGCTGATGGTGTTCCCGATCACGGCTCCGCCGAGCGCAGCGTTGGCCGCTCCTTCGGTACGGTTGTTGAACTCGATTCCGGAAGATCCGTTATTCGCCGTCAGGTTGTTGGCGACGCAGATGGAACCTCCCGCGGTGAACAGCAAACCGTCGGCGCGGTTGTTGCTGCTGTTGTTGTTGATGATATATGCCCCGAAAGCGCCGCCTGCCGCGGCGCAGTTTGCCGGAGCGTTCGCGATTGCGAGCGGCGCGCTCGTCGAAATGGCGATACCCGTTTCAAGATTCGAATCAGCCACGTTGTTCCGTACAATCAGTCCGCGAGTCTCCCCGCCGCCGAGTCCAAAGCGGGCGTTGGAGGAGAACACGTTATTCTCGATGATCACCTCGTTCGCTCTGGAGACATACAGGCCCGCCTGCGCGGCACGGCGGACCGTGAATCCCGCAAAGCGGACGTTATTGGCGGCGACGACCACCGCGTTCCCACTGCCATCCGGCTGGACCTTGCCTTCGGCGTCGATGATAGTGGTTGCCGCTCCTTCGCCGATCAGATGGATGCCCGGCCGCACGATTCCAATAGGGATCGCTTCACCGGTGCCCGATGGGGAATACCGGCCGGAGCGAACGAGGATCGCATCACCGGAGCGGGAGGCGTTGACCGCCTGGGTGATGCTCCGGAACGGCCGCGACTGTGAGCCATCGCCGCCCGTCGTGGCTGCGGCATCCACGAAGAGGCGCGGAGCGAGTCCGGCGAGCGGCGGTGCAGCGGGCGGAGCCGGGGTGACCGCGGGCGGGACTGTATTGTTGATCGCACGCAGGAGGGCGCGCGTTCCATCGCGCAGGTTGAGTAGCAGATCTCCGGAAGCTTGAACGCCATAGGCGCCACGAGACACCAGCCGGACGTCAATGTTCTGAGCAATTGGCACACAGAATGCCCCGAACCCGCTGACGTTCGGCATGATGAAGCCGCCGACAACGACACCACCCACGAACTCCGGCGCGTTCGCGGACAACTGGAACGTGGCGCGCGGAGATCCGGGCCCGGTTCGAATCGACACGACGTGGAATCCAGCCGGAAGATCGGCTGTAACGGTGAGTGGCGCAGGTCCGCGCTGAGTCGCGGCATCAACGCCGCCAGTCGCGATCGATACCTCGAGCTCAAGCGGTCCGGCGAGCAGGGGCTGAGCAGTCACGGTCACGGTTACGCGCTGCGGAGACCCCAACAGGAACGCTCCGAAGCTCGGCAGCAGGCCGTTCCGCTCCAGGCCGCCTCCCAGGTTGAAGCCCCCGGTAAGCGCGCCGCGCGACACCAGCACCTCCATGCCCCACAGGCCTTCCCTCTGATTCTCGCCGAGCACGGCCTCGGCGATGTAGAAGCTGCTTGCACAGTCCCCGGTGGAGGGCACGAAGGTGACGAGGCGCGGTTCGCCGGGAACGTCGATCGCCGGTTTCGGATCGAGAGCGATATTTGTGAGGTCGTAGATCCGCAGGTTTGCCCGGTTCTTGAACTCGAGCACGTAGAGCCGCGAGGCGTCGCGGTTGACCCGGATACCCGAAACGCTTTCCCCGATCGTAATCACGCCGGTAAGCATTTCGGCGGCCGGCCGGGTTACGTCGAGCACCGAGACGAACGGGCTGTTCAGGTTCGAAACGTATACGAGCGCCGGATTGCGAGGATTGACCGCAATCACGGCGGGCTGAACGCCGACCGGTACGTCACCCAGGACGGCAGGCTCGGCAGGGTTCGACGTATCGTAGACGGAGACTGTGTTATTCGAGACATTCGCCGCGATGGCGCGCCTCCCGTCGGACGTAATCGCGATGGCGACCGGGTTCTTGCCCGTGGCGACGCGCCTGACGACGCGGCGCGGCGTAGCTCGCAGGTCGACTACGGCGATCGCGTTCTCGCCGCCGAGCGCGATGTAGGCGTACCGTCCGTTCTCGGCTGGATGGATAGCGGCCGCGCGTGGATCGCCGCCCACGGAAAAGGGCGCGCCCGTGGCGCGGCGCGCGGCGATGTCGACAAAGCTGATGTCGCCGCTCGTACCGTTCACCACCATGGCCGTGTTGTTGTCTACCGCAGCCACATTGCTGGGCCGGCTGCCGACGGGGACCTGCGCGATTTCCCTTCCGGTTGAGAGATCCACGATGCGAAGCACATCCTGGTCCTCGTTAACGACAAGGGCATTGATGCCGACAACGGTAACCGCCACCAGGCGCGTGCCAACGCGCAACGAGCGCGCCAGCGCTCCGGAGTTCACGTCAACCACACGGACATTCGGACCATCGCCGGCGAAGAGATTGACGACCACGGCCTGAGTTTCGTCGCCCGTAAGAGCCAGCGCGAAGGGGCTGTCTCCAACCGGGATAGAACGTAAGGGCTTGGGCGGATCCGCGCAGAACAGCGCCGAGGACAGCACCAAGATCAGTGAAGCGCGGAGGGCACGTGCCATGGTGGAATTCTACCAGAGCGAGTTGTGGAAGCCGTAGCGACCCATCTGGCGGACCAGCGGGAAGTGCCGTTCCAGAAAACCGGCCGGCGCCCCGGGACCTTCATCTCCGCCCGAGGTTCGTCGATCTGCCCACCGCACTGGAGGGGCGGCGCGACACGGGTGACCTCCGAAGTCTTCCCCGGCCAGATCGGTTCGGCCTCATGCGGATCGGCAAACAGGCGAACGGCGCCGCGCGGTACTTCGGCGGCACTGCCAGTATAATGTCTCCAGTGCATCTCTCCCGCCTCAAACTAACGCTTTTGGCGCCGGGGATAGGCGCGTGGGTTCTATGGGCGCAGCAGCAAAGTCCGGTTGAGCAGCGCGCTAAAGCGCTGCTTGAGGCAAAGTGCCTCAGCTGTCATGGCCCCGCCAAGATGTCGGACCTCGACCTCCGCGAAACCGCTTCCATGCTCAAAGGAGGAAGGCGCGGCGCGGCCGTCGTTCCGGGCAACGCTGCTGCGAGCCTCCTCTACAAGGCCATTCTTCGCGACGGAGACCTCCAGATGCCTCCAGGCAAAACCGGGTTGGCCGCGGCCGAAGTCGCCTTGCTGCGTGACTGGATCAATGCTGGGGCACGTAGTGCGCCGGGGGACAGCGCGGCGGCAGTCTGGTGGTCGTTCCGAAAGCCCGTCAGACCGGCAATTCCTGCCGTGAAGAACGCGGCGTGGGTGCGGAATCCGATCGACGCCTTCATGCTCGCGAAGCTTGAGGATAAGGGCCTCCGGCCCGTGCCGGAAACTGACCGGCGCACACTCGCGCGACGCGCTTATTTCGATCTGCACGGTCTTCCGCCATCGCCTGAGCAGGTCGACGAGTTTGTGAACGATCATGCCCTGGACGCCTACGAAAAACTGATCGACCGCCTGCTCGCCGCGCCGCGCTATGGGGAGCGTTGGGGCCGCTACTGGCTCGATCTCGTGCGCTATGCCGACACTTCCGGCTTCGAGACGGATCACTTCTTCGTTAACGCCTGGCGGTATCGCGACTGGGTGATCAAGAGTTACAACGACGACAAGCCGTACGACAGGTTCGTCAAGGAGCAGATCGCGGCGGACGAGTTGTGGTCAACCAGCATCGATCTCGAAGGCACGCTGAAGCTGCCTAAGGACAAGGAAGCAAATCTCAACCGGCGGATTGGCACGGGCCTGTTCACGCTTGGTTCGTTTCCTGTCGAGTTCACCTACTACGGCGATCAGTTCCGCGCGGAGTGGCGCGCGGACGCAGTGGACACGGTCGGCGCGGCGTTTCTTGGATTGACGGTCGCTTGCGCGCGCTGTCACGATCACAAGTTCGACCCCATCAGTCAGCGTGATTACTACCGCCTCACCGCGCTGTTCGCGGGGAGCGTGGAGCGTGAACTTCCGCTCGGCAGCCTTTTTGACGTCCAGACCGCCACCCGTAGCTTCCCGCTGCTCAATCAGGCGGAAGTCCTAAGACGAATGGCGCGGGGGGGCAATCGAGGCAGCCGGTCACGCGGCGGCGCGGCGCTCGCAACGGGAGAGCCGGCCGCTCCGCCGGAATCCTCGGATCGCGGGGCGCTCATGCAGCGGCTTGGGGAAGCATACTTGCGCGCGGCGGAGCGCATGCCCACGGCGAACGTACTTGGCCATGAGGAGATCGTTCCGGATACGCACATCCTGGTGCGCGGCGATTTCAAAAATAAGGGCGAGAAGGTAGATCCCGGTTACCTTTCGGCGCTCAACGCCGGCCCGCCCATCGACGAGCCGAAGGGTTATCTGTTCGTGCCGCAACGCCGCAAAGCGCTGGCCTTGTGGCTGACGTCGCCCGATCAGCCTCTGCTTGGGCGCGTCATGATCAACCGGATCTGGCAGGGACACTTCGGCGAGGGCATCGTCCGGACACCGAACGACTTCGGCCGTCAGGGCGACGCACCGACGCATCGGGAGTTGCTCGACTGGCTCGCTCGAGAGTTCGAAACGCGCGCATGGAGCCTCAAGCAGATGCACCGTCTCATCATGCTCTCGAACACGTACCGGACTTCGAGCGTGGCGGACGCGGCCGCACTCAAGCTCGATCCTGAAAACCGTTACCTGAGCCACACCCGGCGGCGGCGTCTCGACGGCGACGCGATCCGCGACAACCTGCTGGCGGCGGCGGGAACATTGAATCTGAAGATGGGCGGCGTAGGTGTGATTCCGCCGCTGACACGTGAGGAAATTCTGGCCGCCCGGATGCCGAATTTGTGGCCGGCGAATCCGGACGCGTCCGAGCATACACGCCGCAGCATTTATCTACAGATGAAGCGGTCCCTGACCCTGCCGATGCTGCAAATTTTCGACGCACCGGATACAGCGGCAAGCTGCGCGCGAAGGGAAAGTTCGACCGTCGCGCCTCAAGCTCTGGCACTCATGAACGGCGAGTTCTCCGGCGCGCAGGCGGCGGCGTTCGCGACCAGGATTCAAAAGCGCGCGGGCGAAAATCGGGAGGCCGCCGTGGATCTGGGGTGGCGCATTGCCTTCGGCCGCTTGCCCGGCCCCGCGGAGCGCACGACCGCGCTAGACTACCTTCGGCGGAATTCGCTCCCGCGGTTTTGCCTGTTACTCTTCAACATGAGCGAGTTCCTCTATGTCGATTGAACCGTCCCGGCGCGAGTTTTTGCTGGGCTCCGGCCTCGGCATCGGCTGGCTGGCCGCGCTTGACCTGATGGCCGCCACGGAGCGGAATTCAGTGGCCGCCAAGACTCCACGCATACGCGCCACCGCGAAGAACGTGATCTCTCTGTTCATGCAAGGCGGGCCAAGCCACATCGACACATTTGATCCAAAGCCGCTCGTGACCAAGCTCCATGGACAGCATCCTCCCGAGAGCTTCGGGAACGAAGATTTTCAGAACGGGAACTTGCGGGAATCGGTGATTCTCGGCTCGAAGTGGAAGTTCGCGAAGCACGGCCAGTCGGGGGTCGAGGTTTCGGACATGCTGCCCCACATTGCGAGGCGCGCCGACGACATTGCCGTGATCCGCTCCTGTTTTCATGAAGGCTTCACGCATTCGCAGGCGCAGTTTCTGATTCACAACGGCTGGCCGCGCATTGGGCGTCCGAGCCTGGGGTCGTGGATTCTCTATGGGCTCGGCACGGAGAATCAGAACATGCCGGGTTTCGTGGTGCTGCTCGAGGGCGGCATCCGCTCGGGGCCGGCAATCTATGGCCAGGGATTCCTGCCGGCGGCGTATCAAGGCACGTCGTTCCGCCCGGGGCGTAGTCCGATTCTGAACCTGAGCCCGCCGCCCGGCATGGCACGGGAGCAGCAGCGCGATCTGCTAGACACGCTACGCACGCTGAACGAAATGCACCTGGAGCCTCGCAACGGCGATGCGGAACTTTCAGCGCGCATCGCCTCCTACGAGCTTGGTTTCCGAATGCAGATGGCGGCGCCCGAAGCGACGGATATCAGCGGCGAGTCTGAAGCGACGAAGAATTTATACGGACTGGACGATCCGGTGAGCGCGAATTTCGGCGGCCGCTGCCTGCTCGCCCGGAGGCTCGTCGAGCGCGGCGTGCGCTTCGTCCAGGTGTGGTCGGGCGACGGCATGAACGCTACCGATTGGGATGGGCACATCCAGTGCGACAAGAACCATCAGGCCAAGGCCGCCCAAACCGACAAGGCAGTGGCCGGCCTTCTTGCGGATTTGAAAGCCAGAGGGCTGCTTGATTCGACGCTCGTCATCTGGGGAGGGGAATTCGGGCGCACGCCGACGTCGGACGGCGGCCCCAGCGGCGCTGAAGGCCGGGACCACAACCCTTACGGTTTTACAATCTGGATGGCCGGCGGCGGCGTGAAGGGCGGGCAGGTAATCGGCGGCACGGACGAACTGGGCGTGCGAGCGGTCGTGAATCCCGTGCATATCAACGATTTGCACGCGACGATCCTCGGGCTGATGGGTTTGGATCATACGAAGCTGACGTATCCCCATCTTGGCCGCGATTTCCGGCTGACGGATGTTGGCGGAAAGACCGAACTCATGGACAGGTTGAGAAAGGGGTAACCGTCGATCGAATCGTTGCGTTGGTGCTGCTGTCCTTCCCGGCGCCTGCGGCTGCCGATAGCGAACAGTTGGTCAGCGATGCCGCGGCAGGCTGGACCGCAGGCGCCGTGAATCAGGAAGCGGCTGCGCCCGGACGTTTCTTCGCCGGCGACCTGGAATACGCACACGCGAGCGCGCTGACGCAGAACAAGGAAGCATACATCGCAGCCGTTGTGAAGGGGCCGGCCCGCTACGAGTCGTTCACGTTCAGCGAAGTGAAGGTGAAACTCCATGGGAAGACGGTCGCCGTGCTGTCTGGCCATTGTGACGTCAAGATGACAGGCCTGGAAGTCTTCCGGGTGCGTACGCTACAGGTGTATTTGGAAAACAACGGGCAAGGCCGAAAACACGGCGCGGCCGCGTCTACGCCGTTTCGCCGTCGCGATGCAAGCGGTGCATCGCGCCTGCTTCCTTCACTTTGTAGGTCTCGACCTTAGACCCCGTCGGACCCGCTTTCGTCCTGGCCAGCAGTGTTTCCCGCTCTTTCTTCGACATCGGTTGGAATGTCTTACACGAGAGCACGTTCTGCTCGAGTTGCTCCACCGTTTCGACACCCGATACGAGCGTGTCGATGTCGTGGCTCCACGTGAATCGCAAGCATTCGGGAATACTCGCAATCGAGTTCTTCGTGATGTTCCCTATCGCGTTGCTCTTCATCGCCAGCATCCCCAATCCCTTCTTGCGGATATTCGGCAGCACGGAATGGATGAAGCTCAAGTAATGCGGATCCACCAGGTTTACGGGATGTTGCACGGTCTCCCATCCGTCAAAGCCATCGAGGAGCCGCTGATGTACCGTCGGGTCATGGTGGCCGGTGAAGCCGATGTGCCTAACCTTTCCTTCCTTCTTCGCCTTCACAAACGCTTCGAGCGAGCCGCCGGGTCCGAAGATCTTGTCCACTTCTTTGTGCGTGCTTACCTCGTGGCAGCACCACAAATCGAGGTAGTCCGTATTCATGCGTTTCAGCGTCGTTTCGAGTTGGTTCATGGCGCCGTCGCGGTCCCGCACCTGCGCCTTGGACATGAGCAACACCTTCTGACGAAGGCCGCCCGAGAGGGCCTTACCGTAAGTCACGTCGCTTTCGCCATTGTGATACTTGGCGGCGCTGTCGTACATCGTTACGCCCAAGTCGATCGCGCGGTGAATGATCCTGATGCCGTTTTCCTCGCCGCCGACGCGCATGTGATACCCGCCCAGCGTGAACCGGGTGACATTTAATCCGCTCTTCCCGAGAGTGGCCGACGGAAGCGGCGTGCCGGCCAGGGCCTTCAACTGCGCGCTGACGGCCGCGGAGGAGAGCTGGAGAAAAGTTCGTCTGTTCATCAAGTGCCTCTCTTTCGATATCCATGATATCACCGCCTCCCGGGCTAACAGGGATATACTGGTCCAGAACCGAATGCGACGCGCAATCCTTGCGGTAATTGGCGCCGCTCGTATCCTTACCGCCCAACCGAATGTAGCGAACGGGGACATTCAGGGCACTGTAACGGATCCCAGCGCAGCCGTAGTTGTTGGAGCAGCCGTAACCCTCACAAGCAGCCTCACGGGTTTGCGCCGCACTGCGGCTACCGGCCCGACCGGTGAGTTCCGCCTTATGGTAATACCTCCCGGCGAGTACGAAGTTCAGATCGACGCGAATGGACTTCGTTCGGCCCGCTTTCGAGACGTCCGTGTCTCTATTGGACAAATCACCACTCTCGATGCCAGGCTTGAACTGGCCGTCCTGACTGAGACACTGGTTATCGCCGGGACACCGCAACTGCTCGACGCGGAACGGTCACACCAGTCCAACACGCTCACATCCCATGCGGTCGCCAACCTGCCGATCGACCGCCGCGACTATCTCACCTTCGCCCTGCTTGTGCCTGGAGTGGTCGATTCGACGGCTATCGCCGACAACACGGACTTGCGCGTAAAGGCGACTCCTCACAGCGGCATTTCGTTTTTCGGGTCCAACGGACGCGGCAACTCAGTGATGGTTGATGGCGGAGAGGCCAACGACGGCGGCGGCGGCGTGCGTTCCACCCTCACGCAGGAGGCAGTGCAGGAGTTTCAAATCAACAGGAGTAACTATTCGGCGGAGATCGGCGGCGCGAGCGGCGGCGCCATAAACATCGTTTCAAAAGGCGGAACTAACGACATCCACGGTTCAGTGTTCGGCTTTTTCCGCCACCAGAACCTGGATGCAGGCAACCCATTTGCGCGCGTACTCGAAAACGGGAAGCTCGTGCGAACGAAACCGCCCGCGAAACGTCAGCAGTTCGGGGGTACGGCAGGTGGGCCCATACGAAAGGACCGCACCTTTTTCTTCGCAGGCTTCGAAGGACTCGTGCGCCGCGAGTCCTCCGTCGTCTCGATCCTCGCGGACACCTCGATTTTCGACATTACTCCCGCTCAAAAGGCGGTCATCGACGCGCTCCCAGCAGGCGCCGGAGCGGCACTTCGAGGCGCGCTCACAACTCCCCAGAGCACGAAAGACCTTTTCACTCAAAATTCTGGGGTCTTTCCCTTCACCACGGATGCCTGGCGTTTTTCCCTTCGCCTTGACCACCACGCGAGCGAGCGCGATCATCTGTTTTTCCGCCACAGCTATTCCGATCTGTCCGAGAGCAACGCCAACCTCGAATCGCTTGTGGGCGCGTCGCGTGGCAGCGAAGTGGACCAATTCGATCCGACGACGGCTGCGGGTTGGACCCGCGTCATCAGTCCACGAGCGGTTAACGAAGCGCGAGCGCAGTGGAATTATCGAGCCTACGGCGTGAATTCCGTCGACAAAGTGGGGCCCGAGATCCGCATCGCGGGCTTCGGCACGTTTAATCACGACTACCTTTTGCCGAGCCGCACGATCGAACGCCGCTACCAGCTTAAAGACGATTTCACCTGGTTCACAGGGTCGCATTCTCTCAAGTTCGGCGCGCTCGCCCTCGTCCGGGGAACACACAGCGAGGGCCACGTTTTCTTTGGCGGGCGGTTTGCATTTGGCGACCTGCCGGGAGCGGTCCTGAACCCCGCTTTGCCGCCTTCCTTCACCATAAATGCGTTGCAGTCTTTCAACCTCGGACTCGCCCAAACCTATATTCAGGGCTGGGGAAATCCCACCGTCGCTTCAACCCACCCCAGCTTCGGCTTCTACGCGCAGGATGGTTACAGCATCCGGCCCGGCCTTCGACTCGACATCGGGTTGCGCTACGAACTTGACAGGCGCCTGCAACCGTTGCCCACGGATACGAACAACCTCGCTCCGAGATTCGCGCTCGTGTGGAGCCCGGGCGGCAGTCCGAAAACAATTGTCCGGGCCGGCTACGGAATTTATTACGCGCCCACCTACTATCAAATCGACTGGACGGTCAACGCGCTCAACGATATCAACGGCCGCCGCCAAATCGCCCAGGCGTTCAGTTCGATCCTGACACCGGGGCCGGCCGCCGCCAACAACATCTTCACGACGCTGCGCCAGCAGGGTGTGATCGGAGTGCCGCGCCCAACGCGAGCGCTCACGCCGGCCGAACTCGCCCAGTTCGGAGTCACTTTTCCGCAAACCGGCCCGCTGCCGCCTTTCACGGTGCTATTCCAAAATTCGCCGGATTTTGTGAATCCGTACTCCCAGCAGACCAGCCTGAGCGTGGAGCGTCAGCTGACGAACAGCCTCGCAGTTTCGATCGCCTACACATACGTCCGGACATTGAAGATCGTGCGTTCGCGCGACGTGAATCTGCTCGCCGCACCGGTCGATCCAGCGCTTGGGATACGGGTCTGGTCCGACCCGGGTTCGTTCGTGAATCCGTTGGTCGCGCAAAGGAACGAGTTTGAATCGACCGCCCGAGCCTTCTACAGCGGTGTGATTCTGGAGTTGAACAAGCGCTTCAGCCGGACCTTCAGTCTGCACGCTAACTACACCTTCAGCCGCGCTACGGACGACGTGACCGATTTCAACTCCGATTTCCAGGCGGCCGATCAAGCGAATCTCCGCGCCGAGCGCGCCCTCTCCTCTTTCGACCAGCGGCACAAATTCGTGGCTTATTCCGTTTGGACGGGTCCGGGCCGCATTCAGTTCGCGCCGATCATCCGCGCCAACAGCGGACGCCCTTTCAACCTGCTCGCTGGATTCGATCTGAATCAGGATAGACACGACACGACCGACCGACCCATTGGCGCGGGCCGCAACACCGGTCAAGGACCCAATTTCTGGACTACTGATATTCGTGTAAGCCGCGAAGTTGCCGCCGGGGAGTACGGGCGGCTTGAGCTGATGGTGGAAGCTTTCAATCTGATGAACCGGCAGAATCTGGCGAGCGTGAACAATATAGTCGGCCTGATGAAGGGACCCTTTCATGTGACCGGACGCGCGGACCGGTTGCCCACCGAACCGCTCGGATTCACTTCTGTCTACGACCCGCGCCGCGTCCAACTCGGCGTGCGTCTGAAGTTCTAGGCGCCGCGTTTCCTTCGGCTAAAACGGGGTCCTGGGACCCAAGCCTGTAACAAAGCGGATTGCCCCGCGGTTCGAAGATGTGCCGTGAGTGGGCGCGTGTTGGGCGCAACACTTCAAGCCCGAACCCGGCGTAGCCGGAACCAAACGGACCCAAACGCCGAGAGTTGGAGCCTCCCCACAAGCACACCAAAGGCCTGTCAACATTGGCTCCGGCGCATACCGCGGAAGATTTCCTGCCAGAAACGTGCAGAATCCAGATGTTGAGGTACTAAAGAGTCAGCCGCAAGCCGAGCTGGATGGTACGCGCGTTGAGCGAAGTGGTGACTAACAAAGAGAACCTGCTGCGAATCCTGTACGCCGGCTTCGGATTCGGCATCGTGCTTCTGGCGTACTCGGGCTTGGAAGGCCTGTACCTTCGATTCCAAGTGTCCGCCGCGCACCGCGGCTTTTACCAGTGTGTGAGCGAACCGTCTGGCCGGTAGAAAACGTTCTTTCGACCTTCTTTCGTCACCTCTCCGATCATTGTCAACTGCTTCAAGTCAGCCGTGACGCCTAGACCGGGCCGGTCATTTCGGAGAGCCTTCCCGTTCTTGAAATCGAGGCATTCCGGCAGATGAGGAATCGGACGTCCGCCGTAGTTATACTCCATGATGACGGGGCCGGGAAATGTCGAGAGGCAGCCGACCAGCGCGGCTGTCGCGATCGGCCCGGTGAAGTGCGGGATGATACCTACGGCGTGCGTCTCGCAAATCGCCGCAATCTTCATCATCTCGGTGACGCCGCCGACGTTGGGGAGCGTGGCCCGGATGTAGTCGATGTCGTGATTCTCCACAAGCTTGTTGAAGTCGTACCGCTGTCCCCATTCCTCGCCATGCGTCAGGGGAACGGTGGTCATCTGCCGGAGCTTTGGCAGATCCTGGTGCGCGTGCTCGTCGCGGACCGGATCTTCCACGAAGTAGGGCTCGAATTCTTCGATCAATTTGCAGGCGCGCACAGCGTCACTGTAGTCGAACCGCTGGTGAAAGTCGATGCACCAGTCACCGTCCTTACCGACCCCTTCGCGCACTTCCCTGCAATCGCGAGCCACAGCGCGGACGCGCTCGTGCGTATTGAAGACTCCCCCCTGCTGCGTATCGCCCGCTCCCATACGGAACGCCCGGTATCCGGCCTCCATCGTCTGTCTGGCCCGTTCCTTGAGACTCAAGCGCTCGCTGCCCGCCCGCGGCTGGCCGCCGCCGGTCGCATAGCATTCACAATGTTCACGGACGGCGCCTCCGAGCATCTCGTGCAGCGGGAGTCCCAAGACTTTACCTTTGATGTCCCACAACGCGAGGTCGAGCGCACCCAATGCGTGAACCTTTTCGCGGCCGGGCGGGTAGAACCAGGCGATATACATCTCCTGCCAGATCGCCTCGATTCGGAACGGGTTCTTCCCGATCAGCGTCCCGGCGCACTGTTCAAGCTTATCCTTCGCGCCGCCTTCGCCGATACCCGTGATCCCGATGTCGGTCTCAACCGTGGCGATCATGTTGCTCTGATTGAAAAGCTCGTTCAAATCGGGCGGCCGGTAGATCCGCACCCGAGTAATCTTCGCCTTGGGAAGCGCGGCCTCGGCGAGCTTCGGACGGAGAGTACCGGCGGCTGATGCCACGGCGAGAGAGCGAAGGAAGTTTCTTCGGTGCATCGAATTCTCCAGGAACTCACGCCAGTATACCCGAAGCGGCAGACGAGTGCTTAGGCGACAATCTTCTTCGCGGGCACGAGCATGAGCTTCCGCTCTTCAGCCGCGCGCTTTCCGTTGCGCTTGGCGGTGTACATGTTCCGGTCGGCTTCGGCGAGTAGTTCCTCGGCCGCGGTTTTTTCGTCGCCCAACCTTGCGGTTCCCACGCTCAGAGACACGATGCCCGGCCCGCACACGGGCGTTGCTTCATCTTCGCAGGCTTGCTGGAATCGATCGATCACGCGCTCGACCGGATGCGGCAGGTTTCCGCGCAGTACGATCACAAACTCGTCGCCGCCCATGCGCGCGACGTAATCGCTCTCCCGGCAGCTCTGCTTTAACCCTTTCGCCACTGCCTGAAGGAGCCGGTTGCCCACCAGGTGCCCGAAGCGGTCGTTCACCATTTTGAATCCGTTCAGATCGCCGACGGCTACTATGAGCGGTTCCCCGGTTCGCGTGCACCTTTCCACTTCATTTTCCAGATGAAGGAACAGCGCCCTCGCGTTCGGCAGTCCTGTCAGGAAGTCCATCGTCGCGGAATCCTCGGCCTTCTTGAATTTCAGGCTGTTCTCGATCGATAGCCCGAGCTTCGAACTCACGGCCAGCAGAATCCGCAAATGATCCTGCGTGAAGGCGTCCTTTTCCGCGTCGTACAACGCCAGCGTACCCACTACTCCCGCGGTTCCTTCAAGCGGCACCGCCAGCGCCGAACGCAGGAGACTGAATTTCTTCGGATCGTTCAAGTATCCCGGCTCTACCGACGGATTTCCGTTCACGATCGGCTTCCGGTTATCCGCCACCCAGCCCGAGAGGCCCTGTCCCAGTGGAATCCGCAGCGAATTGAACAGGCGGAATTCATCGCCGGTGACGAACTCAGGAATCAGGTGGTCATCCTTCTTCAGGTAGACTGCCATCCCATCGTAGGGCACGATGTTCTTGAGACGGAGCGCAAGCACCGAGAGCGTCTCGTTGAGACTCAGCGAGTTGCCCATATCCTGCGCCATCTCGAACAGAACGTGCGCTTCGTGCCGGGCCGCACTGATCGAATGGACGAATTGCATGGAGTCCTTCGCGTCTCTTGCCGCTGCGTCCGGACGGCCGCCGCTCTCGAAGCCGGCGGCCGGCGCGTCGCCCTTTTCCACCTTGATATCGGTCGAGAGCTTTACCATGTCCACCCGCGTAGACTTCGCCATCACTTCCAGTTCTTTGTACCGCCGCAGGAGAATCGCGACAACCTCCGGGTCGAAGCTCGTTCCGGATTCCTTCTCCACCACCGACATCGCTTCATCGAGAGGGAGCGCCCTGCGGTACTGGCGGTCCGTGGCAAGTGCGTCCAGGCAGTCGACAGCGGAAATAATCCGCGCCCCGATTGGAATCCTCGTCCCCGCGAGCCCGTCGGGGTAACCCGTTCCGTTCCAACGCTCGTGGTGCGATCGAACGATCGGAACCACCGGCCCGGGAAACTTGACGCGCGCCAGAATCTCCGCTCCCACGACGGGGTGGATCTTCATCTTCTCGAATTCCTCCGGCGTCAGCCTCCCCGGCTTCGAGATGATGTGCTCGGGCACGGCCAGCTTGCCGATGTCGTGTAGCAGCGACGCCGCGCGAATCGCTTCCAGATTGTTCTCGTCGAGCCCCATCTCCTTTCCGATCTCGATCGCGTAGACCTGCACGCGCGCCAGATGATCGTGCGTCGTGTGATCCTTCGCCTCGATCGCCATGGCGAGGGCCTCGATCGTTCGCAGATGCAGCATCGACATCTCGTCGGCGTGAATCCGCTGGTCCTCCGCGCGCGTCTTTTCGGCCGTCAGCCTCCCCAGATATAGAAAATAGGAGCGATACATCACGTAGACAGCCGGCAACCCCAGCACTGCGCTCTGCCAGCCGACCGTGCGGTTCACGAAGCTGAAGACTCCAGCTCCGCCCGCTCCGATCAAATAGTAGGGAAAAGACCAGAAATAGCAGTCCCGCCAGACCTTCGCCGCGACCTTGCCCTCAGTCAGCGAAATCACGACTGCCACCGGCACCGTATTCGCGACAAAGTACGCGCACGCAGCCAATGCGAGTCTTAGAGGAAACTCAATCGGCAAAGGATCGAGCCACGCCCCATGGAAAACGGAATTCGAAATCCCAATCGCCATCGTCACGCTGGCCACATTGAACAAAGCCTGGATGGCGCTCGTGCCCCCTTTGTTCTTCCAGATGTACTGCACCATGATCGATCCGCACCCGAGCACCAGCGTCTGCGGCAGGTTCAGCTCGACCAGGCCTACCAGAATGAAAAAGAAATTCACCGACATGGTGCCGGTAATCGAGGGCAGGCTCACCTTCATCCCGGAGCCCAAGAGCGCAATCCCCAGGTAGACGGCGAACCGCACCATCTGCTCGTTCCGCCACTGAAGCATGTCGTGGCAGAACAGGCTGAGTCCGGCGGCTATTACGATGTATACGTATATCTTCGCTTTGAGAGACATGACCAGTTCAGGCCCATCGGGGATCAATTCGACTGCGTTTCCGACTAGATCTTCACCTCCGGCCGTCCAATATGTTGGAATGCATTTCCAGTTTAGGGGCGCGAGAACTGTATTGTTAGAGACCAGACGTACCGTTCTCGGTAGGGTGTTCACCCTGTGAGTACCGTACTGGTAAGACGGCAGAACCCCTGTGCGACGAAACTGAAACCGCAATCCCGGCGCGCGCCGGAATCTGCACGTCAAAGCGGCCCTGCGCGGTCTCGGCCGACGCCGCCTGCACGGCATGTAACGAGCGGCTGAATCGCCGGATGAGCGCCGATGTTAGCCGGAGGGAGTTGCCCGCCACCAGGATCGGGACGAACCGCCGCGCCGGGCCACTTGAGCGTGGGTGAGCGAGCCGTTCCTCACAACCTGCCGGAGTCTCTTCAGGAGCGCGTGTTGCACCTGCCATTCGTGCGGCGCTGATCCGCTGAGACCAAACGTTCGCGCTAATGCTTCCGGGGTTCGGGCTACTACTACCTTGGTCTTGTTCATCGAGCATCTCCTGCAATCGACGCCGCCCCGTTTGGATTTCGGCCGGCGGGGTTCGCCGGGTCTTCTTCGCGAACGCATGAAAGACCAGAATGCCTTAAGTGTTCGCCATGAAATGGAACGCGCGGAATTGCCCATCTTCGTCATGCAGACGCAATTCCGAAGCGCTTGGCGCGACGGTTGGCAGCGGCCTTGACAGCGGCATCCCCAGCAGTTCGCCCGCTCGCAGCAAGTACAACGCCTTGCCAAGCCACCACGGACCTGGCGCGGAGGAGTCCGGACCGTGTCACAGGCTTTCGGATGAAATACAACCGGCCGCACAAATCGAGTGCATCAAAACCGGGACATGTGGGTGAGGCGATTTTGTTCCTAGAAGTTCACAATCGAAGCGAACGAGAACGGATCGAGGCTCGCTCCGCCTACCAGTGCGCCGTCGATCTCGGGCTGCGCCATCAATCCCTTGACGTTGTCCGGTTTCACGCTGCCACCGTAAAGAATCCGGATTCCCGCCGCCGCGTCCGTGCCGTACCGCGCCAGTGCCTGTGCACGAATCGCACGATGAGCATCCGCAGCCTGTTCCGGCGTTGCCACCAGGCCGGTGCCGATCGCCCATACCGACTCGTATGCGATCAGAATGCGGCCGAATTGCTCCTCGGACAAAGGCCCGATACCCTTTCGAAACTGCGCCGCAAGCACAGCGTCCGTCTCGCCGGACTGCCGCTGTTCGACGCGCTCGCCCACGCAAATCACCGGCGTCAAGCCGGCATCGAGGGCGGCAACCGCTTTGTCACTCACCCCCTGGTCGGTCGCGCCGAAGAGTTGGCGGCGCTCGCTGTGTCCAACCAGGACATGAGTGCAGCCCGCCGCCCGAATCATCGGGGCCGAAATTTCACCCGTGAACGCTCCCTCCTTCTTCGAATGCATATTCTGCGCCCCAATTTGAACGCGAGTGCCACGCGCCGCGTCGACTGCGGCCCCCACACTCAGGTACGGAGGACATATCAAGACCTCACAATGTCCAGACCCGGCTACGAGCGGCAGGAACTTCTCAAAAAATACGGCGGTTTCCGCGGCCGTCTTGTACATCTTCCAATTGGCCGCCATGACTGGCTTTCTCATACGATTGCGCTTAGAAAACTCGTTCCTTTCCCAATCTCCGCGCCGAAGTTTTCGGCGACGGTCTGTCCAATGTCGGATAGTGTGGCCCTCACGCCGAGATCGACGCCCGCTCGTACGCCTCTTCCACTTGCGAGCACCGGCACGTACTCCCGGCTGTGATCGGTCGACGGCGTGGTCGGGTCGCCTCCGTGGTCGGCGGTGAGGATCAGCAGATCGCCCCCTCCGAGACGCCGTTCGAGTTCCGGAAGCCACCGGTCGAACTCCTCGAGCGCTTGTGAATATCCCTCGGCGTCGTTTCGGTGGCCGAACAAAGAATCGAAATCCACCAGGTTCACGTAGATCAACCCGCTCGGCGCCGCATCCAGCGCTTCGAGCGTCTTCGCCATTCCATCCGCGTTGCTTTTCGTCTTGACGTGGCCCTGAATCCCGCGCCCGAGAAATATGTCGAAGATCTTGCCCACGCTGTAGACCGGAACATCGCGAGCTTCTATCTGATCGAGAAGCATCCCTTTCGGCGGTGGCACGGCATAGTCGTGACGGTTCGACGTGCGCTGAAAAGTTCCGGGCGAACCCGAAAAAGGGCGTGCGATCACTCGGCCCACTTCGTGGCTGCCGCGCAGGATGTCCCTTGCCGTCTCGCAAGCCTTGTACAGTTCCCATAGCGGAACTACGTCTTCGTGTGCCGCGATCTGGAA
>SYKU01000451.1 GCA_005808865.1 Acidobacteriota bacterium
CTGAACCACGCGTTCAAGCTCATGATCGCGCCCGATCAGAGGGTCGAGCGATCCGTCTAGCGCGGCCTGCGTGAGGTCGCGGCTGAATTCGGATAGCAACGAGCTTTCCTTTGGCCGGTTCGCGGAGACCTTCTCGTGCTGCGCTCGCTGAAGCTCCTCCCGGATCGTCGAAAGCCGCAGGCCGCGCTCGTGCAATATTTCCGCGGCGAGACACTTCTCCTCACGCAGCAGACCGAGCAGCAAATGCTCCGTGCCGATGTGCTTGTGGCCTAATCGTTCCGCCTCTTCGGCCCCGTAAGCCAACACGCGCTTGCACTCATGGCTCAGCGGCAGGTCGACGGAGGTCGAGACCTTTTCCCGGATTGTGGTTTGTCCTTCAATCTGCTTCCGAATGGACTCGACGGCCGCGTGCGACCGCAAAAAACGGTTCGCAAGTGCCTTATCCTCGCGGAGCAAGCCCAGCAGGAGGTGCTCCGTCTCAATATAAGGGCTGCCAAACTGAGTCGCCTCGTAACGGGCGAAGAAAATTACCCGGCGTGCCTTTTCCGTATAACGTTCGAACATTAGGCCCCCAAGCTGTCTACCGCGGGATGACCGGCCGTCCGCGCGCTGGACAACGAAACCGCGGACAAACCACCATCCTCTACTCTTAGTATACGATCACATCGGGCAGCAAGAGAACGGCTGTGCGTGACGAAAACCGACGTGAACCTGTGCGAAGCATGCAACTCTTCGAGAAGGGCGAAAATTGCCTCTCCCGTCTTGTGGTCCAGATTACCGGTGGGCTCGTCGAGCAACAGCACGCGAGGACTACCCGCAAGGGCGCGGGCCAGCACCACACGCTGCTGCTCACCGCCTGAAAGCTCTCCCGAGCGATGCCCGGCTCGTCGTGCGAGACCGACCTCGCTGAGCCTCGCGCGCGAGACGGACTCCGCCTCTCCACGCGGCGTGCCGCGAATCAAGAGCGGCATCATGACGTTTTCCAGGGCAGTAAATTCAGGCAGAAGGTAGTGAATCTGCCATACGAACCCGATCGTGCGGTTGCGAAAATCCGCCAGATCCGCGGCGGCGAGACTGGAGACTCGCGTTTCTCCAAAATAAATACTCCCACTTGTTGGACGCTCCAGGCCTCCCAAAAGGTGCAAGAGCGTCGATTTTCCGGACCCGGATTCGCCGATGAGAGCCACGCGCTCTCCCGGCTCGATCTCCAGGTTGATCCCGCCGAGGACCTCGAGCTTCTCGCCGCCGGAGATGAAGACGCGAGAAAGGTTCTCGACACGTATTCTCATGCCACACCCGCGCGCCGCATGATCGGCTCGGATTGCCTGCGGATCCGCGACGCGACTTCGTAGGGATCGGCCTTCTGCAATTCGGGATAGAACAGCTCGACCGATATCGGACCCCGGTATCCCTTGCGGTCGAGCGCGCTCAGGGTTTTTTCGAGCGGAGCGATTCCCTCGCCCGGGATGTCGCGTGTGCCGTTGTCGAGCGTCTCGCGGGGTATGTTTGGCACATCCTGGAAATGCACATGATGAATTTCCCCTTCGCGGATCAGTTCGATGTCTTCGAAGCGGCTTAGGCCGGCCCAGAAGTGATAGAAATCGAACATGGGCTTGACGAACGGGTGGGCGGCCCGGCGCGTCATGTCGAGTGCGGTCGGTAGAGTGCCAATGAACGTGGATCCGCGCATGAACTCGAGCATTAAGGCGACACCGTACGGCTTCACGATTTCGCCGGCCTCCCTGAGGTTCTCGACGCCGCGCCTGTAGTCGTCTGGGGTGTATTTTTCAGTCGTGCCGCACGGGCACACCATGCGGTCTACGCCAAGTTCCGCGCAAACCGCCACGCGGGCTTTCAGCTGCTCGATCGCTTCGGCGCGTTTCGGATTCGGCTCCGCCAGTCCGCGCACGCCCCCGCTCGACGCGGCCTTGATGCCAAGATCCGCCAGCAGCCTGCGTGCCGCGGGCATTCCATCCTGCTTCACGAATTCGTCTACATGCTGGGGGATAACCTCCACGAACCGGATGCCCGCCTTCGAATACCCTTCGAGCGACTTCCTGTAGCCCGCCGCGGCCGAGGTAGTCTGATGCATGCATAGATGCATCTTTTGGGAGCCGGGTGGAGTTCGCGGCGGCCCTTGCGCCTGACCTCCGAGCGCGGCCGAAGCCGGTAGCGTCAACAGAGTTCTTCGCGTTAGCATACACCGATATTGACACTCCACAAGAGCCGTTGCATTACCATCTAGCTTATCGGTCGAACTTGTGGATATGAGAGGCAGGCGGAAGTCGCGGAAATTGAGAGTGGGCAAGGGAGGCCTGCCCACTCAGGGGTTTTCGCTTCTTTAGTGCTTCAGCCTGCTGCAGGCCGTCGCGGCGCCTGTGATATCGACAGCCGAGTTACCTTCTTCAAGAAACGTGATCTTGCCTTGCTTATCGATCACGAAGGTCGCGCGGCTGGAGATGCCACGCTCAGCCAGGAAGACGCCATAGTCGGTGGATACCTTTCGGTTTACGAAATCACTGAGGATGGGGAAACTCAATTTCAACTGCTCCGCGAACACCTTTTGCGAGGGGGTGTTATCGGTGCTGACGCCGAAAACTTCAGTTTCGTTGTCGGAAAATTTCTGGATACCAGCCTGGTATCCCGACATTTCCTTCGTTCAGCCACCGGTGAATGCGGCCGGGAAGAACGCGAGGACTACGTTCTTCTTGCCCTTGTAGTCGGAAAGCTTCACGGGCTTGCCGGCTGTCGAGGGCAGCGTGAAATCGGGGGCGGTGTCGCCCACCTTCAGGTGCGTCGCGGCTTGCAGGCCGAACGCTGTTGTCAACAGTAGCAGAGTGGTGTTGCGCATTAAGTCTCCTGAGCCAGAGGTTACCACCGCTGGTACCGGATTCGCAACGATGATGGAAACCCGGGAGACTCCGAAGGTCGGCAAGTACCGGTCACCGGAGCAATCCGCGCTTCAAACGCAGTGGCCCAAGCTTCCTGATTCATGCCCTTGAGAAACCGGGACCGCGGAGGATTCAACAACACACTCCATCTCCATTCGCCGCGGACTGCCGCCGACGGTACGACGAATGATGCGCTCTCTCCACCGCGAATCCATTCCTCTCCACAGGGGGACCTGTCGGAATGAAGTATTCGGAAACCTGGAATCAATCTACTTACTGACCACGCGCGGGCGATAATCCCCGTATGTCTTTGATTCTACGTTGAGCCGTCTTTGCATCTCACACTCCGGTGCAGTCGGGATCGACTACCTCTCACTTACAGGCAGGTCCGGCGACCGCCGGAAGGACGGGCCCTGTTCCGCTCGCCGCAGGACACCCACGACGGTGACGGCGATGACGCGAATATCCTCATACACGCAGGTCGCTATGACCTTATTGATACCTGGATTATGCATGGGAACGCGACTCGGCGCACCGGTATGGTGAGCGGTGGCGCGGGTGCCGATTGACTGGGCTGAAGCTGCTCTGATCGTCTCTTTTTAGTAAGTCACGAACATCTCTGTCTCCCCTTTTCCTGGA
>SYKU01000452.1 GCA_005808865.1 Acidobacteriota bacterium
AGGACAGAGTGTTTGTTCTCGGTGTCTGGACCGAACCCGAAGCGCTCCGGGCCATTCTCGGCTCATACGAGACAATCGGCCGTGGGATGGCGGAGGATTGCCGCGACGATACTACGACAACTTGGGGGCATGAACTTCTTCAACACAATTCAAGCGAGTTGGAGCGCTTGCGCGAGCGCGTTCGGCCGATCCCGTTCCCGTCAATTTGAAGTTTGAATTCACTCCTCCATCCCTCTTTCACTACGCCCTTTCCGAAACGCCGCAGTGCGGCGCAGGAGGGTTTACGCCCGAACAGCATCCCTCCATTGCGAATCAACAACTTGTCGACAAAAATCAGCGATCTCTATTGAAGATGGGTCAGGTCAGGAGAACCCTGCAGGTCCGAAGGATGGGCAGCAAAGGGTGTTGGCAACGAGGCGATCGAGCGCGGGGCGGTCGCCGGAGTTGCCTTCATCGTCGAATCGCCCTTGGACCAGTACGCGCCCAGCAGTAACGGGAGAAGCGGATGTGCACGAGCGCGTCAGCGTTTCATCCACTCGGCGTAGACCTTCTCGAAGCGCCAGCCTTCAGGACGGTATCCCACGTGCGCGACGCCGGATTGCCCTGGCATCGCTTCCGGCAGCGAGGCTCGCGCGCCAGTGGGAGTTCTCGGCTCGATGAGCCATAGCGTTCGCGGCCGGACGGCGCGAACCAGATCGGGCAAGTCGAAGTCCTTCAGCACGCCGGGCACTATCGCGTGCGCCATGCCTTCATGCACGCGGGCGCGGACGATATCCATGTAGGACAGTACCGCTCCCTCGGACGCCGCTTTTTGAAAGCCCTGCTCAATAGCCGCCGCGTAGAGCGCCAGGACGCCGCCGTGACCTTTACCGAAAACCGCGATCCTGGCAGTATCCACGTCACCGCGACGGGCGAGGTAGTCGAAACACCGCAGCACGTCGGTCAGTTGAATCCCGATCACGGTCTTCCCTACAAGCATCGCCCGCATCGAGGTCTGCCAACTGGCGTTGTAGCCGCTAGAGCCGCGCGCCGCGGTCTCGCCAAAGCCGCGGGCATCGGGTGACAGCACGACGTACCCGGCCCTCGCTAACGCGACCATGTCCCCCTCGGACTTCGCGTCGACAAACCTGCCCGCGGGGTTCAAATAGACAACAGCCGGCTTCCGTCCCGCACTCAATACAGGACTCAGCACGACCGCGGGTATCTCGACGCCTTTTTCCGTCTCGATACCAAGCCGCTCGATGCGGTAGCCCTCTCCATCGGACTCACCCTGTGTGACGACCCTTGGCCCGCCGCGGGCGTTATTCAGCGATCCGGGGGCGAGCCCAACGCGCGCTGCAACCAATTGCCGCAGCCTCGCCCCATCCGCTCCAATGGCCGGCCGCCGCGCAAACAAGCGCTCCGCCTCCGCCCGGTTGAGGGACTGCACCGTCTCTCCGCCGAAAGAGGTGGCCACCTGCCCGGTGGGAGTCACCTCCAGAGACATGTCCAATACGGTTTCGAATTCCGGCTCTCCGGCGTATTCCTCTTTCTCCATCAGCCACTTATCCATCCACTGGTAGGTGGCTTCGCGCCGCGGCTTTGACCAGCCGTGAGTGTCGTCGTACTCGAAAAAGCCCACGCGATCGGCCGCGCCCATGATGTCGTAAATGCGCCGAACCTCAGCGTACGTCTTGCGAGCGCCGTCGATAGGGAAGAAGTCCTGGATCGCTGCCATCAACTTCAATGGACGCGGGGCGAAGGAAATCAGGAAATCGCCAAAATCGAAGCCGTCGGCAATGAAGCCCGGAAAGTTTTGTTCCGCGTCCTGCGGCCCCGGCTTGAACCAGAGGTTTTCCCAGGAGGTGATGTAGCAGGAAGGCGCGGCCAGCGCGAGCCGCGGCTCGAACACCGCGAGGTAGGCCGATTGCGTGCCGCCGCCTGAATTTCCCGCCACGGCAATCCGCTTCGGGTCCACATCGTTCCGCGTCAACAGGTAGTCGAATCCTCTGATACCGTCCCACGTTTCGTACCGCGCGTAGTTCGACCCGGTAAGCAAGCATTGAACGCCGGTCATCATGTGTTCACTCGTTCCGATGCCCACGCGCGAGCGCCCAAGGTCGGCGTCAAAATACTCGGAACGCTCGCCCTGCCCAGGCGGATCGAAGGCGAGGACGAGGATGCCACGCTTCGCCATCGCGATCCATCCGTGCTGATACGTGGAGGAGGCCTTGCCGTTGGCGCTGTGGCCTGCGACGCCGAGCGCCGCCGGAAACGGTCCGGCGCCGGCGGGGACATACACATTTGCAGTGACGTAGAAGTTTGGGAGGCTTTCGTATACCAACTTTTCGATCCGGTAACCGTCGCGTTCGATGACGCCCGTCACGCGCGCCTTAAGCGGCGTTCTTTGGCTTGGGAAGCCTCCGATCGAAGCCGTCATCTTCTCCCGTATATAGGCTTGACGTTCGAGTACCTGCGCGGGTGTCCGGATAGCTTCGATCGCGACCGCGCGTTTCTCCCAGTGCTCGCGAGCGATCGCGGAAAGGTAGCTGTCGATCTGCGATTGAGCCAATAAACCGGACGCCGAGCATACCGTCACGACGAACCAACGCATTGTCACCTCCGGACGAACACACACTTGTACCATAACCGCGCGGGGCGTGAAACTCGCGGCCGGGACGCCCTGGGCATCAGGTGCTCGGGTTGGGCAGAGGAGTAATGGAGGAGGAAGGCTTTTGCGCCAATTCAGGTTCCATGGATTGGGAACGTCGCGGCGCTATCCCGGCAAACGTGAGGAGTGATTGGCTGGGTCAAGTCGCATACCCTCACGGCCCTCACGTCTGCCCGGTTCCGCGCAGCTGCATGCTATAAGAGACGCTGTAGGCTCTTGCCAGCGCGCGAATCAGACCCTAAAATGCCAGTCCGCCGCCTCATTTGGATCATGGAGCGGAGGGCCTACGACATGATCCTGATGGACTGCCAGATGCCCGAAATGGATGCCTATGAGGCGAGGACGGAAATCCGGCTTGAGAATGACGCGCGGCACATCCCCAACATTGCGATGACCGCAAGCGCAATGGAAGGGGGACGCGGAGAAGTGCCTGGCCGCGGGAATGGACGACTACGTCGCGAAGCCCGTTGACACTCGCCCCCTGGCAGCCACGCTGGAGCGATGGGCGGTCTCCGCCGCGGCCCATCCGCTCGAACAACGGTCCTAAAGTTGCTCCAACCGCGAGCGAGGGAGACGTTCATGCCGGATACGAAATTACGGGTCACACGGAGACAAATCCTGAAATCCTCGCTGTGCGGCACGGCCTTGACGGCGGCGCCGGTCATCGTTCCCGCATCGGCTCTGGGGTTGGGCGGGAGTGTTGCGCCCAGCGATCGCGTGACACTCGGCGGCCTTGGCATCGGGAACCGCGGGGCCACAGTTCTACAGGCGTTTCTCAATCAGCCGGATGTGCAGTTTCTGGCGATCTGCGATGTCCGCGACCAGCGCCGCGAGGCCATCAAGGGCATGGCCGGCCAGAAATACGGTAATCGCGATTGCGCGATGTACAGCGAGCAGGAGGAACTCTGGGCGCGTAAAGACATAGATGCGGTGCTTATTGCCACAGGCGATCGGTGGCACACGCCGCTCGCCATTATGACCGCCAAGGCGGGCAAAGACGTCTACTGCGAAAAACCGTGCTCGATGACGATCGCGGAAAGCCGGGCCCTGGCTGACACGTTCCAGCGCCTCGGCCGCGTCTATCAGGCGGGTACGCAGCGGCGGAATGGTCCGAATTTCATGCGGGCCTTTGATCTGGTTCGCAGCGGCAAGCTGGGAAAATTGACCACTTTGCACGCGGAGTTAGGTCCAGGCGAACGATGGGCGCCGCTGACCAGCCACGCCTGGCTTGCGGCAGAGACGGAGCCCCCCAAACAGGTGGTCGATTGGAACCGTTGGCTCGGCCCCGCCCCTTGGCGGCCATACCACCCGGATTACATCCAGGGACGCTGGCGCGGGTATTTCGATTTTCACGGCGGCGGCATTCTCGAATGGGGATCGCACACGGTGGATCTCTGCCAGTGGGTGGCCGGACTCGACGAAACGGCGCCTGTCGAGTTCGATCCGCAGGGAATGGGGGGCATCACGCCCTACTCAATCGCTTGCCGGTACGCCAACGGCCTCCGGTTGGTGATGCGGGATAAGGGTTTTCTCGGTCTCGGGAGCTGCCACATTCGATGGGAAGGCGACGGTGGATGGGTCGAGACCGCCGACAGCGGCAGGATCGCGGTTTCGGAGAACCTTCGCAGCCAAGTAGCGGATGTCGCGCAGGAAGATGCGCGGAAATCCACGGCAAATCACGTCCGCAACTTCGTGGATAGCGTGAAATCACGCAAGCAGGCCAGTTCCAATGCCCTCGCGGCGGCGCAGGCCCACATCGCCTGCCATGCCGCCCACATCGCTTTTCAGCTTGGCAGGAGACTGACGTTTGATCCCGCGGCGGATTCGTTCGTGGGCGACGCGGAAGCCAACCGCATGCGCTCGCGCGCCATGCGGGAGCCGTGGCGGGTTTGAGGAGGCAGACAATGGCTACGTTGATTACTGACTTGAAATACGGCGGTGCTCCGGAGATAGCAGCCCTGCCGCAAACGAAGCTCATCGAAATTCTCCACGACACTGCCTCTTCGACGTTCGCGAAGGCAAAGGCTTGCCAGCGGCTGGCAGTGATTGGCGACGGGGCCGCGGTTGAGCCGCTCGCGAGTCTCCTAGCCGATGCCCAGTTGTCACACTATGCGCGATTCGGGCTTGAGGCGATTCCCGGCGCGCCGGCGGCCGCGGCACTCGAAGCGGCGCTATCGAAGACAAGCGGACTCTTGCTCGTGGGCGTGATCAACTCGATCGGCGTTCGCAGGGATCGAAACTCCCTCGGCCCACTGGCAAAACTTCGAAGCCACCCGGACGCCGAGGTGGCAAAAGCGGCGGAAGCGGCGCTCGCGCGTCTTCGTCCGCCGCTGTAAAAACGGGGCTGTCAAAACCGAAGCGCGGGCGCGATTGAAGGACTGTTCCAGCCGGTTCAGGAAGCCAGGTTAGGTGGCCGCTGGCGGAACACGCGGTTCAAAGATGAACATTCACGGAACTGTCCGTAGTGCCCAGCGTACCTTCTATCAGACACTGGAGGTACGCCATCGAGGCGAGATCACCAGCCTGGATCCAGTTCTGGAGGGATTTCACCATGAGAATGAACCGAAGAGTTCTTCCGCTTAGAGTTATGCTTTTAGCTGCCTTTTGCGTTCCCGCCGCTGTCGCTCAGAGGATCCCGGCCGGCGCCGCCATCGACGCTGAAGTGAGCAGGATCATGACTCGTACTCATGCAAAGGGCATGGCCGTTGCGGTGATCGATCGCGGCAAGGTCGGCTATGTGCACGCGTACGGCGTCCGAAACGCAAAGGGAGACCCCCTGACCACGGACACCGTCATGTACGGTGCTTCACTCACCAAGACGGTATTCGCATACACCGTGATGCAATTGGTTGATCAGGGGAAGCTAACGCTCGACACACCACTCAAGGACTATCTGGACCGGCCGCTGCCGAACTATGGCCCTGATCCGGTGTTCCCGGACAAATACGGGCCATACAAAGATTTAGCCGGCGACGGGCGTTGGGAAAAGATCACGGCTCGCATGTGCCTGACGCATTCAGCGGGCTTCGCGAACTTCTGGTTCATCGAACCCGACCGGAAGCTCCGTATCCATTTCGAGCCTGGCACCCGCTACGCCTACTCGGGCGAAGGTTTGATTCTCCTTCAATTCGTCATCGAACATGGCCGGAAGGCACAAGGCCTGGGACTCGATATCGGCGGTCTGACCAAAGCCAATTTTGACCGGCTGCGCATGACCCGCACCAGCTTAATCTGGCGTGACGATTTTGCAGCCAATCTGGCTGACGGATGGAACGATCAAGGCCAACCTCAGGAGCATGACAAGCGTAGCAAGGTGCGAGCCGCGGGCTCGATGGACACCACGATTTCCGATCTGCCGAAATTCGTTGCCGCTCTGGTGCGCGGCGACAACCTGAGTTCGTTCTCACGCGCCGAGCTGGCGAAGCCGGAGTTGCATATCGGAACTGCGCATCAGTTCCCGCCCTTCGCACCCGATCTGCCCTTGAACGACCAGCGCAAGGATTTGTTCGCCGGCCTGGGCATGATCGTCTTCGACGGCCCGCAGGGTCACGGCTTTTACAAAGGCGGCCACGACGGCCAAACCGCCAACACAATGGTATGTGTCGAGGCCCGCCAGCGTTGTGTCGTCATCCTGTCGAACGATGTTCGCGCCGAAGCAGGTTTCGCGGATTTGGTCACGTTCATTCTTGGCAACACCGGCGTTCCCTATGGCTGGGAATATGGCGACCACGCCGGAAAATCGTGAGCCGCCCTCGATCTGCTGCTAGTGCGGCCACCGAGACGTGAAGCGGCAGTCCGAGCTCACGGGGCAGCTTGACGCGCCGCTGGCATGGGTGGCCTTCGTTCAACCACCAGACCGCCACCGCGCGTTCCCGTGCCAACGCGGCGCGCGCCGTGGGTCAGTAAGACGCCGACGGCCGAGAACACCGCCGTCTCGTTTTGCGTCAGCGAAGTGTCTGCCGCTTCCCCCGATTCGGCGCACCCGTGGGCTCGGATGCCAATGAGGAGTGATGGCCGCCCTCGTCCTCGACTCCCAGATCACGGCGATCAGCCCGAAGGACGCACGCTAGCCCGCTTCACTTCGCCAAATGGGGCAGTCCGCCCCTGCCGTGTTGCGATCGGCTGCTCCGCTTCTTCTGCTCTTCTTCTGCCCTGGGCAGCGAGATCCTGAAGACGTTCGACGCCGTTCCAGCGGTCTCAGCCTGACTCTAGCTCTAGCCCGATTGCCAACTCAGCTCAGTTAAAGTCAAAGATTGACGGTGTGGGAGGCCGGCCATCTCGCCTCGGACAGCCCGGCAGGATCGACGCGACGGCGGTTTTGGGCACACGCGGATTCAAGCCCTAAAGCGGCTCCTTTCCGGCGTCAAAACTCAAATCGCACTATCAACTGTATTTGCCGCCCGCTCTCCACAAACGGCTTCAGCGCCGGAAAAGCGCTCCCGGTTTCCTTCTTCCCGAACTGCGCCGCGCCGAAGACCCCGCCGCCGCAATCGCCGGGCTGGGAACAATTCAGACTGGATTCCGGGTTGTTCAGGTTGGCGTGGTTCAGCGCGTTGTAGGCATCCGCGCGAACCACGATCCGGCGGCCCTCGCGACCCCCACGAAGCGGGAACGTCCGTGAGATCGAGAGATCGAGATTCGCCGACCCCGGACCCGCGAAGGCGTTGCGGCCGCTCGATCCGAGTTGGCCGGCTCTCGGAAAATCGAAGCACGCGGCGTTTAGAAGCTGGCGCCCTTGCGGTAGTGGAAGGTTGACCGTGTGGCCGCCGGCGCATAACAATTGGGCGCGATTGTTGTAGATCGTCTCGCGCGCGAGCGATGAAGGGATAGCGCCCGTCGCGCTAAAGGGCGACCCGGAGCGGACGGCGGCGATCTGCGCGAACTTCCACCCGTCGAGAACATAACGGCCAGCGCCCCGCGTGAATAAAGAGGGCAACGTCCACACGGAAAAGATCACGAAGTTGTGGCGCTGATCGAAATCGGAGCTTCCCCGGTCCGCGCGAAAATCCCTGGCGCGCGAAAAGGCCGCGTCTCCGCGAATCGGAGCGGGGTTGCCCGTTTGCGTAAACAGGAAATCGAAGTCTCCCTGCAACGGATCGGACTGATTGTCAATCGAATGGCTCCACGTGTAACTCGCTCGCAGCGAAGCGCGTGAGGCCTTGTATCTAGCGGTGAACGCCAGGCCATGATAATTCGAGCTTCCGTCGCCATCGCGATAGCTCACTTCGGGAAGGTCGCGGCGAGGGTAGGTCGAGCGGCTTCCGTTGAAGAACGGACGATTTACGATGTCCGTCGTGAGCAGTTTGCGGCCTGTCGTGGCCGTCGTCGTCGCCTCCACGGTCCATCGCGGCGAAATCGCTTGTTGGAACGCGAGAAAGTAGCTGCGCACGCGCGGAGCGGCGATCGAGGGACCGAAGGCCAGCAGCCTTCGAAAATCGGATGCCGTCATCGCGATGCGGCCCGCCTGCGGCGTGAGCGAGTACAGGTCCGTTGCCGGTTTGAGGAAATCGACGGCTTGGCCGGGGGCGATGCCCGCTTCCCCCAACATGTACTGATTCAGAACGGTGTTAAGCCAGAGATTGTCAAAGCTGGGATCGAAAAAATCTCCGTAGCCTCCGCGGACCACGGCGGACCCGTCTTTCACGAGACTGAAGGCGAAGCCGGCTCTTACCGCCGCGCGAAGGCTTTGGCCGGATATCGGCCTCGGCGACAATCCGAGTTGTGCGTTGGCAAGCCGCTCGCTGAAATCGGATTCCCGTCCAAACTGGAGCACGGTATCCGATTGCGACCCGCTGTTCAGCGGCTGCCCCGCGTATTCCGCGAGGCCGCCAAATTGCACCGTCAAACGCCGCAGCGGCTGATAGCTATCCTGCGCGAACAGTCCGCCTTGACGATGGCGATACCGTCGATCCGGAACGGGCTTCCTGAGTTGCTTTGCAGCGGCGTCCAATCGGGAAACTCCGGTGGAGTACCGCCGCGGAATCCCCGCCAGAAATTGGTCAAAACTCCTGAACCGGTACTCTCCCTGCAGGGCATCGAGGCGCAGGCCCTGACGGCGGACCAGACCTTGCCCCCCAATCTTCCACACATGTTTTCCGCGGACCTCCATAGCGTTGGCAATGATCTGCGCGGAGGTTCCGTGCTGGTCGTAATCGGGCACGTAGTTGGCTCCCGGGAGGGAAACGCCATCGTCGGAGAACAGCGCTGGAATCCCGGGATGAGCGCGGCCGAATCGAAGCGCGTCCCGCCCAATCGATCCGCGTATCTCAAGCGCACCCTGGCCTCGCGCCCGTGTAGCCATGAATGCGATGTTCGATCCGCTCTGTTCCAGATCGGAAGTGAAATCCGGATACGGGCTGTACTGGAATTGCGGACGATCGAAGCGCGAGAGCGCGACGCGATTCTTGAATCGCCAGGGACCCTCGGGCTGCCAGTCGAGTTGCTGGGACACCAGTCTGCGCTTGACCAGCTCCGGTGGAGCAATTTCAATCCGCGCGGTTCGCGCCCCCGCGGTTGCGGAGACGGGCATTGGCCGGAATTGTCCGAGAAGATTCGCGCCTTGTGACCCGGCAAGTCCGGTGTTGAGGCTGTCCAGGTACGCCGCGGCCGGGACCGTGAACGTCCGTGCGTCCTTGACGCCGCGGCTATCGAAGTATTCGGCGGAACCTGACACGAACAATTTCTCGCGCAAGACCGGACCGCCCGCGTGAAATCCCGGCTGGTATTCCTTCAACGGCGCTCTTGCGAGACCCGCGTAGCGCCGCCCCGGATCGTTCGCGCTCAGCCTCTCGTTCTTGGCGGAGGCGTAGGCGATTCCATGCCATAAATTCCCGCCCGAACGCGTGACGGCGTTCGCGAGAAACCCGGCGGAGGCGCCAAACTCGGCCGAGTAGTTTGCAGTTGAAATACGGTATTCCTGAATATGTTCCGGCGCGAGAATCGCCATTGGACCGGTAATGAGATAGTGATTGTTCTCGACGCCGTCAAGCAGGAATCTTGACGCGCCCGGGCGCATTCCGTTTACCGAAAATCCCAATCCGCGAGCCGTCGTCGACAATGACGTGACGTGCGGCTGCAACAGAAGCAATGCGTAGGCGTCCCGTCCGGGAAGAGGCAGTTCCGCGATCTCGCTCGGGCGGATGGCATAGGACAGCGACGAATCCAGGCGCGCGTCCTGACTGGCCAGCGGCTCGAAGCTCCCGATCCTGGCAAGAGCGACGTCCGGTCCGTAAAACGATACGAGCTTTCGACCGCGTCCAGTAACGATATTCCGGGGCTGCCCTTCCTCCCACAAATCGCCGATAGGCCGGAGCTCAAAGTCCAGCCGGTGCCTGCCTCCCACCGCGATCTCAATTCGGTGGATCTCAAGCGCCTGGAATGCGCCGCCGGCCTCGCAGCGGAAGCGGTAGGGTCCGGGAGCAAGTAATGGCGCGGCGAATTCGCCCGCGGCATCGGCCTTCAGTTCCGCCCGCCGTCCAATCTCAAGGTTTTCGTAGCTGAGAGTTGCGCCACTAATCCGGCTCCCCGAGATCGCGTTAGTGACGGTGCCGGCGACCAACGCTTGAGTGGATTGCGCATGCAGAGCGGCGGACGCCATCAAGCCGGCGCACGCATATCGCAGGGTGGTCACTTCTTCACAACCCACTTCTTTACAACCCAGCGCACCCGAATTGCCTCCCGGTACGCCGCGAGCCGCGGTTTCACATTCTGGAGTATGCGCTCAACATCGGCGCGCTCTTCCGCTACGTCGCGCCCCGCGCCGAGGAGGGCCACGTGCTTCAGGTGCTCAAGCGCCGCTTTCGAATCCCCCAAACCAACGAGAATGGGAGCAAGGCTCCGGCGCGCCCCAATATAGTCTGGTTTCAGGCGGACGGCTTCTTCATAGGCGCTCCGTGCATGGACCCAATCGCCGCATCGACCAAGGTTCTCACCGAGGCTCAGCCACATCGCGATGTTACGAGGTTCGAGCGCGATCGCCTCATTCCACAAACGGCGGGTTTCGCCGAGGTTCCGGCAATCCTTAGCCAGCAGCAAGGCTTTGTTGTGGCGGCTGGCCGCGCTCCGTGGATCGTCTTTCAGTGCCCGGTCATACAAGCCGATGGCCGCGCCATCCCCACGAGCCAGCGTGCCGAGGGCATTCAGAATCGGAGCGCGTTCAGGCCATTCGGCCAAGGCTGGATTGAAGCGTTTGCGGCTCTCTTCGGCACGGTCCAGGGCCTCGCGGAACATCGCCTTCGCCTCATCCATGCGGTTGAGTTTTTGATAGAGGAGCCCGAGATTATGAGGCAAATAGGAGTACCGCGGCGCAACCAGCATGGCCTTCCGGTAGCTTGCGATCGCTTCGTCGTAACGGCCGAGTTCCATGTAGGCAAGGGCCATGTTGTGAAGCGGGTACGGCCAGTATGGCGCCAGCCGGATCGCGTCCTTAAAGGCACTGATCCCGCGGTCGAGCAGCGCCTTGTCGCTCTTCGAGAACTCCAGATACGCGATGCCCATGGCGTTTGAGGCGTAGGCGCGGCCGGGGTCGATTTCACTGGCCTTTTCGAGATCCAGGATCGCATCCTGATAACGGCCGTCGAAAATCAATCGCCGCCCTCTTGAAAAGAGCATGCGGCTCCGGTCGAACGCGGAGTCGGGTGCGAGCGCCAACGCTTCCCTGAAGTATCGCTCCGCGTCTCGAAACCGGTCGCGGCTCGGAGGAGACTGGTCGCCCTTCAAATACGCAAGGATCACGTCCTGACCCTGAGACTCAAAGGCCACGCGGAGACGGCGTCGCTTGTCACTGAGTGCGTCCGCCGTAAGTCCCGATGCGATTCGGTTGAGCAGGGTGGAGGCGCGGTCAACGGATCCGGAGGCGAGAGCAGTCTCAAACGCATCGAAATCCTGCCCCGCGCCCGCGTCTTCAGGCGCGATTTTAAGTCCTCTTAACCTGCCCCTCTTCTTATTCAGGGCAAGTCGAACTGGCTGGGGGTTCACCTCCCCGATGTCAATACCAGGCGGCTTGCTGGCATCGTCCACGACAGCGATTTTCGCGGTGGTCACGCCGGTCGATGGAGACTGAAGTTTCTTGTACTCCTTGAGGGTCGCTTCCACCCTTTGCTGAACGAACCGGAAGAGTTCGCTGAAAAAAATCTGGTTGTCCTGAGGCGGGACGTCGCCGTTCATTCCCCGCACGAGGAAAAACGTGAATGCGCCGTGTCCGTCGCCGAGATCCCGGACCTCGTAGGCATACTCCTCCCCGATGTCGTCCGCCTTGGTGATCGCGGACATCACGCCGATCTTGCCCCTCTTCGTTTGAATCGCATTGTCGATCTGCCCCGGATTCGGCCGGGTGCTTCTGGGGAAATCCGTAATCGCTGCGTGGCAGACATCGATAAACGCCAACACTCGTCCGAATTGCTCGGCCTGCTCGGTGATGATGCCGCGCAGCTCTTTGAGCGAAATGGCCGACGTTGCAGGCTCGTTCGGATCGGATTCGTGCGTCAGAATGTATGCGTCGCTTTCGCCCTGTCCTGGTTCGCAAACCTTCAACTTCAGCGTCGCGGAATCGGATACGCGGCACATGTAAGCGCCGTGAGCGGAAAAATAGAGGATCAATGTGTTGTCCGCCCCGGCCCGGCCGCGCACGAGTTCGGCCAATTCGCTCCGGACGGCGTCCGCCCGTGCCCGCCCGTCGAGCAGCACTTGCAATTGGCACTCGGATGGATTGGGCTGCTCGCGCGTCTTCCGGCAGTCGATGAGCGACCCGCCGCGTTCCGTCATCAGGTATTTGGCAAACGCATTCGCGTCGTCCGCGGCGAACTGAAGGTTATTGTAGGTCTTGTATTTCGAGACGCCCACCACGAGGGCGTATGTGCGCGGCGTCACGCCGGCCGGCTGCACCGAAGCCGGTCGTGGAGCGGCCGCACCGCCTCGAACCACGCGCGGCTGCGGTAATTGTCTTCTGACCAATCGATCGATCGGTTCGTGAATCCACGTTGCCGAGGGCCAGCGATCGCGGATATCCCGATACGCTGCGAGAGCCGCATCCAAGTTCCCTTCGCGCTCGGCGGCGGCACCGGCAAGTGTGACGCGGAGAATCTGATCGAAGGGCTCGTCTGGCTTCTCGCGGGCGGCGGCGCCCGATTCGCTCACGCTCCCCGCCGGGGCTTCCGTGTCGATGAGAGGAAACTCGCAAGGTTCGCCGGCAGTGCCCGAAAGCCCTTGTTCCGCGACGTGTACGACGCTCCCCGGAGCGAGTCGAACCAGCATGCTCTGAGCGTTCGAGCCGCCTGGACAGACGTGGACGGTTGCTTCGAGATTGCCGACCCGGATCTGATCACCGGGAAAAATGGCGATTCCGGGCCGCAATGTAAAGATAGAAGGGCGCGTGCTGCGCGTCACATCCCCACCGCCGCTCTTCGCGACGATAGCGACGGGACGTCTCGGACTACCGGCGGCGTTTCCAGAGAACGACGCGGCGCAGATCAGTAAAATCCATAGCCAAAGCCTCATCGCTCAAACCACTTCCGGGTCCGCTGTAGGCTATCATTATACACGTGCCCGGCGCGGAAACCGCCGGCGAGGAACGCATGACCAAGCCGGTTCTATGGGCAATCCTGCTTCTCCCCAATGGCCTCGCTCTGTTGGCGCAGCCGCTTGCGCGACCATCGGAAACGAAGTCCGCCATCAAGCCGTGGCAGACGCTTGAACCCATGGCGGTTACGGTACGCCTGGGCCAGCAGGTTCGAGTGTTGCCCCGCACCGGGCCGGCCGGAACCCCGGCCATCGCCGTGGCAGTTCTCGATAGCGAACGTAATCTCTTGGACCGCGACGACGAGTTGACGGAATCGAGCGATTTTATCTGGGCGCCCGGCAGGGACGGGACATTTTACCTGGTGATTCGAAACCTTTCTGAAACGGACGGTGAATGCAGTGTGATCATCGAGCCCGCGCCACTCGAAATGCGGGGCGGCGAGAGCAAGGAGTGGGCGACGAAGGAAGTCTTTTACGCCACCAACCGCGAAGTGGATGGCTCTCTTCGCCAGGACCGTGAGTGCGGAACGCCCCAGGCTCCCCGCTTCGGCGGAGGGCTGGGATACAAGCTGTCGCTAGGGGTCTCGTACGTAAACGTAAAGCGAAGCAGCCGGAAGATGGGTGAACTTGAAGCGTTCTCCGTGGTGCGGATATTCACAGCAAAGATGCCCTCGGAGAAAAGCGTCGTAATTTCCTGCATAAATCCGTCGGCCGAGACGGACTTCTATGAAAAGATCGGGAAAAAAGTAAAATCCTCCCAGCAGCGGCGCGTGTTAGTGTTTATCCACGGATATAGAAACACATTCGAGCACGCCCTGCTGCGAGCTGCGCAGATCGCCTACGACCTTCGCGTCGACGGGCCTCCGATCCTGTTCAGTTGGCCGTCGCAAGGGACATTGGAAGATTATCTGTTGGACCGGAGCAACGCCGACGCAAGTTACCACCTGTTGAGTGATTTTCTTCAACGCATCGCGCGAGAGACTCAAGCCGCGCAAATCGATGTGATCGCGCACAGCATGGGGAGCTGGGTGTTGGTGAACGCGCTTCGCGAAATTGCCCTGCGAATGGATGGCAAGCAGCCGCTGCCTGTCTTGCGCAACGTCGCGATGATGGCTCCGGATGTCGACGTAGGCGTACTCCGGGGGCTAATACCGGGAATCCTGCGAGTGGCGGAGCGGACCACGTTATACGGTTCCAGCCGCGACGGCGCTTTGATCGCATCGGCTACCCTTAACCGCAGGGCGCGGGCCGGACAGGGGCAGCCGGACATTTTTCGCGCGGCGGGACTGGACACGATCGATGCCTCCAAAGTCGACACAAGCCTGTTTGGCGCGAATCACCAGTATTTCGGAGATAGCTCCACCATCTTGTACGATCTCGATCAACTGTTCCTCGGCCGCGTGCCGGATCACCGGTTGAACCTCCGGAGGGAATCCGGGAGTGGCGCAACGTACTACGTGTTTGAATAACCCGGCGGGCTGCCGGCGAGGCTCTGTCCCATGCGTGTTAGCAGTTCAGCCTTTGCCTGGCCGCCTGGCGACGCGCGGCCGCAATTGTGCGATGATCCTCCTTGGACACTGCTCCTCCCAGCCTGAGTCTGACTCCGCACGGGCGGCTCGTCGTGGTCCGGGATGCCGGGGCGCCTGGCCTTGAAACCGGGCTTGCGAATCGCATAGAGTCCGCCTTCGCGCGCGGGTCCGGTCACGGCCTCTTACTTCTGGGGGCGGACGAGGCTGGAACCGCGCTGCCGCCGGTGCATTCCTTCTGGCGTGAGTTCGCCGCGCGCTACGTCACCGCGCTGTGCACGCAACAAGACGGCGATGCACAGCGGGGAGAGGTTCGCGTGCCAAGTCCACCAGAAGAGGAACTTGCGGCCATCGCACTGGCCGCCCCACCCATGACGGGCGCGGAGTATCTCGCCGGCGCGGTGCTGCTAACGCTTTGGAACGAACTCGACGCCGCCTTCGGCATCGAGTTAGCCGAATCCAAGACCGGCGTGCAGGAGTTCCTGAAGCGCCGGAATCCGGCATGGAACCTGGTGGGCCGCGTGCACTTCAACGTCGCCGAGAATCGCAAGGACCCCGATTCCCCATTCGCCTTTCTCGCGACCTACACCACGCGCCTCTCGGCGCAGGCCAGGGCCCAACACCTTCCTTTGGGGCAGGCCTTGCGGGAGTACGCGGGCGCGGCCAATAAAGAGCGTCTCTTGTCGCTGCTGGTACCGGTGCAGCGCGCGTCCGAGACATGCCCGTGGTTGAAGACCATGGTGGATGAAGGCGAGATCTTCCATCCCCTGCGCTGGACGCCGCGCGAGGCGCTCCAGCTTCTGCGTGACGTTCCGCATCTGGAGACCGCGGGCGTTGTGGTTCGCATGCCCGCCGCCTGGCGCGGGAACCGTCCGCCGCGGCCGCGCGTCACAGGCACGGTGGGCGGCAAAGCGCCGTCGGGACTTGGCCGGAACGCCCTTCTCGATTTCCAAATGGGAGTCACGCTCGAGGGCGAAGCTCTCAGCGAGGCCGAGATCGGTGACCTGCTGGCGCAATCGAACGGACTCGCGCTCGTGCGGGGACGCTGGATCGAAATCGACCGGGAACACCTTCAAGGAATGATCGACCGCTTCCGCGAGGTCCAGCGCGCCGCGGGTGAAACCGGAGTAAGCTTCGGCGAAGCCATGCGGCTGCTTGCCGGCGCGAATGTGGCAGTCGGCGATGCTGATGTGGAAGCAGGATCCGGTTGGGCGGAAGTCGTTGCCGGTCCCTGGCTGGCCGAAACGTTGCAAGGTCTGCGCAGTCCGCAGGGGTTGGCGCAAGTCGATCCCGGCGGCGATCTGCGCGGCGCGCTTCGGCCCTATCAGCAGGTCGGTTTGCGCTGGCTTTATCTACTCACGAGACTCGGACTCGGTGCGTGCCTGGCGGACGACATGGGACTGGGCAAGACGATTCAGGTGCTCTCCCTGCTGCTGGTTCTCAAGCGGCAAGCCCCGGCCGGGTCCGAAGGCGGCGCGCGGCCGAGCCTTCTCGTCGCCCCGGCTTCACTGCTGGCCAATTGGGCATCGGAAATCGAGCGCTTCGCTCCGGACTTGAAAGCGCTGATCGCGCACCCATCCGCACTGCCGGCAGCCGAACTCAAGACGCTCGCGCCCGAGCGGCTTCGCGATACCGATCTCGTGATCACCAGTTACGGATCGCTGCTCCGCCTGCCGTGGATCGTGGAGCATCCGTGGCGTGTGGTGGTGCTTGACGAAGCCCAGGCGATCAAGAACCCGGACGCAAAACAAACGCGGACCGTGAAGAAGCTGCGGTCAGCGTCGCGATTGGCTCTCACCGGAACGCCGGTCGAGAACCGGCTTGGAGACTTGTGGTCGATCTTCGACTTCGTCAACCCAGGGCTGCTCGGGACGTCCAAGGAATTCACGGCCTTCGCCAAGCGCCTCGCCAGCCATCCCCACGGTTCTTACGCTCCGTTACGCGAACTGGTGCGCCCCTACATCCTGCGTCGATTGAAGACCGACAGAACCGTGATCGCGGACCTGCCGGA
>SYKU01000453.1 GCA_005808865.1 Acidobacteriota bacterium
CCCGAAGGCCCAGATATCGCTGCGCGCGTCGGCTTCTTTGCCTTCGAACTGCTCCGGAGCCATGTACTGCGGCGTGCCCAGCACCGTGCCTTCCGTAGTCAGCACCTTCGTGAGAGTCGCCTCTGTTGGTCCGGGCTTCGATGACGATTTCGCCAGTCCGAAATCGAGCACCTTCACGCCATCCCGCGTCAGCATGATGTTCTGCGGTTTGATGTCGCGGTGCGTCACTCCGGCGCGATGCGCGCGGTCGAGCGCGTCGGCAATTTGCGTGGCATGTTTAAGGGCTTGCTCCAACGGGAGCGCGCCCTTCTCAATCCGCGCCGCCAGCGTCTCGCCCTCAATCAGCTCCATCACCATATAGCCGGGGCCGATGTCGTGGAGCACGCAGATGTTCGGGTGGTTCAGTGAGGCAACCGCGCGGGCTTCGCGCTCGAAGCGGGCGCGCAGGTCCTCCCGTTTGGCGATGTGCTCCGGCAGCACTTTGATGGCGACGGTGCGGTCGAGCCGCGTGTCACGGGCTTTATAGACTTCACCCATACCCCCGGCCCCTATAGGGGCCGTCACGACATACGGGCCGAGCTTGTCGCCAGCGGAAAGCGGCATCCGTTTAGTCTATCGGATCAGGAGCCTCCCAGTCCTGGATTACATCAGAAGGCCCACAAGGACAGTTCAGGCTGAACCAACACACGCCAAGGGTTGACCAGTGCTGACGTTGCACGGCAGCGCGGTTCCTCCCGAACTGGACGAAGTTGCATCCGGAACGGGAGTCTCCATAACGTTTTCGACGGACCTGTCGATTCGGTAGCCGGGCGCGCTGGGATATCGCGTAAGCGTATCGGTATCGCGGCGCAACCCCGCCGCCTGACGCCCCGCGTGAGGGGATCGGGTTCTCGCGCCCCCGCCAATGTTAAGGTAGATTTATGCCCTCGCTCCGCGGCGTCTTTCGCAAGGTCTGCCCGCGATGCGAGCAAGGTCCGGTTTATCGCAAGGGACTCGCAATGTACGAGCGATGCCCCGTCTGCGACTTGAAATACGAGCGCGAGCAAGGCTATTTTCTGGGAGCGATGTACGTCAGCTATATGATGGGAGTGCCCATCGTCTTGCTTCTCGTGCTGTTCTACTGGAAGCTCACGAACTGGCCGCTGCAAAGACTCATTCTGGCCTCCGCCATCACTTTTCTGCTTTTCGTGCCCATGATTATCAAGTACTCGCGCCTCGCGTGGCTGCATATCGACCGGACCTTCGACCCGGACAAATGAGCGGTTTTGTTACCATAGAGCATTGTCCCCCACCGTTCCAGACATATTGGCCCGTATTGCGGATCATAAGCGGCGCGAACTCGAGCATGCGCATGTTTCGCGCGCCGGTCTGGAGCGACGCGCGGTGGACCTCGCCGGAACGAAACGCGACTTTCTCCGGGCGCTTTCCGCGCGCACTCCCGCGATCATCGCCGAGATCAAGAAGGCGTCCCCCAGCAAGGGACTTCTTTCGGCTGACTTTCAGCCCGTTCGTCTTGCGCAAGCCTATGCGCGCGGGGGCGCGGCGGCCTTGTCGGTCCTTACCGACGGCCGGTTTTTCCAGGGCAGCCTGCACGACTTGCGGGCGGCGCGCGAAGCGGTGGATCTGCCCACCCTGCGAAAAGATTTTACCCTCGACGAATACCACGTCGTCGAAGCGGCCGCTCACGGCTCGGATGCCATCCTGCTCATTGCCGCGCTACTCGAAACCAGCCGGTTGCGCGCTCTGCGCGAATTTGCGGGAACTCTTGGAATGGCGGCATTGGTCGAGGTTCACGACGCCGATGAACTCGAGTCGGCGCTCGATTCCGGCGCGCAGATCGCAGGCGTGAACAACCGGAATTTGCGGACTTTTGAAGTATCGCTGAGCACATCGCTCGACTTGGCAGCCCGTATCCCGGACAATGTCTTTAAGGTGAGCGAGAGCGGCATCCACACTCCGTCCGACCTGACACGGCTCAAGGACGCCGGATACACGGCGTTTCTGGTAGGCGAACACTTGATGCTCTCGTCCGATCCCGCCGCCGCCCTCGCGGAACTGGCAGGCGCGGGATGATGGCGAAGATTTGCGGTATTACCAATCTCGGCGACGCCCTCGCCGCGATCGACTGCGGCGCTTCAGCACTCGGCTTCAATTTTTATCCGAAGAGTCCGCGCTACGTGAGCGAAGAGACGGCAGCCGGGATAGTTGCCACTCTGCCGCCGTCCGTGTGTAAAGTGGGAGTTTTCGTAAACGAGACGCCGGATCGCGTGTCGGATTCCGTGAGCCGCGCCGGGCTTGACGTGGCGCAAATTCACGGCGATGTCAGCTACCCGCGTGGCATTCGCGTTTGGCATGCAGTTAGCGCGAGACCCGGTTTCAGGCTGGACTCGCTCGACGCTCTGCCGGCCGACGCCTTCTTGCTCGATACGCCCTCGGACATCTTGTTCGGCGGCACGGGAGAGACTTTCGATTGGTCCATCGCCGCCGGATCGCCGAAGAGAATTATTATCGCTGGCGGCCTTGATGCGTCCAACGTCCGGCTCGCCATTGAGCGGGCTCGGCCGTGGGGCGTGGATGCCTGTTCACGGATCGAATGCGCCCCCGGACGGAAGGACCACTCCAAAATGGCCGCGTTCCTGAAAGCTGCGCTGGCGGAAAACTTATGACGACTTCGCTACCCGATGCGGGCGGCCACTTCGGACCCTACGGCGGACGGTATGTTCCCGAAGTTCTGATGGCCCCGCTCGAAGAACTGGAACAAACCTATCTCGAAGCCCGGCTCGACCCGGCCTTTCACGCTGAACTTGACCACCTCCTGCGCACCTACGCCGGACGGCCGACGGCGCTTTATTACGCCAGGCGGCTGAGCGAGCAACTTGGCGGCGCGAAGATCTACATCAAACGCGAAGACCTGCTGCACACAGGCGCGCACAAGATCAACAACTGCCTGGGTCAAGCCTTGCTGGCGCGGCGCATGGGGAAGAAGC
>SYKU01000051.1 GCA_005808865.1 Acidobacteriota bacterium
AATCGAAGAGACTGGGAGCCGACCCGGACATGACCAAGGATAACCCAGAACGGAGAATGTTCGCAATAATTATTTAACACTCCACGCGCGCTCAACTCTCGGCCAATTTGTGCTTTTCAAAAACCGGCTACTCTACTATAGGAGTTCTGAGGCTATAGGCCTCGAACCGCTCCTCGAGTTTGAACCGCTCCGACACGCTGAAAATCTTCGACAGCGTAGTATCCAGGCTCCAATATCTCGGCCCGGTTACCCCCTCGTACTGAAACGGATTCGTGCGCGGCGTTGAGGTGCCGCTTGCTTGAACATGGCCGTGTTGAACCGGTTCCCCCAGTCGCACGACCCAGCCCCAGGCTGCGGGGTCATCGTTGCGGTGCTCTCAATCCGTACCGCGGCCAGGGTGATCGCGGCATTCATGGGGTCGGTGATCATCCCCTGCACTCGGCCCCGGTAGTCCTGCGCCCCGCCGGCGATCGAGAACATTAGCAGCAGTCCGCCAACCGCTCGATTCGTCATGGAGTACCTCCACCGGGAAAGTCGCAGTCACTATCGCAAACAATCGGCTGGTGGCACGCGGTCGCTCTGGTGCCTGCGTTCTGGCGCGCTCACCGCAGGCCACGAACGGCGATGGCCTGCCCCGCCGCTGCCTAACTGCCCACCAGAACAAGCCGTACATCCATCACGTTGGTGTTCGTAGGTCCCGTCTTCAACAGATCGTCCAGAGCCTTAAAAAACGGATACGCGTCGTGCCGGGCAAGAGAGTCTTTCGCGGCGCAACCACGGTCGGCGGCCCGCTTCACGGTGAACCCGTCCGCGAGCGCGCCCGCTGCGTCGGTCGGTCCATCCGTTCCGTCCGTCCCGCCGCTCATGATCACGATGTTCTCGAGGCCGGCGATGTCGAGAGCCGCCGCGAGCGCAAATTCCTGATTGCGGCCGCCGAGGCCATGACCTTCGCACAGTGTCACGGTGGTTTCGCCCCCTGAAATCAGGCACACGGGCGGCGGGACGGGCTGGCCGAACCGGACCGTCTGTTTGGCAATCGCCGCGTGCATTCGCGCCACGTCGCGCGTTTCACCCTCAATGAAAGTCGAAAGGATCACAGCCCGGTAACCTAGTTCACGCGCTTTTGCCGCGGCCGCCTCGACGGCCAGCAGGTTGCTTCCAACCACGAGATTCTCCGTTCGCGCGAGCGAGACATCGCCGGCTTTCGGAGTGTCGGAGACCTCACCTCGTAACCCGCTCTCGATACGCGCGCGCACCGATGCCGGAACTCGTTCCCAAATCTCGAACTTGTTCAATACTTCTCGGGCGGTCTGCCATGTGGAAGCGTCAGGCGCGGTCGGACCGGAACCAATCACGTCAAGATCGTCGCCAATGACGTCGGAAAGCATCAGCGAGATCACCGCCGCCGGAAATGCCAGCCGCGCGAGCTGGCCGCCCTTCACTTCCGAAATATGCTTCCGGACAGCGTTGATTTCGTGTATGGTGGCGCCGCAGTCAAGCAGCAGGCCCGTGACGCGCTGCTTTTCTTCCAACGTGACCGGCGTGGCGGGCAACGGGAGCAGCGCCGATCCACCGCCCGACATGACGCACAGGAGCAGATCGTCTTCGCCCGCCTCCCGCGCAATCGTGGCGATCCGTTTTGCTCCCGCGACGCCCGCCTCATCGGGCACGGGATGCGCGCACTCGTTCAGTTCTACCCTGACAACTGGCGCGAGGTGGCCGTATTTCACATTGACCAGTCCGCCTTCCACGCGGCCGTCCAGCGCCCTTTCGACGGCCTGCGCCATTGTCGCCCCGGCCTTGCCGGCTCCGATTACGCGGATGCGACGGAAACGGCTCAGCGGAAACCTGGCCATCCCGGCGATCAATTCGCTGCCCTCAACGCGCAGGTGGCGTAATACGGCTTCAACCGGATCTGCGGCTTTTACCGCCGCCGCGAATATCGACCGCGCGTGGTCTCTCAACTCTGCTTCCTTACTCAAGTGATGATTCTCCTCGTGCCTCACCGATGAAGGCCAAGAAAACCGCGGGCTGGCCGCTCTTCAACCACCTTCGCAGCCGCCCTTCGATGCTCTGGCAGGACATGCACCGTCATTTGCCGCCTGCCTTCCACAAGACCGCTATGATCTTCTCCACCGTCGCTTCCGGACTATCACATCCTTCGATCCTGTGCTGCGCCCTTCCATACGCTTCAAGCCGCTCCCAATACAATTCCGCGAACTTCACGGCATCCTTTGCCAGGGGCCGATGCGATGCGGGTTCCACTCGTGCCCTGAGTTCATCGAGCGGCGCGTCGAGCCAAAAAGTTGTCCCGCACGCGCGCAGGAGTTCCACATTCCGATCGGGCACAAACGCTCCGCCGCCCAGCGCCACCACAAGGCGCCCTCCATTGTGAATCGCCTGCGCGCGAGCCCTTAGCGCCGCGTGCTCGATGTCGCGAAACTCAGGCTCGCCACGCTCGGCGAAGATCTCGGAAACAGTCATGCCGGCCGCCGCTTCGATGTCGTCGTCGAGATCGGCAAAAGTCCAGCCCAGACGCTGCGCGAGCAACTTCCCGACAGTTGTCTTTCCCGATCCCATGAAACCAACGAGAAACACACCGTTCATTTCGCGGCAGACTCCCCGTGATAAATCGCCGCCAACTGCGCGTCGATCAGCGAGGGGAACAACCGGTGAAGCGCGATGTAGATCCAACTGTATGCTGGAGTCACCACCGTTCGGGCGTCCCGCTCCACTCCGCGCGCGATCGCCTCAGCGCACTGCTCCGCAGTGATCGCGAATTTCCGCCCTCGCAGAAGGCGGTCCGGAGGATGTCCATCGATCACATTGGTCTGAAAGCGTGTCTTCACGTAGCCGGGACACACGACCATCGTCTGTATCCCATCGTTCCGCAGTTCCATCCGAAGTCCGCTCGTCAGCGAGCCGAGCGCGAACTTGGTTGTGGAATAAAGAGTGAACCACGGCAGGGTCATCTTCCCCGCGACTGACCCCACGTTGACGATCATGCCGCTCTTGTTCGCGCGCATGTACGGAACCACAAGTTGGATCAACGCGAGCGGCGCGAAGAAATTTAGTTCGTACATGCGGCGCGTTTCATCGATCGAGGCGCGCCAGGACGGCGAGTACAAGCCGACTCCGGCGTTATTCACTACAATGTCGATTGTTCCGTGCCGCTCCAGCGTGCGCGCTACCGCGGTCTCCCGCGTCTCCGGCAGCGTTATATCGCCCGCCGTGATGACGGCTCCGGCCCCGCCCACCTGCTTCAACTTCTCTTCGGAGCGCGCCACGAGCGAGAGTCTGGCTCCGCGCCGCCTGAACGATTCCACGCACGCCGCTCCGATTCCTTCCGAAGCGCCCGTAATTAAGACTGCTTTGCCGTCTATTCTCATTCTGAAATTGCCGCCAGGCTGTCGAAACGCAATAATAGTACCATGCAGTCAGGGCTCCTGCCTTTATTTCCGTTGCCGGTCGTGGTGTTTCCCCGCACCCCGCTGCCTCTGCATATCTTTGAAGAGCGGTATAAGGAAATGGTGGGCGAGGCGATTCGCGACAAAACCGAGTTCGGCATGGTCCTTTCCAAAGACGAAGGGTTTGCGAGCATCGGCTGCACCGTCCTTGTCGCCGATGTCGTGAAGCGTTACGGTGACGGTCAACTCGACATCCTCACCTCCGGAAAACGTCGCTTCGAAATCGTCATGCTGAACCAGGAGAAATCCTTCCTGCGCGCCGAGGTGGAATACTTCGACGACAACGGATCCGGCCCGGCGCCGCGCGAATTGCAAACCCTCGCGCTCAAAGAGTATACCCGCCTCCTGCGATTGATTCGCGAAAAGCCGCGCCCTTTCGACGACCCTAAGCTCGACGATCCGCAACTGAGTTTTCAGCTTGGGCACATGGTGCAGGACCTTGAGTTCCGGCAGCTGCTGCTCCAAAGCCGTTCCGAATCCGCGAGGCTTCGTCAACTGGCCGACTATCTCATCGACTACGTGCCAAAAGAGCTGCATACCCGTCATGTGCAGAGCGTCGCGCCTCTCAACGGGCACGGGAAGAAGCCAGTCGAGTAGCAGCGTGCCTCGGAATGCGACAGCACCTGATCATTGACGCCGACGACACGCTCTGGGAGAACAATGTCTATTTCGAGGAGGCGTTCGACGAGTTCGTTGCGTTCCTGGGTCATTCCGCCCTGACGCCGGACCAGATCCGCGCCGTACTCGACAAAATCGAACTTGCCAACGCGAAGATCCACGGCTACGGGTCAGTCAACTTCGGCCGCAACCTGCGACAATGTTACCGGCATCTGGCCGAGCGCGAAGTATGCGATGGCGATCTCGATAGGGTCATGGGGTTCGCCGAACGCATTCTTGAATGCCCCATGGAGTTGCTCCCGGGCGTGGTGGAGACCCTGGAGTATCTGGTCACACGTCACGGGCTGACGCTCTTCACCAAGGGTCACCCTGAGGAGCAGAAACTCAAGATCGACCGCTCGGGCCTCGGTATCTACTTCGGACACACGGCAATCGTCAAGGAGAAGGACACCGGGGCTTTTCGGCGTCTCACCGCCGAAAGGCGGCTGGATCCCGAGCATACATGGATGATTGGAAACAGCCCGAAATCGGACATAAACCCGGCTATCGAAGCCGGGCTCAGAGCCGTCTACGTGCCTCATCCGCGTACATGGACTCTGGAACGTCAAGATCTGCGCCCAGCAGGCGGACGATTGCTCGTAATTGAGAGATTTAGCGAATTGCGGGAGCATTTTTGATCGCCCTTCCGAACACCCGCCCCCTGCGGCCATTCTTCGTCGCGGCTATAACGGGATGGGTGGCGCTCGCCGCGGCCGGCGCCGTATACGCCCGGCAAAAAGGCGTAGAGCCTGCGCACGCGGCGCCAATCATCGCGGCGTTCCTGGCCGAATACTTCTTCTACCTGGTTCCCGGCTTCGAACCAGCGCGAAATTGGATCGAGACGCGACTCACCAAACCGCTGTTCTCGTTAGCGCTTTGGGCGAGTGCTCTCGCGCCGTATCTGATTTTCAGCACCCTGACCGAGGTTTTCGACTGGCGGTCGATCCTGATTCTGGCGACGCTCACAGGCGCAGTGTCTTTTTGGTATACACTCCTGCGCCCGCACCCGGCGGCCGACGCAGCGATCCTCGTCCTTATTGGAGCCGTGTTGCTGAGCAAGTTCTTCACGCTCGTGTATCAAACGCCGATCCCGCCCGTTCGCATCGACATTCTCGGGAAGTTGATGCTTCTCCGCGTCGCGGCTATGGCGATGCTGTCCCTGCGAAAGGTAACGTGTGCGGGTTACGGGTTCATCCCGAATTGGTTCGAAATCCGTATTGGATTGACGTTCTTTCTCTACTTCATTCCCGTTGGATTTCCGCTTGCCTTGGCAATCGGGCTGATTCGTTTCAACCTCGCGCGGAACTGGTTTTTCGTCGCGGTGGGGACGTTTTTCGGCATCCTCTGGGTCGTAGCGCTCCTCGAAGAGTTCCTCTTCCGGGCGTTGCTGCAACAGTGGATCAAGGCCTGGAGTGGGAGCCGTGCATTCGGCCTTATCGCAACTTCAGTTGTTTTCGGACTCTGCCATCTGACTTACCAAGCCTTGCCGAACTGGAAGTTCGCAGCCGTGGCAGCGGTGGCAGGGCTATTCTACGGCGCCGCCTACGAGCGTGCCGGAGGAATCCGCGCCGCCATGGTGACGCACGCACTTGTGGTGGCGGTGTGGCGAACCTTGTTCGCCTGATGCAGAGGCGGCAGGACGCTCCAGCCGGTTGGTATTCTTGAGTCGCCGTTTCGCGCAGCGCTGCGCCTGGTTGGCGGCCGGGATGCTTTGCCGCCCACCCGGCGGAACCCTTTATACGAATTCGCGGCAGTCACCATTTTCTCCTGATCCCAATGTTCACGGGGCTAGCTGTTCGATCCGCGCCGGAGCACGTCTTGAACTCTCGCATGCTATAAAAGAATTAGCCTGCGATGAGTCACAAATTCCGCCATGCTATCTGCAACGAAGTGTTCCAGAACTGGCCTTTCTCCGACGCTTGTAAGGCGATCCGAAGGGCCGGCTATACCGGTATCGAAATCGCCCCCTTTACGCTTGCCGAAGACCCTGCTACGCTAACCGCCGCGGAGCGCAGGACGGCCCGATCGGCCATGGAGTCCGAAGGCCTTACGTTTGTCGGACTTCACTGGATCATGGTAAGTCCAAAAGGCCTGCACGTCACGACACCCGACACTGCGTTGCGCGAAAAGTCGTGGGTGCACATCCGGAACCTGATCGACCTCAGCGCGGACCTCGGCCCGGACAGCATCATGGTGTTCGGCTCTCCCAAACAGCGCGGCTCCACCGGCGGACTAACGCCCGGCGAGGCCACACGGCACTACGTTGAAGGGCTGGTTTCGGTCGCCCCACATGCCCAGGATCGCGGCGTCACGATCCTGATTGAGGCGCTTCCCGTGCACGATACCGATGTCGTCACCTGTCTCGCTGAAGCGGCGATGCTGGTGAAGCAGATCGGGATGCCGTCAATTCGCACCATGTTCGACGTGCACAACGCCGTGAACGAAACAGATTCTCACGCGGAGCTTATCGAGCGGCATCGCAGCGTTATCCGGCACATCCACGTTAACGAAATGGACGGACGCCATCCGGGGACCGGTAATTACGACTTCAGACCCGTGTTCGCGGCGCTCCAGCGGCAGGCGTATATGGGATGGATTTCACTCGAAGCGTTCGACTTCACACCGGGCGCGGAAACGATCGCCAATGATTCGCTTCGCCATCTCGAAGCTCAAATCGAAGAACCCAACAGATGAACAAGTATGTGGTGACAGGCGGCGCCGGGTTTATCGGCTCCGCGATTGAGCGCGCCCTGCTGCGGGATGGCGCTTCCAGAGTAACGGTGATTGACAACTTGCGTAGCGGTAAGGAAGCAAACCTGGAGGATGTTCGGTCCTCCGTGGACCTTCACCGCGTGGACATTCGCGACTATGACGCTCTGCGGACGGCGATGGAAGGGGCGGAGATCGTTTTCCACGAAGCCGCAATTCCGTCCGTGCCTCTCTCGATAGACGATCCTGTGCCCTCGCATGAGGTCAACATCAATGGAACGTTTCAGGTGATGCGCGCAGCGGCCGCGGTCAAGATCCGCCGCTTGGTCTACGCCGCTTCTTCCTCGGCCTATGGCGACACCGAAGTACAGCCGAAGGCCGAAACCATGCAGCCTGCGCCGAAGTCTCCTTACGCGCTTCAGAAACTGACCGGCGAGTATTACGCGAGCGTCTATGCGTCGTGTTTCGGCCTCGACACCGTGAGCTTGCGCTATTTTAACGTCTACGGACCTCGACAGGACCCCAGCAGCCCGTATTCCGGGGTTCTATCACTGTTTATCAAGTGCATTCTCGCTGGAAAAGCGCCGACGATTTTCGGAGATGGCGAACAGTCGCGTGACTTTACCTACGTGGAGGATGTTGCGCAACTGAACCTGAAAGCGGCCAGGGCTTCCGGCTTTTCGGGCAGGATGTACAACGGCGGCAATGGCGGGCGGATCACTTTGAACCAGGCCTGGAGCCTGCTGCAAAAGTTCGAGGGCGTCTCGATTCCGCCGCTCTACGGTCCGCCCCGCGCTGGTGACGTGCGCGACTCGCAGGCCTGCACGAAGGCGGCTGTCCGGGATCTGGGACACGATCCGAAGTATTCTTTCGAAGAAGGCCTGCGCCTGACGCTTGAGTGGTATCGTGCCAGCGTCAGGTAGAACGGGACTCCTGGCCGGTTCCTTTTTTCTGGGTCGTCAGAAGAACTCGTGGGTACCTCGCGGCTCGGGCAGCTTTCCAAGCGTTTGATATAGAGGGAGTTCGAGGATGCGGCAGGTTCGAAAACCGTACGATCTTCTCCCAGTGACTGCCTTGTTGTTCAGGCCCTCAATGGCTTGCTTCCGGCCGTTCATCGCCCACTTGGCGGTCTCAGACTTGGCGCCGAAGACGATCCGCCGGCACGTGGACAACCTGTGGCGGCTCGGTGGCCGGATCCTCATCGATCTTACCGAAACGCCGAAGCTACCGATAGCAGCCGGCACGCGAGGTTCCCTGGAAAGCCATCGACGACGACGAAGGCGGGACTCTCATCAACGGCGGCAATGGACGAGCAGGATCAACGATCCTTCGACGCCACTTGTCATAGCCTCCGACGAGGCCTCTCAGAAGGAGATCACCTCACGCGAACAGCAGGCAGTTCCATCGACAGCGCTGCCGCCTGCTGCCAGACCTGTTCGGCTTGCCCGATTGTGACATCACCGTCTGCCACTCCGCTACCAGTAGAGCTTGAGCGCCACCTGCATGCGCCGCGGGTCAAGCAGGATGTCCTGGTTGCCCGTCAAGCGGCCGAAGTTGGGATTGGTCAGGCCGTTCGGACCCGTGCCAAACCGCACGCGATTGAACAGGTTGAACATCTCCCAGCGGAAGTTCATGCGCAGCTTTTCGGTGATGCCGAACGTCTTGGCGAAGGAAATGTTCTCGGTATAGCTCGGGAACAATCGCAGCCTCGGGTTGTAACGCGTGGCGTTGCCGAGGCGGTCCTGCGGCTGGGCGCCAAAGAACGTGGCGGGTTGGAAGAACCGGTCCGTCTGCGGGTCGAAGCCGTTTGGAGATTGCGAACCCTGCCACCCCTCGTAAGTCGAAATCGTTGGCCGGTTGCCGCCCGAAAACGTCGGGAACCCGACCGCCGCACCGAGCGCCACGGGCAGGCCGCTCGAGTACAGGTGAATCGCGCTGACGCGCCAGCCGCCGAACAGCATGTCCGCAACCCCGCCGCCGCCCATTGTGAACTGCTTGCCCTTGCCGAACGGCAGTTCGTAGATGTAGCTGAGCTTGAAGTTGTGGGTCACGTCGAATTGGCCAATCGACTTCTCCAGGCGGCGGTTGTAGTGGTCCATCGCTGCCGCGCCGGGCCAGTAAGAATCGGCGTCGGTCAGAATTTTGGAGAACACGTACGAAGTCTGCAGCGTCAGCCCGCCTGAAGAGCGCTTGTCGAAGCGGATCATGCCGGAGTGGTAGGATGAATGGCCCGAGTGATCGCCGCCGCCGCTTGCCGTGTCGATGTTCTGATATTGCGGGAAGGGACGGAGCGCCTGTGCAGCCGAACCGGCAAAGCGCGAGAACGGCCGGGTAATGCCTGCCGCGGCCACCAGCGGATCGTTGATATTGCGATTCAGCAGCTCGCGGCCATAGCGTTCGAAGACGCCGAACGGAAGCGAATTGTAGGCCAGGAGCGACGCCTGGAGGTTTGATCCAGCCAAGCCGTTGTAGGCGAATTCCAGCAAGGAGTTCTTGGGCAATTGCCGTTGGATTGACAGCGTCCAGGTATCGGTAGACGGCGGTGTGGTGGCTTCATTGCCCTGCCACCACGGCAGGCTGTTGCCGTTGGCAAATGACGGATTGATGAACGGCGGAATCGGATAAGTCGGGAAACCGTTACGGAACTGGTAGGCCGGTTCGATACCCGAAGTCGTATTCACCGCGTCGAAAATCTGCACGTGCCCAAGGAAGTGCGTTGACCCGGTCACTGTAGTGATGGCGCCGAAGGATCGCGAGTAGGCCGAGCGGATCACGGTCTTGTCGTTGAGGCTGTAGGCAAGCCCAATGTGCGGACCCAGCGCGCCATAATAGGCGCCGGCCAGACTCCGCGTGCCCTCACAGCCATCACAAGAGCCTGCGAAAACGAGTGCGCCAGGCCGGTTGTCGGCCAGCGGATTCTGCCGTGTCGGCGAGAAATCCGACCAGCGGTCTTGCGCCTCCACCGGCGGCAGTGTCGTCTCCCACCGGAACCCGATGTTAAGCGTCAGCTTCCGGTTCACGCGGAAGTCATCCTGTGCAAAGCCGGCGAAATAGGGCCACTGCTGGCCGATGAAGCGCACGGTATGAATCTGGCCGTTGTTGGCTTGGCCAAGCAGGAAAGAGGCGAACGAGTTGCCGCCGGCAAGATTGAAATTCGTCTCGCCCGGGACGCCAGTGCCGGTGAAGCTGAAGTTGGAAAAGCCTGCATCCCACTGCTGGCCGAAGCCGTTGTAATGGTTGCGTTGGAACATCCCGCCGAACTTGAAGCTATGCTTGCCTTTGATCCACGTGAGGTCGTTGTGGAAAGAGTAAACCGTATTCTCCGAACCGTTTCGCGATGGCCCGCCCCAGCCCGTATACTCGCTGAAGCCGAGGCCGGAGAGATTGTTATTGCAAAGCGGCACGTTCTGCAGGCAGAACTTGTCCTTCCAGTTGCCAAGAATTTCATTCGGGTGGAAGTGCGATTCGCGCCAGTTGTTGCCGCCCGCATAGAAGCGGTTCAGCAGCGTGGGACGGATGGTCCAGTCCCAACTCATCCGGTACACGTCCGAAAGATTCTGCGAGTCGTTGTAGGCCGTATAGTATCCGGGCAGTTGGTTGGGCGCGCCCGCCGCACCCGGGTTTTTGAAGATGCGGTGATAGCCGAAGAAACCCGAAAGCCGGTGCTTCTCATTGAAGATATGGTCGCCCTTGATATCGAACTTGGTCCAGGGATTCAATTCCACGCCCTGGGTGATGAGATAGTTCGACCGCACATACTCGCTCGTGCCGGGCCGCGAATTGTTGTTGGCCTTCAGCACGCCGCCCGGGCCGCCCTGGAAAACCTGCATGAGCTTCACCGAATTGGGATCGAAACGGGCCGACGGCACCTGGTTATTCGGGAAGGGCTGCCGGGTGCGGCGGTCGGGGCTCAGCGTCGCGGGGTCGTAGATCGGGATGCGCGAACCGGCCGCGTTCACCCAGTTGGAGAAGTCGCCGCGATACATCTCCTCGGCCGGGACGCTCGCTGTCGTCGTCGCCGAGCCCACGCGATTGCGGAAGCCTTCATAGGCGGCGAAGAAGAAGGTCTTATTCTTACCATTGATGAGCTTCGGGATCCACACCGGGCCGCCCGCCGATGCGCCGAAATTGTGCTGTTTGTAAACGCCGCGCCTGGCTTCGAAGAAGCGACGCGCATCGAGCTTGTCGTTACGCAGAAACTCGTACGCTGACCCGTGGAATTCATTGGTGCCGGACTTGGTCACGAAGCTGATCAGGCCGCCCGCGGCGTGACCGAACTCGGCCTTGAACCCGTTGGAATCCACGGTGAACTCCGTGATCATCTCGAGCGACGGCGCGTTGTAGCTGATCCACGAAGTCTGCAGCGCGCGCGTCGTGGCCGCCGAGGTGCCATCCAGCGTCACGCCATAACTGGTCGCCTGTCCGCCGCCGATCGAGAAGTTGTTGTCGCCATAGTTCTTCGCTTCCGGCGTCAGCGTGGCGAGGTCAAACGGCGACCGCATCGCGCCGCCCACCACCAGCGGCAATTCATCCACGAGTTTGTTCGACACGTTCACCGAGGACTTCGCGTTCTCGGTCATGAGCTGCTCAACGTCCGAGGTGACCTCCACCGTCTGCTGGGCCGTGCCCACTTCGAGCTTGAAGTCAACGCGCACGGTTGAAGCGGCCGACACAGTGACCCCCGAGCGGATCGACGGCTTAAAGCCTTCTTTCTCCACGCGAATGCTATAAACGCCGACCGCCAGGTTAACGCCGCTGTAGTCACCCGATTCGAGGCTCGACTTATTTGTCGCCGCGTTGGTGGCGGTTTGAGTGATCGTTACTTTGGCGCCGGGTACGATGGCACCCGTGGCATCGGCGACAGTTCCGACAAGGTTACCGCGGTCAGCCTGGCCGAACGCGAGCACCGCGCAACTCCCAACCAAGAGGGAAAGACGAAGCAGTTTCTTCATATGAAGAAACGAGTTTATGCCATCCCGTTCGGCATCGCAACAACAGCCGGATCGCCTGATCAGAGGTGCTTCAGAGCTTCGCGCCGCTACAGCGGGGACAAGTCCGGATGGGCCTCCACAAAGCGGCGGACTGCTTCGGCGCCGGCGCGGGCATACTTGCCCAGTGCCCAGCCAATCGCTTTGCGTATGAAGAACTCCGAGTCGACCGCGTTGCGCGAATTAGGCAACGAGTCGCTCAGCCGGAGACGATTCGACGGCACGTGGACAACCTGTGGGGGCTCGGTGGCCGGATCATCGCCGATCGCGCACCTCGCGGGAACGTCAAACACAGCCCTTACCAACCCGGTAGCGTAGACGACACCCGCCCGGTAGGGAACAGGCGCCGCGTAGAGTATACTCTCAACCTGGAGGCGCTACGTGTTTTGTCACCACTGCGGTAGTGAAATTCAGCAAGGTACCGCGTTTTGCGCGTCGTGTGGGAAGAGCGTTGCGGCAATACCCTCAGGGCCAGTTGCACCATGGACACCCCAGGCGGCGGTCAACGTGCGGACAGGCCACTGGATAGGGCGAGGATGGGAATTGGTGAAAGCTGACATGATGCTTTTCGCCGTAATGACCATTGTTTACGCCGTGATCGTGAGCGCAGGGGCTTTTATCGTCCAAGGAGCGTTGGCGACAGGTTTCCACCTGGTCTTCATGCGGAAACTTCAAGGACGCCCAGTCACGGTGTCGAACCTGTTCGACGGGTTCAGCTTTTTCCTACCCACGCTGCTGGCGTACATCGTCATCGCGGTATTCAGCTTCGCGGGCTTGCTCGCCTGCATCCTCCCCGCGCTCGTGATTGGCGCGATGTATCAGTTCACGAACCTGTTTATCTTTGACAAGAAGATGGATTTCTGGACCGCCATGAAAGCGAGTCACTCCCTTGTCAGGCAGGATTATCTCGGATTTACGATATTTGTGGTTGCGCTCGTCCTGATCAATTTGCTCGGCCTGTTGTGCTGCGTGATTGGTCTATTGTGGACAGTGCCTCTGACCTACGCGGCGACAACGGTAGCATATTGGGAGACGGTGGGCTTTGAGGCAACGGGCGAGAGCGTGTGAAACAATCGGCAAGGGACAAGCGCCTGCGATGTGGGTCTGGCAGCGCGGCGCCGCACTTGCGGCGCTCATGTTTTGCCTGCTCTATTCTCCCCCGCCCGGCCCGCCTTTTTCTCTTTGCGGGTTCCTTTGGCTTGCCGGGCGTCCGTGCCTCTTTTGCGGGATGACCCGCGCGCTATGCGCGCTGGCGAAGGGAAATTGGCAGGCGGCGATCCGTTTTCACTTGCTCAGCCCGCTCGTGATGGCCGCACTCATTACGGTCCTGGTACGAGGCAGACTCGCGATCGGCCACGGCGTGCGCGCCTGCTGCCTTGCATTCGGATTTTTCGGCCTGGTTCGAGCCCTGCGGCTCTACACGTGATGGACAACCTGCGCGGCCGGGTTTGGTCCCATGAACGGGTCGCGAGGTATCACCATCCATGCGATCAAGTACGCTAGAAACCCGACGCCGGTCGCTATCGCAATGCAGAGCCATGCCACGCGGACGAGGGTAACATCCAGGTCCAGGTAGCGGGCGAAACCGGCACAAACTCCGCCGATTTTTTTCCCCTCGCGGGGCAGTCTAAGCGCGCGGCGGGAATGATCCGGTACGGGGCCGCCAATGCCTGTCGATTTCCCGCAGTGAGGGCAAAAGCGGGCGCTGTTGTCGATCTGGACACCACATTGAGTGCAATACATTGCTGAGTCTCCGTTCGAAATGATAATACGAAAAAGCCGGTCAAAATGTTCCGTTCCTCAGCCTGAGGATCGGATCGGGCGCGCGGCAAGACTTCGTTCTTCCTTTGCCGCCATGGTTTAGGTCGAAAAGGTTTAGGTCGAAAACGAATGAGATCTTCGGATACTCGGATCGAGCGCCGGGCATTTGCAGACTGCAACACATGAATCTGTGTCCCGGATGCTCACGGAGTGGAGACCGTGGAGGCCGGAGCAGGATGGGGCGTGCTCACCCGCGTGAGTGGACACGGCAACAAATCGTTGGTGTCAAGTCTATAGAAGTATATTGTGCTGAAAGCGCATCCTGAAGGGAGGCGGCGTTTCAAGAAGAGGCGTTACGAATGTCGACAAATGATGAAGCAGCCAAGCTCAAGCAAGCCATTGACTTGAACGATCTCGCCCGCGTCATCGCCATCATGGCCCGCAATCCGGAACTACACCGCGCTCCTCTTGGATATGGTAAGGACGGCCCGCTCACCTGGGTGCCCGAAGGCAGAGTGCCCTGGGAGCCGCCGGGTCCAGCCAGACTCGCGTTTGCGAAATGGATGATCGAGAACGGATCGGACGTGCACCAGGGCGGTGACGGACCCCTGATGCGAGCCGCGCTCAACGGCGATCGCATTTCGATGATGGACCTCCTGGTATCTCATGGAGCGAACGTGTATGCCGCGTAGCATTCGAACTATCCGGTGATCTTGGCCGCCTGTGAGGCGGTCGATCCGGTGTCCCTTCGGTGGCTCCTCGAGCATGGGGCCGATCCCGACTGCGGCGGTAACGTCCATTTGGGCAATGCTTTCGATTAGGTCATAGGAACTTACGTGCGCGCGCCTGAACGGCTCATCCGCTGCATTGACCTGCTTCTCGACGCCGGCGGCACTACAGAGTACAATGCGGCACCCATACTGGCTGTGCCTCGCGGCCGGTTGGAGCACTTGACCGCGCTACTAGACGCCGACCTATCGCTGGTAGACTGGCGATTTCCGGAACTCGACTTCGGCGCCACGGGCGGCCGCATGCTCACGCTCCGGAGCGACTCTTCTGCACGTGGCCGCCGAGCATGGAAACCTCGATGCCTCGAAATTACTGCTCGATCGTGGCGCTGCCGCGAATGCGCGAGCGGCGATTCATAGGCAGACGCCGATTTTCCATGCCGCTACGTAGCCTCAGAACTCCTGTGGTGGCGATCATGAAATGCTAACGCCCGCAGGCTGAAATGTAGGGTTGGCGAGGCGCCGGAAGATCGAAACGCCGACAGGGCTGGCGTCCAGTGTGATCGGCTCCCGGCTAAGAGCCAACGA
>SYKU01000454.1 GCA_005808865.1 Acidobacteriota bacterium
GCGGCGGCCGGTGTGCGGGTCTTCCTCGATAATGTCCGTGCCGGTCATCTCCGACGGCATCAAATCCGGCGTGAACTGGATCCGCTTGAACACCAGACCGAGAGTCTGCGCCATTGTGCGCACGAGCAGCGTTTTCGCGGTGCCGGGAAGACCGGTAATAAGGCAGTGGCCGCCGACGAACAGGGCGATCATCACCTGTTCGAGCACCTCCTCCTGTCCGACGATAACGCGCCGGACCTGGCGCACGATCTCCGTTTCCACTTCGCGAAACCGGTCGATCCGGTTTTTCAACTCCGCCGTTTCCATCTGAGGGGCCAAGGACATGTATGTGTATTCCGTTTCCTTAAGGGGATAATTCCAGGAGCATCTTCTGCGCGGGCCGGAACCCGGGTGCGGCTTCGAGCGCAAGGAGCAACTGATCCCTGGCTTCATCAATCTGTTTCGCCTGGCGGTATGCCCTGGCCAGGTTGAAGTGGGACGTAGCGCGGTCCATGGGCTTCATGGCAAGAACGGCGGTGTATTCGCGAATGGCGCCCGCGTTGTTGCTCTCCCCGAACCAGAGTCCACCTAACCGGTAATGCAATTCGGCGTCGTTTGGAAAGATGTAGTTCAGCCGCTCGAGCGCCAGGGCGGCGTCGCGTTTGCGGCCGGTCTCCTCGAGCATCGAGGCGAGGCGTTTCAGAAGCACCGGGCTTCGCCCGCCCACTTTGGCATAGCGCTCGAGTTCGGCGATCGCGGCCGCGTTGTCTTTTTTTGCGGCGTAGGCGTCCGCCAGGAATTCGTACGCGCTTCCGGCTTCCACGTAGTCCTTGTAAAGATCGCGGATGGCAAGCGCGAGTGGAATGACCTCGTCGTGCTTGCCGGCCTTGGAAAGGTCGGCCACCTGTTTGAGCTTCTTGCGCCAATCATCGAACCCTTCGACCACGCTCTTGGTTTCCGTTTCGAGTTTAGCGAGGAATTGCCTGTCGAAATCTTCGGCCTTGATGCCGAGTTCCTTCTCGATCACCTGGGCGGTAGGTTCGCTGCGCGCGAAATCGTTCATCATGGCAAGCAGCTTGCTGAAGCCCCAGTGCTCCGCGATGTAATCGCAAATGCGTCCGGCCTGAAAATAGGAGACGACAACCTGAGTGGGATACGACGGCCGGATAAAGCCGCGGTCCAGCTCGGCGACGGGCAGGAGTTTTTTGTTCTTGATGGCGGCAATCACCTGAGGGTCGAGGCGATCTCCCCATTCGGGAGAAGCGGCGGTCTCTTCGTGGACGGCCAGGCCTTCGGTGAACCATCGAGGCACTCGGTGATGCGTCGCGGAGAGCACGAAAACGTGACTCAACTCGTGCCATAGCGTGCTGGCCCAATGAAAACTGCCGGGTTTGCGGCCGGACGGGCTGTCCATAGCCACGACGTTGCCGAACGTTACGCCGAGCGCGCCAAGCCCAGGCATCCCCATGGTGCGGACGGCGAAATCTTCATGATCCGGATAGACTTCCACCTGCACGGGGCGGTCGAGTTTCAATTTGTATTTCTTTTCGAAAGTGGCAATGGCTCGCTTCAGTTCGGACTCAACATAGGGATGCAGGAGATCCGCTTCCTTCTTGTGGAGTTTCAGGCTCGTGTTGTCCGTTTTGAAGGTGAGGAAGTTCTTGTAGCTATCCATCAGGCGAAGCGTGTTGACTGTCGCGGCATCGCGGTGGCCGTTCTCGTAGCAGAGTTCGAGGTGCTGTTTCGCTTCCACTTCTTCGCCGAGGCGCATCAGGTTCACACCGAGTTGCGCGCGCGCGGCCCAGAGGCGGGGGGAAAGTTCGATCGCCTTTCGATAGTGCCTGATGCCTTCCTCATAGCGCCTGTTGAGCACAAAAAAGTGGGCGGCCGTCGCGTAAGCCTCGCCGTATTTCGGATTGACGTCAAGGATGCGGCCCATCCAGGGACTGTCCGTCTTGTCCGCGAGCCAGTCGATACTGGCCCGCACCGCCATAGCGTCAAGCGCTTTTGGTGAGATGGCGAGAGCCTTGTCCGCCTGTTCGGCAGCCCGCTTGGGATTGTTGTCTTCAAGCGCCAGCCGGGCCATCAGCTCGTGCGCTTCGGTGAGCTTCGGATCCGCGGCGAGGGCTTTTTCGGCGAGTTCGACGGCTTTGACGTCGTAGCCATCCGCGGCCACCAGAGCCAGCCCGATAAGAGCGGGGGCGTAATCCTTTTGAATTGCAAGGGCCTCTTCAAACAGGTTGGCGGCTTCCTCCTTGTTGAACCGTTCGAGAAACAGGCGGCCCCAGCGGACGCGGTATTCAGGATTCTTCGGGTTCGCAGCGACCAAAGAGCGGAATGCCGTATTTGCTTCCTGATACCGCGCCGCGGAGCGAAGCGACTCCGCCTGTTGAAGTGTCTGCGCATGCGCGGCAGCCAGGAGCAGCGGCAGTAACACGAGCGTGCGCAGGGTCACTTGTCCAGCGCCTCCTGCGTTCGTGCAAGATCGAGCAACAGGGCGGCGAGCTTCTTGCGGTATTCGTCCACCGGGGTCGCGGCCTTCTGGTATTTCAACCGGTCGATCTGTTGTTCGATATCTTCCCGCTTGGCGAGGAGCTTCACCTTTTCGGGGCTCGCCGCCGCTTTGGCCGCCGCGCCGAGACGCAGGAGGGGAAATGTGGACGCCAGCAGGCCATATCCGTTTTCGGGCGAGGGCGCTTTAACTCCCTCACCTTTGCCCGTGTCCTCAATGACAGCGTGCTCCGTCGAGAGGCGCTTCTCGGTTTCGTAGAACTGCGTGGTTTTTTGTTCGGCGTAACGGAATGCTTCAAGGGCGGAGACGATGTCGTTCTTATCGGTATCGGCAGCCGGATCGCGCAGCGCCTCGATCCAATAGCGCGCAAAAACCGTGGCATTCTTTTCCATCCCACTCTTGGTGGCGGAGACGAGGACGCGTCCATCCTTGCGGAGCGTCGAGATTGCGCCGCCGCTCGACGACGTGGTGTTGACGACAAGCTGTCGCGCGCGGATCCTATCGAGGAGTCCGGCCAGTTCCTGCGCGGTGATGTCTGGTCCAGGCAGGTTCATCTTGTAATCCAGGCCGTCGAACGTGCCGTGGCCGAGGAGCAGGAGGACAAGGGCATCGGCGGGCGTGGAATCCTTGGCGATCTTCTCGAGGGCGGCGCGAAGATTGGCGCGCGTAGCCGCGGTTCCCTGGAAGGTCTCCACCGCTGAGCCGGGCGCGGCCTTCACGAGCTTGTCGACTTCCGTGGCCCAGTTGGCGAAACGTGTAACGAATTCGGGTTCTCCGCCGAGTCCGCCAACGGTGACGTAGTAGGTGGCGGCGTGGAGGGTGAGAGTGGAGGCAAGAGCGAGGAAAGCGGCCAGCCGGCCGGTAGCGGTTCGCACGGCAGGCAGGCGGAAGCGCCTGCCCCACATCGCGAACGCGGCACACGCAGGCTTGGGGGCAAATCTCACACTACACCCCATTTCCGGCGCAGCACCCACTCACCGGAGCGCAGCAGCAGCGCGAGAAAGAAAACGATGGGCATGTCCCACAAATCCTTGGTGTCGCGAACAGTCAAACCGGCTTCCGAATATGAGATGCGGTCCGCAAGCGTAGACGCTTCGGCCGGCGTATAGTAACGGCCGCCTGTACTTTCCGCCAGCTTTTCCAGCAGTTCGCGATTTTGGCCCGTGTGGAAATTTTCCGCGACACCGTCCTCCCGGCGAAAAGCGATGGCATCGCGCGTTTCTTCTTTGTCCTGTAAGGCGACCACTTCAGCGACGTACGAACCGGGTTTCTCCGCCGCCCATTCACCAGCGTAGACGCCGTCCTCGTCGGGGACCGGGTTCATCTCCACCACGGCTGCCGTCCCTTCGGGTCCGATGATGCGGGCTTCGACCTTAGCGCTCGGGACCATCTTGAAATTCCTGTCGCGCACCTCGGCGCGGAGCTTCACGGAAGTCTCGTCGGAAAGGACCGGACGCGGCGTCGATGCGTGCACGCGGCCAGGGGTATCGGCGACGGCCCATCGCAGAAACTGCTGCCAGAACATTTCGTGTGTCTTGTCCGGCAGAGGCTGCTGCATCTGCCACCGCCAGCTTCCGCTGGTGGCGAAAACGGCCGTTCGCCCGCGCCCGTAGTTTTGAATGGCAAGCAAAGGGAGCTTGCGACGCCCCGGAGCCAGGGTTTCGAGCAACACCACGGCTCCCGGCTTCGGATCTCCCACTTCCTGATAGTCCGCCATCACGGGCATCTTTTTCCAGCGATCGGCGTTCTTTTCAGGACGCTCTTCGAGGCGGCAAATCAGACTCTCGCGTCCGACCGGCGTCAGTTCCGCGCTCGCTTCGTCGCGATGGAACGTGCCTTTCCTGTCCGGGATCTGAACGGGCAGCATTTCGGCGAGCGGAGAGCGCAGGTACCCGCCATCCCCAAGCGTGGCCCGGCCGCCAAGGAAGATCACGCCGCCGCCGCGACGATTGGCGAATTCCCGAATCAGTTCCTGTTGCGCCGTTGTGAAATAGCTCGCCTCGACGCTGCCAAAAACCAAGGCCTGGTATGCGAAAAGTTCGTCGGCTTTGGCGGGGAAGCCGTCTTCAAGTTCTTTCGGCTTGTCGACGCCCTGCCGGTAAATCTTGTTCTGCGTCATCCGGATCATCGTGACAAGCCCCAGGCTCCGATCCTCTTCGATCGCCCGGCGGATGAACTTGAATTCCCACTGCGGTTCGCCGTCGAAATACAGCACGCGCGGCTTCACGGACTCGACGCTCACGAGCCGGGAGAGAGCGTTGTTAGCGGTGTTTTGTTCGCCATCGAGTGGATCGACGCTTACCTGAAACGTACGCGCCCCCGCCATTCCGGCGTTGAACAGCAGCGTTTCGGTTTGCGGGGCTCCGTCCGATTTCAGGGTGACTTCGGAGGTGGCGAGCACCTTGTTTCCTTCGCGAACCGACAGCCTGGTCTTGCGCTTTTCGTACCCGTTTTGCCTCAACGTGACCTGAGCGTTGAGCCGGGAATCGGCAAGCGTGCGCGCGGGGAGGATGACTTCGTCGATTTCAACGTCGCGGTCGAATTTCTCTTTCCCGAAGCCTACGGCATGGACGGGAATCCGCTTCTGCCGAATAGCCGCGATGGTTTCGAGATCAATGCCGCCCGAGTTATCGGCGCCATCGCTTAGGAGCACGACCGCTCCGAGCGGCAGCGTGGAAGCTTCCGCCATCGCCTGCTTCAGACTATCGCCGATGCGCGAAGCACCGCCCGAGGCCGTCAGTTCGACGGGCTTACCGATGCGTTCGACCGCCTTGCCGAAACGGTAAAGCCGAACCTGGAAACGTTCGCCAACACGGTCGATTACGCCCTGGTTGAGCACGCCGACAGCTTCTTCCAGCCGCGTTTTCGTCCCGCGAGCGCCATCCTTCGTGGCCATGCTGCGGGAATCGTCCACAAGCACTGCAACTATATTCTGTTGCGGGCGCAGCGTCGCGATGCTGATCGCCGGGTGCCAGAGCAGGAACAGCACGAGCGCGACCAGGGCCGTCTGGAGCACCCAGATAGCCGCGGGGCGCGCGCCGCTGAGCAGCCCCCTGTTGCGGTTCATGTGCCAGGCAAGGAACGCCGCGGCGGCGAGGACGGCAACGGCCAGCGTCCACCATGGCAGCGGCGCGAGCATGACGAAATCGCCTTTCGAGAACACCGAACTCGGATACTTGAACAGGAACTCGAACATGCGGAGCGCTCTTTATGGCCGGCAAATTTAATGCGTCATCGAATAGACAATGTAGTTGATCCCGACCCGGTACGCCTGCGAAGCCATATTTTCCGGATAGCGAGGATGGTCGGCCCACTCCCACGCGTCGCCGTTGTCCTGGTTGAAACAAATGGCCACCATGACGCGGCCCTTGTCGTCGTAGATGCCGCGCCAATGCGGGACGATGCCATCTCTCTCATACGTGACGCCGCTGCCAAAAGTTACAATGCCGGGGACCTGAACGCGATTGTCGAGATCGTAAAGCACGTGGAAAATGGGATCCTTACTGTCGATTTCGACCACCTGCCGGTCCGGGAAAACTCTCGACATGCTGGCCATAAAGGAGTCCCATTCGTAGGTGCCGTGGAAGTCGTCGGTCATCATGAACCCGCCTCGCAGAAAATAGTCGCGAAGCTTCTTTGCCTGTGCGTCGTTCAAACTCCAGTTGCCCACTTCGACGGCGTAGAGCCAGGGCCAGTTGTAGATTTCGTCCCCATCGATGTCGACCACCTGCTCGACGGAGCGCGTATGAAGGCGAGTGAGCCGGCGAACGCCCTGGACGAACTGGCGGTCGGCCTTGGGATAGTCGATCGCCCAACTGCCGCCGCCCCAGTAGCTTCTTCGGCCGCCTGAAGGATATCGCAATCTGGCGAACGCGTATTCGGTTTTCTCGCCCGCGTCGGCGGGCATGGCGGCAGGGTTATCTTCTTCGTCGACATATGATCGCCGCCCGCGCTGGGCGTAAGACGCCGAAATCACGAACAATGCCAGTGCTCCCGCGATGAATGTCTTGTTGCGCATTCCGAAACCCTCGCTGAACACAAGAATATCACGGGGAGGACGCGGTGCCGTCCGGCGAAGCCGTACACTATTGGAATGACCTGCTGTGACGACCTCGAAAAGCTTATTGATCTCGACCTGGTGCGCGTCGGGCCGGTACACAAACTTCCGAACGGGAGGATCATGACCGAGATCGACACGGAATACTTTCTGACGTTCGCCGATGAACGTCCGCAATACGCGGGAATCAACTATTGCCCGTTTTGCGGGCGGGTGGTGTCGCGGGGATTGTGGAATCTGGAGAAAAAGAAGTAGGGGAGGCTGGACCATCCCCTCTTCCACGTCCACTTCACGCCGACGAGTTGTTCATGGCTCAATAGGGTCGAGCGGTTCTTCCGCGACCTCATAGAGAAGCGGCAACGCCTGGGCATCTTCCGCGACGTGAAGGCATTCATCACGGCGATTGGCGACTACGTGGATCACCACAACCGGCAACCCAAGCCTTTCATCTGGACCGCCAAGGCCACCGATATCCTGGAGAAGGTCACGCGCGCCCCCCGGATGCCCATCCACGAACCTACTTTTGTACCGGCGGCGGCGAGGGCGAAGGCTCCGGCCAAGCCGGCGCAACCAGCGTCTTGTCCCAGGCGCGCCATTTTTTCATCAGGCGCTCCAGTCGCTCCGGCTCCACGGATGAAAGGTTGTTCTCCTCGCCGATATCCTTGGCCAGATGGTAGAGTTCGGGCTGTTTGTTGTCCCACGTGCGCACGGCCTTCCAGTCGCCCATCCGGATCGCCATCAGTTTTCCGAACCGCCAATACAAGGCGCGATGCGGATCGCTCTGCTGTTTGCCGGACAGGTAAGGCATCAGGTCGGTGCCGTCGAGCTTCCACTCACGCGGAATCCGCCCCACGCCCAGACTCAGCGTAGTGGCGGAGATGTCGAACTGGATCACCGGCCGGTGGTACTCCGTCCCCGCGGGCAGCCGCCCCTTCCACTGCGCCATCATCGGAACACGGATGCCACCCTCCCAAGTGTCACCTTTGCTGCCGCGTAACGGCCGGTTGATCGATCCGTTCACCGCGTATTTGTTGGTAGGCCCACCGTTGTCGCTCAGGAAGAAGATCAGCGTGTCCTCCTCGAGGCCGGCATCTCTGACCTTCGCCAGGATCGCCCCCACAGCGTCATCCATCGACTCGAGCATCGCGACGTAGGTCCGGCGGCGCGTGTCCGCAATATGCGCGTGCTTCTTCAGCCGCTGGTCTTCGGCCTGCATTGGCGTGTGGACCGCGTTGAAGGCCACGTACAGGAAGAACGGATGCTTCTGATGCCGGTCAACGAAGGCCGAGGCCTCCTTGCCGAACAGATCCGTCACATAGCCATCCCAGGAAACCGGTGCGCCATTCCGTTCGATCTCCACCGGACCCACGCCGTTCTTGCCCGCCGCGAAGTACTCGCGCGCGCCTCCCAGAAATCCCACGTACTCGTCGAAGCCGCGTTTGTTGGGATGGAACTTGGGTGGTGCGCCGAGATGCCACTTCCCGATGGCTCCGGTCGCGTATCCGGCCGCTCGCATCCGGTCGGCGATCGTTGTCTCCTTGACGGGCAAACCGAGATTCTCCGTGGTTCCTCCGGCGTCGAAGAAGATCTTCGAAGTATGCGCATTGAACTCGTGGCCGAACCTCTGCTGATACCGCCCGGTCATCAGTCCGGCGCGTGTCGGACTGCAGTAAGGGCCTGAGACGTAGGCGTTGGTGAACCGTACCCCATTGCGCGCGAGCGAATCGATATGTGGAGTGGAGGCTTCTTTTCCTCCGTATGCACCCAGATCGGAGTAGCCGAGGTCGTCGGCGATGATTACGATGATGTTGGGTTTGCTAGCCCGGGCGGCGGCCAGCGGGAGGGCCGCGGCGGCCTGAAGAAATTGTCGGCGGTTCATATATCAGCAGGTAAGTTTATCCTATGTGAATCCAGCGCGGAAACCCGGCGCTCGACGCAATCGCGCCGAACAGCGTGTTCACCGGATCTGTGCGGCCGAATTTGCCGCAACTCACAATTTGCACCAAATCCCCTTTTACTTCAGTAGAATCGCAGTCAGGACCTGCGCGGATGCGGGAGGACCTCAAATTATGCGAACTTGGATTCTCATTACGATGTCGATCATTACGTTAGGCGAAGAGGTTTGGGCGCAAAGCGCCGCCGGAGTTCCGACATGGCGTCCCGTTGTGATGGGTAAGAACGGAATGGTCGCGGCCGAGCATCCCCTGCAGGCCGTTGCCGGACTCCGCGTGCTCCAGAACGGAGGGAACGCGATTGATGCCGCCGTCGCCCTGTTCTACATGACGGCCGTCACGGAGCCAAGCGAGGCAGGACTTGGCGGAGACGGATTCCTCCTCGCCTACATCAAGGCCACTGATCGCGTGATTCTGATCAATGGCAGCGGCGGCGCTCCCAAACTGGCAACGGCGGAGTACTACCGGTCGAAGGTCGGCAGCGTCCCGCCGGATGGTCCATACTCAACCGCGGTTCCCGGCGCGGTGGGCGGATTCGACCTGTTGCACAAGAAGTACGGCACGAAGGATTATCGCGTTCTGCTCGCCGATGCGATTGAGGCCGCGAAGAACGGGTACGCCGTTAGCGCCTGGGGAGCCGGAAACTTCCGCCGCTCGCTTGGCATGCTCAGCCGCTGGAAAAGCAGTGCGGCGGTGTTCCTTCCAGACGGAAACCCTCCCGCCATCGGCGACTGGCTCGTGCAGCGGGACCTCGCCGGTTCCATCTCGATGATCGCCGAAAAAGGAGCGGCCGCTTTCTACAAAGGTGACATTGCCAAAATGACGGCGAGTTATCACGAGCGTAACGGCGGACTTCTGCGCTACGCCGACCTGGCGGAGTTTCAGGCCGAAGAAGCGGAGCCGATCCGGATCCACTACCGGGGCTACGACATCTATCAATCGCCGCCGAACTCGGGCGGAATCGTAATGCTGATGGCGCTGAACATTCTCGAAGGTTTTGACCTCAAGGCGCTTGGCCATAACACGCCGGAATACCTGCACGTGTTGACCGAAGCTTTTAAGCTGGCTTTTGCCGATCGCTATCCCTACATTACAGATCCGCGCTTCGCGCCCGGCGCTCCGATCGCTCAATTATTGTCGAAGCCGTACGCGGCCCAGCGCCGCGGATTAATCAGGATGGATCGCGCGATCGCCGGTGTCGCGCCGCCCGGAGATCCGGGTCACGGCAAAGCGATTCTCGACGGCCACGCCATTCGTTACCACGAGCCAGGCAAAGCGGTAACGGCAGCGCTGCGGGACCTCCGTGCCGATGGAGAGCAGACATCGTCCTTTTCCGTTGCGGACCGCTGGGGCAACGTGGTGAGCGTCACCCACAGCGTGAATGGAGGGTTCGGCAGCGGCATGGTCGTGGACGGAGCAGGCTTCGTGCTCAACAATCGCGGCGCCTACTTCGGATTGGATCCGGCGGACATCAACATCATCGCTCCCGGCAAACGGACTCGCCAGGGCGCTATTCCCGCGATGGCCTTAAAGGACGGCAAACCGTATCTGGCGTGGAACACGCCGGGTGGCGACACCATCCCGCAAACACTGACCCAGGCATTCCTCAACGTCGTCGAGTTTGGCATGAACGTACAGCAGGCCGCGGAAGCGCCCAGTGCCATGACCTCCAACTTCCGCGTCTCGATGTATCCGCAAAGTCCTGGCGACGGCCTTGCCATGCCACAGTTTCTAGCTGACCGCGTGGGCGCCAAACTCCGTGCGCTGGGGCATCCCGTGATCGGCTCCCCGACGCAGCCACCGTACGGATCTCCCTCCGGACCTGGCGCTGTGAAGATGATCCTTATCCACCCCACAACCGGCGTGATGTATGGGGGTGCAAGCCCCGGCAAAGACAACTATGTGATTGGTTGGTAACAGGCTTCCGCGAGGGCTACGAATCTATCGACATGATCGGCAAAGGGCAAGCGCGGTGGGTGGGCGACAGCGACATTTGCCGGCAGAATCAGTTCATCGATCCACTCTTCAAATTGAGGTAGGGCGGCGGCGGTCCCGGCCTCCGCAGTCGGCCGGATGCAGATGCAACACACATCTGTCCCACGATTGGCGAGGTGGCCGCGGCTGTTGAAACCTATCGCCAGCCCCGGCCAGACTTGCAATTGTATTTTCGCTGTGTCTGAAACCAGCTAAGCCAGGATTTTCTTGGCGACCACGCCATGCACGTCCGTCAGCCGGAAATCCCGCCCGCCGTAGTGGTAGGTCAGCCGCTCGTGATCCATGCCCATTAAGTGCAGCACCGTCGCGTGCAGGTCGGGGATGTGCATCCGGTCTTCGACCGCGTGGTATCCGAACTCGTCCGTCGCTCCGTAAGTGCTTCCGGCTTTCACGCCGCCCCCCGCCATGAACAGGGAAAATCCGTACGGATTATGATCGCGGCCATCGGCACCCTCCGAGAACGGCGTCCGCCCAAACTCGCCGGACCACACAACGAGGGCATCTTCCAACATCCCACGCGACTTCAAATCCTTGATCAGCCCCGCGATCGGCTTGTCCACCTCCCGAGCCCGGAGTGGATGCAGCCGCAGAATGTCGCCGTGGTGGTCCCACTTCTCCTCGACGCCCGAGTGGGTGCACTGCACTACACGCACTCCCCGCTCGGCCAGCCGCCGCGCCATCAGGCACTGCCATCCGAAGTCGCGGGTCACGTCTTGGTCCAGGCCGTAGAGCTTTTTCGTCGACTCTGGCTCGCGCGAGATGTCGAGCGCCTCAGGAGCTTCCATCTGCATCCGGAATCCCAGCTCGAAAGCATGAATCCGCGCCTCTAGGTTCGGATCGTGCCGCCGCTCCTCGGTGTGCCGCGCGTTCATTTGGCTCAGCAGATCGAGTTCGTAGCGCTGCTCATCGGTCGTCACGTCTGACGGCGCCAGATGAGCGATGGGTTCCGCCAGGACGTCGTCCACTCGCATCGATGACGAGCCGATCGCCGTGCCTTGATATGAGCCCGGCAGAAAGCTCGTGCCGAAAAGCTTGTCGCCGCCCTGCCATTGTGTCGGCTTGATCGTGATGAATCCCGGCAAGTTCTGGTTTTCCGTGCCGAGCCCGTAAAGCGTCCAGGCGCCGATGCTGGGCCGCGTGAAGGAGAATGTTCCGGTGAACAATTGCAGCATCGCCGCGCCGTGGTCGACTCCATCCCCCACCATCGAGCGCACAACGCACAAGTCATCGGCGCAGTTCCCCACCTCAGGGAACAACTCGCTCACCGGAATTCCGCTTTGGCCGCGCCGCGAAAACTCCCAGGGTGATTGCATCAGTGCGCCCGCTCCCTTTTCGTTGAACGTTAATTCGCGCTTGATGGGCAGCGGCTTTCCGTTGTCTTGCTTCAGTCGCGGCTTCGGGTCGAAGGTATCGACGTGTGAGACGCCCCCATGCATGAACAGGAAGATCACACGCTTGGCGCGCGGCGCGAAGTGCGGCGCCCGGATCGCTAGCGAACCGGCCGTTTCGGCAAGCAGGCTACTCCGCTCTGCCAGTAGTCCGTACAATCCCAACGACCCAAATCCGAGAGCCGTTCGCCGCAGCAGTGCTCGTCTCGAAAGCGGTCTCTCAATCAACATAGTGAAACTCGTTCGACGCCATTAGCATTTTACAATAGCTCTTCCAGCCGGCCCCTTTCGATGCGAATCGTCCAGGAAATCGCCGAGCCTCGGCCTTTTCTTCCGCGCTTGGGCGGCGCGTCAGGGCGGCCAGGTAGGCCTGTTCCACCGGGTCGGCGCCGGCCTCTGTGGCCGCCGCAAATCCGGCCGCGCTGCGGCTTGCGAAGCCGCTATTCATCAGATAGAGCGCCTGCGTCGCCACGTTCGAATTTGTCCGTTTCCCCAACGTTGTTGTTGCGTCGCCAAAATCGAACATTCCCAGCAGAAACGGCACCTTGTTGCGCATCAGAGGGATATAGAGCGTCCGGCGCCTGTAATCATCAGGGTTCAACCGGCGGTTATTTCTCTGAAACTCCGGAATTTCCCCCGATCCGGCATCGAGGGTCCCGCCCATCGTGCGGTCCAGCGATCCGGAGAGCGCAAGGTAGCTATCCCGCAACTCCTCGACGGAAAGCCGCCGCCTCGAAAACCGCGACCACAGCCTGTTCTCCGGATCGGCATTCCAAGCCTCATCCGAAACCCGCCCGCTCATCTGATACACGGCCGATCCCATGATCAGCCGGTGCAACGACTTGATCGACCACCCGTTTTTGACAAACTGCCGCGCCAGATAATCCAGTAGCTCCGGATGCGTCGGCGGCTCGCCCACTTTTCCGAAATTGCTCGGCGTCCGCACAAGTCCTTCTCCAAAGTGCCACTGCCACACACGGTTCACCATGACGCGCGCCGTCAACGGATTCTCCTTCGAAGCCAGCCAATTCGCAAGCTCGAGCCGGCCGCTGCCCTGCGGAATCGCCGGCTGACTCTTACCTGCGAGCACGATCGGGAACCGCTTTTCCACCGCTTCTCCCTCGTTCCTGTAGCTGCCTCGTAAAAAAACCTTCTGCTCGACACGCTCACCCTCGGCAACGGCGTTCGCCATGGGCGGCTCCGGCGGCCCGGTCCGCTCGAGCTCGTCGATCTCACCATCGAGCGCGGCTAGCCTCTCACGGGTTGTTTTCGAAAAAGCCGTCACATGCTGCTGCTTGGCTACGGAGAACGGTGCATCGTCCTCCAATAACCCCGTATAGAACGAGTCATTCGTAAGATCGCTGAGTGTGTCGGCCAGTACCTTCTCGCCCGTCTGATACTGGCGCTCCGCCTTGGGCAGCCAATTCTCGAGTAATTCGACGCGCGCGTTGACCACCTCCCGCAACCGAGCCTGGCGCGCTTGCGCAAAGGCCTCCGCGCCCTCCCGGTCTGCCCCGTGCCACGGCTTCAGGTACGAGGGAGAATCGGGCCGCGGCCGGAGAAATGTCACCCACTTCTCTAAATCCTGTTGTGGACTCCTTTCTCCCCGGTAAACCTCGCGCGCCGCCAGCATTCGCTCACTCACGCGTGGAACCAACTCGTCCAAGCGGTAGCGCTCCACTGCCAACCGCTCGGCGTTCGAGCGGATGCGCTTCCGCGCCGCAACCTTTTCCTTATGCGCTTTGTATGGCCGGTAAATCTCTTCGGAGACCAGCGGCGTCGAGAGCGACTCGGAGCCATTCCGGTCCCATTCCTCGAATGACTTCGTGCTTGCGAAAATCGAGGCGAACGCGTAGTAGTCGCTCGTCAGGATCGGGTCGAACTTGTGATCGTGACAACGCGAGCAAGCCACCGTGAGCCCGAGAAATGTCTTGGTCGTGGTGTCGATCTGCTCGTCCACCACATCATATTGTTTTTTGATTTTGTCCCGTTGTGCGAGCGCCTTGGGACCGAGTCCGAGAAACCCGGTCGCGATGATTCCGCGCACGTTGATTTCTCCCGGGCGCTCCGCCGGCAATAGATCGCCTGCGATCTGTTCACGCACAAACTTGTCGTAAGGCAGATCCTGGTTAAACACCTCGACAACGTAATCGCGATAACGCCAGGCATTCGGATACGGATGGTCTTCGTCCACCCCAGTTGAATCCGCATAGCGGGCCACGTCAAGCCAATGTCGCCCCCAGCGTTCACCATACTCGTGAGCGGCCAGCAGCCGCTCCACCAAATGTTCGAAAGCGTCCGGCCTCTTATCCGCCTCGAACCGCTCAATTTCCGCCAACGTCGGTGGAAGCCCATGCAGGTCGAACTTGGCGCGCCGCAGCAGTACCAACTTCTCCGCTTTCGCCGCCGGCCTGAGGTTCTTGGCTTCAAGTCGGTTCAACACGAACCGGTCAATCGCGGTCTTCGCCCACGATGACCCGGTCGCTGGCGGGTCGTAGTCGCGCACCGCCTGAAGCGCCCAGTGGCCGGCGCTCGCGGACGTCGCAGTGGTCTTGGGCCAAACCGCGCCCTCTTCGATCCACCGCCGTAGCACCGCGAGGTCCTCGTCCGGCAGCTTGCCGGTCGGCGGCATCTTCACATCGCCTTCGTGACTCAGCACCGCCAGGAGCCTTCTCCCCGTGGCCACCCGGCGAGCCTCATCGGGCTTGGTCAGGTCGAGCTTTCCGCTCTGAAGCTGCGGTCCATGGCATGCGATGCACCGCTTGGCGAACAGCGGCCGCACCCGCGACTCGAAGAACACCTCGCGGGCATCCTGGCCAAAAACCGGAATAGTCAGAAAAAGGCAGCAAAAAACCCACCAACGCCAGTGGACACGGGCGGTCTTTTCTCTTAGCCTCAAGCTCACGCCCTTAAGTATATACTCGCTCTCCGGCCTACCTCTTCCTCAAGGGAACTACTCTTTCCGGCATCGGTCGCTTCTGGAATATTTCAGTGCTCTTGCGACTGCCGATGAACTTCGATCCGCAGGTATTGGACTGTTGTCTCTCCGGCAAGTCAGTCCGGAAGTGATGGCGTTTCTCGAAATCGCTGATATGGATCAAACCTCGTTTGAATCATTAGCGGATCGGAGTACAATCAGTCCACAGAGAACACTATGCGCATCCTCTATCTCCTCCCGATCGCTTCCCTTCTCTGCAGCCAGAGCCCCACCGGTGAACTCGCGGGCGTGGTCCGCGACCCCTCCGGGGCGGCCGTGCCAACCACTTCCATCACCATTACGAACCAGAACACCGGAGAACGAAAGACGGCGGCCAGCAACGCGACCGGCGAGTACGTCGTCCCGCTGCTCCCTGTGGGTACATACACCGCCTCGGCGTCGGCCCCGGGCTTCCGCACCAGCGAGCGGCGGGACCTGTCGCTGTCGGCGCTGCAAAACCTGCGTATCGACTTCCATCTTGAAGTGGGCGAAGCGACGCAGACGGTCGAAGTGCGGGCGGAAGCTCCGCAGGTGGACACGCGGTCGGCTGTGCACGGGATGTTGATCGACGACCGGCGGGTGCGCGACCTGCCGCTCAACGGGCGGAACGCGCTGGACCTCGTCCGCCTGATTCCCGGCGTGAACGACATCGGCACGACGATCCGCCCGTCGTTCGGCCAGCAAACGATGCGGCTCAATGGCGGGCGGCAAACCGGGGTCAACATTCTGCTCGACGGCGGTTCGCTGGCCTACTTCCACCGTGGACAGGGGCTCGGACTCCCACCGCCCGACGCGCTGCAGGAATTCAAGGTTGCCACGGCGGGCACTCCGGCGGAATATGGGCGGGGCGCGGCGGTGGTGAGCGCGGTGACGCGGTCGGGGACCAACGAACTGCACGGGAGCGCGTGGGAGTTTCTGCGCAACAACGCGATGGACGCGCGGAGTTTTTTTCTCCCCCGGGTTTCGAAGCTCCGGTTCCACCAGTTCGGCGTCACGTCGGGGGGGCCCATCTACATTCCGAAGGCTTACGACGGGCGCAACCGGAGCTTCTGGTTCTTCTCCTACCAAGGCCTGCGCATCCGGGAAGACCAGATTTCCGGCGTTTCGGTGCCAGCCACGCCTGAAGAGCTTCGCGGGAACTTTGCCCATGTGAACGGCGGGGTGCGCGATCCTCTCACGAACACACCCTTCGCCGGCGGCCAGATCCCGAGTTCGCGCTTCGACCCTGTCGCGGTGAAGGTCCTGCAGCGGTACAACCCGGTGGCCAACCGGCCCAACGGCGCCTACCAGACGCAGGTTTCCCGTCCTACGACCGGCAACCAGTTTCTTTCGCGGCTGGACCATGTCCTGAGCAGTAAGAATCGCTTCAACATCCGGCACTTTATCGACAACAACGCGGGCGCGGACAACTTTCCGCAAGGCTCCGCCTTTGCTGGATTCAGCCCGTTTGAGAACTCGCTCCGGATGCAAACGGCGACGGTAGAGGACACGCACACCTTCACTCCGACGCTTCTCAACAGCGCGCGGGTCACCTACACGCGGTTCAATTACCTGGAAAGCAACACAGTCCGGGACACGCTGGTGGATCTGGGCGCAAGCGACTTCGCGCACGCGGGCGGGGCCATCACGCTTCCGAGGCTGGAAGCCACCGGGCGGTTCACGCTGTCGCCTGGCCGGGACCGTCAGCGGCTTTCCGATAACCTGGACATGTCGGAAAGCCTCACGTGGCAGCAGGCGCGGCACCAATGGAAGTTCGGAGCCGACGTGCAGCGGAACCGGTTCCTGTACCGCGACAACAACAACACGGGCGGGCTGTTCCGGTTCGACGGGACGCAGTCGCGGGACGCGCTGGCCGACTTTATTCTGGGCCGCGCCCGTTCGATGCAACAGGCCTCGCCGCTCGACACCGACCAGCGGTACACGGTAGTGGGCCTCTACGCGCAGGACGCCTGGAAGATGCACTCGCGGATCACGCTCAACCTGGGCCTGCGGTGGGAATCGTTCCCGGCGTGGAGGGAACAGTACGGCAAGCTAACGAGCTTCGTTCCGAATGCGCGCTCGACGCGTTTCCCAACGGCTCCCGCCGGCACGGTCTTTCCGGGCGACGCGGCCTACCCGTATCAGGCGGACCGCAACAACTTCGGCCCACGCATTGGGGTCGCCTGGGATGTGTTCGGCAACGGCCGGACCGCGATCCGGTCCAGCTTCGGTTGTTTCTTTGAACCGCTTACCGCGGAAATGGCCGGCGGAGTGCTGGCGCCGCAACCTTTCGGCTTGGTTGTGAATCGCGACGTCACCCAGTTGGCGGCTCCTTACCGCGGAGCGGCTAACCCCTTTCCCTTTACGGTCGCTTCGGAGAACGCGCGGTTCGTGTTGCCGGTGTCCATACCCAAGTCCTACGACCCGAGCCTGCGCATCCCGTATACGTTCAATTACAACTTCGGCGTTCAGCAACAAGTCGGCGGCAACTACATGCTGGAAGCGTCCTACGTCGGCAACGTTGGCCACAAGCTTCCGCAACTGCGCGAACTCAATGTGGCTCAACTCACGCCCGGGGCCACGACGGGCAACACCAACGCGCGGCGCATCTATGCCCCCAACTACTCGTCGATCGGCCAGCTCTCAACCATGGGCAACTCCGCCTATAACTCGTTGCAGGTCCAGTTGCAAAAGCGCTTCAGCCGCGGGTTCACGGTCAATAGCTCTTACACGTTCGCCAAAGCGATCGACGATTGGTCGTATAACGCGTTCGCGCAGCTTTCTCAGCAGGCCTACCAGAACCCGCTGGACCGCAAAGCCGAGCGCGGCCGCATCGACGAGGACATCCGCCACCGCTGGGCGACTTCGTTCCTCTATGCCCTTCCGGTTTTGAACGGGGCCCAGTGGTATGCGAGGGCGTTCGGCGGCTGGGAACTGGGCGCGATTCTGGTGGCCGCCTCGGGTAGCCCATTCACCGTGGTTTCGGGGCGCGATAACTCGCTTTCGGGGGTGGCCAATGACAGGCCGAACGTGACTGGCGATTGGCGGCTCGCCTCGGGACGATCGAAGGACGAGCGGCTGGCGCGCTACTTCAACACGGGCGCGTTCACGCCGAACCCGGCGCTCACCTTCGGCAACTCAGGGCGCAACATCATCTCCGGCCCGGCTTCTTTCGGTATGGATACGTCGCTGTCGAAGACCTTCCGCATCGTGGAGCAGCACCGCATCCAGCTTCGCTTTGACGCCTTCAATCTCCCGAACCGGGCGAACTTCGGGGATCCCAACGCCACGCTGACCTCACCCGTGTTTGGCAGGGTACAATCGGCCGGCGCCGGGCGCATTCTGCAGGTCTCGGCGAAGTATATGTTCTGAAGGTCGCGGAAACGGATGTGTTGCATCTGCGTCCGGCCGGCTGAAATCTTCCTTGTCGGAGGCCGGGACCGCCGCCGCCCTACCTCAATTCGAAGAGTTGATCGATGAACTGATTCTGCTTGCGGATGTCGCTGCCGCCCACCCAACGCGCTTGCCCCTTGCCGATCATCTTGCCCGCGGCGAGCTGCCGGATCGCGGTCTGCTTGAATTCCCGGCTGAATTTCCTTCGTGCCTTCATTTTTCCAGTTTCCCTTTCGCTGAAATTTAAGGGTTAACTGGTTGTCTCAAGAATGGGGTCCACTCCATGCGGTATCCTGAAAACGTTTCCAGACAATTTGTTTTGGTCTCCTTGACGAATCTGTCAGATGTTTTTTTGTCTCGCAGGTCGGGGCGTTTCAAGACCCGGCCAAGCAGTGGGGTACTATGGGCGACACCAAGACCGTCGCAAACCGCGATACCGTCCTTTTAAGTCACGCCAACCCGGAAGACAACGAGTTCACTCTTTGGCTCGCTCTTCAACTTGCAAGCGAAGGATACAACGTGTGGTGCGACCTCACGAAGTTGTTGGGCGGCGAGACGTTTTGGGACGACATCGAAAATGTGCTCCGAACTTCGGCAGTCAAAGTTCTCTACGTTCTCTCAAGAACATCGAACTCTAAGGATGGTCCCCTAAGGGAACTCCAATTGGCGCAGAGCATCGCGAAGAAGGAGAAACTGAGGGACTTCGTTATTCCTTTGCACATTGACGATCTGCCACACCACGACATCACTATTGAACTGTCCCGCGTCATCACGATGCCGTTTCATAGAGCGTGGGCAAGTGGGCTCGCAACTCTACTCAAAAAGCTGGAAGAGGAGAATGTTCCCAAGTCTCCGTTATTCAATCGTTCAGCTGTCAGCGAGTGGTGGCGGAGCAACTTTGGCGCGGCGCAAGGGGTTCGTGAAGAGCGGGAAGATCATCTCTCCAACTGGTTTCCTATCGAACTTCCGGAGCAAGTCTACTTTCATTCTATTAGCCGGAACGGAATCGGCAAGATTGAAGTCAGCCAGGACTTTCCATACCCGGCTGTCCAAGATGGCATCTCCCTCATTACATTTGCAAAGGCGGACGCGTTTGAGGGAAAGCTTGGCCCCGATCACTACGTCGTGCAGCCAGGTACCCCTAGATCTGTCGCGGATCTTCTGGCCGAAGAAGATGGCATCTTTGGTAAGCATCTTTTTCGACTACTTCGTCTCACCTGGGAGCACCTTCTCAAAACGAAAAGTCTACCCGTACACGTCCTTGCTAATGAGGTGCGGAGTTTCTACTTCAAGAAGGACCAGATCCCCGCAGACAAGGCTTTCTATACCGACCTAACTGGGAAGGAACGGTTTCGCGGGATGGTAGGGTACAGCAACAAGAAGAACCCGACTACAGGTGTCATCACAACCAGACACTGGCACTTCGGCCTAGAAGCGCGACCTCAAGTTCATCCCGTACCTTGTTTCGTTATCAAGCCGCACGTAGTGTTCTCAAATGATGGCCAGACGATTTGGAGCAGCAAAAAGAAGCTCGCCGCCGCTCGGCAGAGTCAATGCAAAGGATGGTGGAACGACAAGTGGAGAGACTGTACACTCGCGGCAGTAGCGCAGCTCGCCGAGGATGGCGGCACAATAGCAATGCCCGTCGGGCCAGACACCTTCATCAAAGTGAACCGTCTTCCCATTCCTTTTACAAGCCCCGTCGCCTATACCGATCCACAGGAACTGGATGAGGAGGCATTTATCCAGATCGCAGAAGATTTTGGAAGGAGCGACAGGGAAGACGAAGATGCACTTGAGGACGGCGAATGATGGATCACAAACTCATACGTATACCCGAGCCGAGCCTAATGTTCCGCCATGAGCAGACCATGGAAGATCCTCGCGATGGACTCACGCTTTTCGGGCCCCTTGACAAGGCGAAGCCCTATGGCGTGAAGGTCGGCGTTATCGGAACGAGAAGTGGAATTGATATCTACAAGCGGTGGGTGGAATGGGTCCAGGGTCCAGTATTCATCCAACCGCCGCCGCCTGGAAGACCTCCGTTTCCTGGCTTCGGTGCAGCGTTTCAAACACCGTGGGAGTCTCAGCCCCTCGTTGAACTGGAAGTTGGGGATGAAGAGATCGACCGACATCTTTACCTTGATGATCGCCACCAACGCGTCTATGGAACCGTCGAAGTTTTCACAAGTCGGATTCTGAGAGAGCTGAAGGAGGAAGAAGACAAACCGGAGCTTTGGTTCGTCATAGTTCCAGATCGCATCTACAAGTACTGTCGGCCCGAATCCAACGTTGAACCTGCTATTAGGCTCCAAGCGAAGGTCCAGTTCAAGAGCGTCAGCAAAGCCCGCAGCTTCTACGGGAATCAATCTCTCTTCCCGGAAGTCGAGGACGCGCCCACAGCCTACTTTTATGAGGAACATTTTCACAATCAATTGAAGGCGCGTTTGCTCGATGCCATGGTTCTCACTCAAGTAGCCAAGGAGAGCACCCTTTCGAACATTAGAAGAGAGGGTGATCCTGGCGTCGCGTCGTCCGACGTCCGGAGACAGTCGGAGATCGCGTGGAACCTCAGCACCGGAATCTTTTATAAGGTCGGTGGTCGGCCTTGGAAGGTGTCGAGCATTCGAGAAGGTGTTTGCTACGTAGGTCTAGTTTTCAAGAAGGATTCGAGCACGGGGACTACTCGCAACGCCTGCTGCGCAGCTCAAATGTTTCTCGATTCGGGGGATGGAGTTGTCTTTAAGGGCGCCGTTGGTCCCTGGTACAACGAGGACACCGGCGACTATCACCTGAGTCGCGAAGCTGCAAAGGCGTTGGGCCAAATGGTGATCGAGTCCTACAAGAAAAAGGCGAAAGACGGGCGACCTCCTCGGGAGGTATTCATCCACGGACGTGTGCGTTTTGAAAATGAGGAGTGGAAAGGCTTCGAAGAGGCTGCGGGGAGCGAAACGAATATTGTCGGCGTGAGAATTCGACACGAGCAAAATCTGAAACTGTATCGGCAAGGACAGAATCCGATACTTCGAGGACTTGCTCACATTCGAGGAAGGCGCAGCGCACATTTATGGACCAAGGGATGGACCCCGCGCATACAGACCTATCCGGGAAGGGGAGTCCCGAATCCGCTCATCATTGAGCTCAACAAAGGCGATGCATCAATCGAGACTGTCCTACAGGACATACTCACTCTGACGAAGCTAAACTACAACACCTGCGTCTTCGGAGACGGTATGCCGATTACCTTGAAGTTTGCGAATGCTGTGGGGGAGATTCTCACGGCTGGTCCGATCAAAGATATTCCGCCTCTGCCATTCACGCACTACATCTAGCGAGATCGGGTGCTCTATCTATATCGTCAGATCACAATTCGCTCGACTTCATCTAGCCCGAAGTTCTCACTACTAAAACCCTGAAACGGCTTGTTTTGATGAAGTTATCCCCGTTTCAGGTCTATTGTGTAGGCATGTAAATAGTTGCTGTCATATTGACACACTCTGCTTTGTATGATATAGTTGTAAGCA
>SYKU01000455.1 GCA_005808865.1 Acidobacteriota bacterium
AGGTGAATCCGCAACAGACGCTGCCGTTCTCGCCCGTGGTGACGGACGCTCCGCTCTGCGCCGAATGCGGCTCGATCATGACCCGCAACGGAAGCTGCTACAAGTGCGGGAATTGCGGCGGGACGAGCGGCTGCTCGTAGGGGTGCGGTTCGTTGCGCAGGCTGTTAGCTTGCGCGCGGCGAGTATGCCTCGGGTTGGTTAAGGGTTGATGCTCAGGGGAAGCCCACCGGAACGCCCTAATGCACCGGCTCTTCGAGCAGTCGCCGTCAAACCGTACGTCCGTCCCGAAGAGGTTGATCTTGTTGATCTGTCGATTGGGGGCGGGACGACGGTCTGACCAATATTGGGTAGTGCCTGAAATGTGCAGACACTACCCAATATTCAGGCGGAAGGCGCGCCAAGATATCAGCCTGTTGGTGAAGACCGTTCGCCGACCGAGACTGATCAAAACTGCTGTTGCGCAGCATCTTTACGATTCTGCAGCGGCGGGATGCGAATCGACTACGAGTTCGATCGGCCTAACTAAACCAAAAAGCCCGTGATCGCGGCGCCAACTTCGTCGCTCCTCTCGATTGGCAGCATGTGCGTTTCCCTTTCGAAGAGATGGATCTGGGCACCGGGAATCAATCCGGTAGTCTCCTCGAAGGCACTACGGTCGAACAACTGATCCGCCGTTCCTCCGATGACGAGCGTCGGGCTCGCAATGCGTCTTCCGAACTGAGCGTTGTTTTTGAAATCAGGCCCGAACAGTTGGCGGTAGTCATGCAGGATCGCCGCCGGTTCCCGGAAATCGGTGGTCAGCCGGTTTCCGTTCTTCCAAAGCTTGAGCCGTGCCAGCCCGTTGTACCAGGGTCTGCGGAACAGCAGCGTGTTTTCGCGTACAAGACTTCGGAAGTCCCCGCGTTCCAGCGCGTCGAACTGGCGTTCCATTATTCGTCTCCCACCGGGTGAGAAACGGTGCGCCGAAACCAGCATCACCAGGCCCCTGACCAACTCCGGATGCCGGGCTGCGAGTCGCATGGCGACGAAGCCGCCAAAGGAGATCCCCAGGACAACGGCTGGCAGCGTAAGGATTGAAGCTGCCATGTCCGCCACGATCTCTTCGAAGGTAGACCGGGCGTATCCCAAAATCGTGAACCTGTGGCCGGGAAGCAGACGTGAAACCTGACGTACGTAACGTCCCGGGTCCGAAGTTTTGTCGAGACGCCTCAAAAGTGCATTCGCGCCGAAGAAGACAACCGCTTCCTGCCGGCCGCCCCCACCGCGAATGTACGGCACCCCGTTCTCGAGTAAACCGGTTTCAACATTAGTCATCTTCTAACGTGTCCATGGGAGCGAACTTCCTTGCCTCAGCATACAGCGGCTTCAGCTCGGGGGATGCGGGCGATTCGCCTGAATCAGAAGCGTAGTGCCTCACCTTAGCCCGGCGAACCGGGCGCAGCTTTCCGAGCCTTACCGAAGCCGTCGACACCCGCAGGGGGAATGGCGATATTGTCCCCCTCAGCGGCAAGGATGAGATCGTGAAGGCGGCATTCAGCATGATTAGACGGCGGCCGATGGCGCAGCGAATCGGCCGCCTGAGGTACCTGCGGACTTACTCTCGCCACCAGACTAAACCCCGTGGCCGAGACTCAATGGGGGCGCAAGCCGTGCCGCCTAATCGTACGCGCGGGCGCACCCAACGGGCACTCTCGCGCCCTACGCGAATGTGAAAAGCAGCGTTCCGGGAATCCGCGAGTTCTCGTTCTCAGTGGCAGTACCGCCGCCTACCGTCACGGTCTCGGGCTCCGTTTGGATGGGCCGATAGTAGATTCCCGTATCGCCCAGGTACACTTCGAGTTCGCCCGGCTGCGGCAACAAGCCCTGAATCAACGCTTCCGATAGCGGATCCTCAATATACTTCTGCAGTGCCCGCCGTAGTGGTCTTGCGCCATAGCTGCGGTCACCGCACGTCTTTTCGAGGATGTATTTCATCGCATCAGGGTTGAGCCGGAGCCGTATCTGCTTCGAGACCAGGTTTCCATTAATCTGCTCGACGAGCAGGCCCATGATCTTCAGCAGATCCTCTTCGGTAAGCGACGTGAACAAAATCACTTCGTCGAGGCGATTGAGGAATTCAGGATTGAAAGCGCGCTTCACCTCCGCCCGGACCTGGTCCTCGATCTTCGAAGGCATTCCTTCCACCTGCGGCGCCGAAAAGCCCAGGTTGCCGCGCTTTTCGAGGAATCGCGCCCCCAGGTTGGACGTCATGATGATGATCGTATTCTTGAAGTCCACCGTGTTACCTAGACCATCGGTCAACTGCCCGTCTTCGAAGACTTGCAGCAGAATGTTGTAGACGTCCGGGTGCGCTTTCTCGATTTCGTCGAGAAGGATGATCGAGTATGGCGCACGCTTCACGCGTTCGGTTAGTTGACCACCCTCTTCGTAGCCGACGTACCCGGGAGGCGATCCGATCAGCTTCGAGACAGAATGCTTCTCCATGAACTCGGACATTTCGAACCGGACCAGCGACTTCTCACTGCCGAAAAGGAAAGTCGCGAGCGCACGGGCGACTTCCGTTTTTCCCACTCCCGTCGGGCCCAGGAACAGGAAAGAACCCGCCGGACGGCTGCTCGATTTCAGGCCCGCCCGAGAGCGGCGGATCGACCGCGCTAGTGCTGAAATCGCCTTTTCCTGGCTGATGACGCGTTTATGCAGCTCTTCCTCGATGCGCAACAGCTTGGCGATTTCCTGTTCCTTGATGGCGGTCATCGGGACGCCCGTCCATCGAGCCACTACGTATTCGATATCGTCCTTAGTCACGATGCCCGTCGACGTTTCGTCCATGTTGTACTTCTCACGCAGTTGACGCATGTTCTCGCGCTCTTTGCGTTCCTCGTCGGAGTAGAAGCGCGCCTTCTCGAACTCGTGATTGGCGATGGCGTTTTCCATCCGGTGCACTATGAATTTGATGCGCTTTTGGATATCGGCAAGGTCGGCCGGCAACGTGGTCTGGCGCAACTTGACGCGAGCCCCGGCTTCGTCGATGAGATCAATGGCTTTGTCGGGCAGGTAGCGGTCCGGAATATAGCGGCTCGAGGTGTAGACCGCTGCCTCGATAGATTCGTCGGTGTACCCAACGGCGTGGAACTTTTCGTACCGGTCCTTGATGCCGAACAATATCTTCACGGCGTCCGCGTCGTTTGGCGGTGGAACTTTGACGGCCTGGAACCGGCGCTCAAGCGAACGGTCCTTCTCGATCGACTTGCGGAACTCGGCCGGCGTGGTCGCCCCGATGCACTGAATCTCGCCCCGTGAAAGCGCCGGCTTGAGGATGTTCGCGGCGTCGAGCGATCCTTCGGCCGACCCCGCTCCCACCAGGGTATGTAACTCGTCGATAAAGATGATGGCGTTCTGGTTTTCCATCAGCTCTTTCATGATGGTCTTGAGCCGCTCTTCAAACTGGCCGCGGTACTTGGTGCCGGCCACAATCAGTGAGAGGTCGAGGGCCAGGATCCGTTTGTCGGCAAGGAACGAGGGAACCTCGCCATCGGAAATGCGCTGGGCGAGGCCTTCCACAATTGCAGTCTTGCCAACACCCGGCTCGCCGATGAGCACAGGGTTGTTC
>SYKU01000456.1 GCA_005808865.1 Acidobacteriota bacterium
AATGTGCGCGAACTGGAGAACGCCATCGAGCGTGCCGTCGTTCTGGGGTCGGACGACCTGATACTTCCCGAGGATTTGCCTGAGTCGCTGCTAGAATCGGACAGCGAGCTGAATGCCGGTGTGATCGCTAAGTTCCATGAGGCGATCAAGGAGACCAAGAAGCAATTGATCTTGAAGGCAGTCGAGCAGACGGGCGGCAGTTACACCGATGCGGCGAAGTTGCTTGGATTGCATCCGAATTACCTGCACCGGCTGATTCGCAATCTGAACCTGAAAGCGGCTCTGAAGGTGCGCGGCGGTTGAGCCGTCGGCGGCCACCATATCGTTGTCAGGCCCGAGCCGCGCGGATCAACGCACACGGTCCTCAAACTCGACAAGAGCGGGCGCGTCAAGATGGTGCTCGGCCGCTGGCGCGTGACTTCGGATGCCGCAAGCGCGATGCAGCCCATCTGGCCTCGCCCCGGAAAGGGTCCGCGCGGCCAGTGCGACGGCGATATCCTCCGCTTCGACCGCCCCACCGATATTGCCTTCGCGCCGAACGGCGACTCATCTCATTCGCCGCGGACGGGTACGGAAATTCGCGAGTCGTGAAGATCAGCAAAGACGGAAAGCTGATCAAGACAGGAAGAAAAGAAAGGTCTGGGGGAAGGCGAGTTTGATTTGACACCACGCATTCCATTGCGATCGACAAGCAGGGCCGCGTCTACGTGGCGGACCGCGAAAACTACCGCATCCAGGTTTTCGATTCCGAGGGGCGCTTCCTCAAACAATGGACGCACATCGGCGCGCCCTGGGGCCTCGACCTTGCAAGCGATGGGTTCCTGTACATGTCGGACAGGTACAACGATCGCGTTCTAAAGCTCGATCTCGATGGAAAGATTCCCGGCGCATCGGGCGCCATCTACACCGCCGAGATTCTGAACTGGCGGCCCCAGAAATTCATCCCGGCGAAACCTACGCGATCAACTCCCTGATCGTTTCACCGCCGGTTTGGCTCAACTGCTTGTTGCGGCCCGCGTGGAAATAAGTGAGCCTCGCGTCATCCAGACCCAGCAGCTTCAGGAGAGTCACATGGAAATTCTTGAGGGGATGAACGCACTCAACGGCCGTTCCGCCGGCTTCGTCCGTTGCGCCTACGATCTTTCCATGCGGGGCGCCGCCGCCCGCAAGCCATACTGTCATCGCTTTCGCGTTGTGATCGCGCCCCCACGCCTTGCCTTCGCCGCGGACGCCGTTATCCGGTGAACGCCCGAACTCGCCGGCCCAGACCACGAGCGTTTCTTCGAGCAAGCCTGTGCGCTTCAGGTCCGCGAGCAACGCCGCCATCGGCCGGTCGAGAGAGCGAATGCGCGCGCCGTGAGCCTTCTCGATGTAATCGTGGGAGTCCCACCCCGACACGCCGATTTGCACAAAGCGCACGCCTGCCTGCACCATACGCCTAGCCAGAAGAAAGCGGCGGGCCAGCGAATCGACCTCGGCATCCGCATGACCCACTCCGTATAGATCCTGCGTCTCTTTAGACTCCTTTGAAAGGTCCACCACGGCCGGCATTTCCGCCTGCATACGGAACGCGAGTTCGTAGCTCTCGATGCGCGCCTCGAGCTCCGCGTGACCGGCGTGCGCGCGTTGGTGCATCCTGTTGAGCTTCGAAAGCAAGCCGAGGTTGGCGCGCTGTTCGGCTTCTGCCACGCCAGGCGGCGGATTCATGTCGAGAATCGGCGGGCCCTCCGAACGCAACGCCGTTCCCTGATAGTGCGCGGGGAGAAATCCGTTCGACCAATTCGCCGCTCCCCCCTGCGGATACGCTTTGTCCGGAAGCACGACGAACGCGGGCAGATTCTGATTCTCGGTTCCCAGCCCGTAAGCGGCCCACGCGCCCACCGCCGGATCGCCGCCAAACTGATTGCCGCAGTTCAAATGATACAGCGCGGTCGGATGGTTCACACTTTCTGCTTGCAAGCCGCGGTAGAAGCACACGTCGTCCGCTACGTTCGCGAAACGTTCGAACAGGCGGTTCATCGGGATGCCGAGTTTCCCGGCTTCCCGAAATTCGAAAGGGCTGCGCACATAATAACGCTTGCCCGTATTCATGGCCGCCGCGAACTTCGTGGGGCTTTTCGTGAACTCGGTCATGTGCAATTGATCGAGCTTCGGCTTCGGATCGAAAGTATCGATGTGACTCGGGCCGCCTTCCATCAATAGGAAGATGCACCGCTTCGCCTTTGCCGGAAAGTGTCCCTTCTTCGGCGTGAGCGCGCCGGCGCGGCTATCATCCTGAGAGAGGAGCGATGCAAGCGCAATACGGCCCAAACCGGCGGAAGATCCGAACAGAAGATCACGACGGGAAATTGACGTGGGCAAGATTCTCATGGTGCGCCTTCAATACACATACACGAACTCGTTCGAGTTGAACAGCACGAGCGCCAGGCCGGCCAGCGCCCGCACCGCGGGCGTGACATCGGCGGGCCGCACATCCGGTTCATACGTCCACGGCGGTTCCGATTCCTGGAAAGCGTGTTTCTCGCCGGTCAGCTCACTGGTAATGCTTCGCTCCAGGCTGAGCTTTGGCGGGGACGCGGGCGGCGTGCGTTGGTGATGCTCCGTCATGGCCGCAAGATGGCGGAGCGCTTCTCGTTTCTCCCCGGCGTTGGGCGGTCTCTGGAACGCCAGTTGGAACGCACGCTCCACGGGATCGCCGCCCTCACGGCTTATCCGCGCCGCAAACGCCAGCGCTATTTCGCGGCTCAGTTCGCTGTTGAGCAGCGAGAAAGCCTGGGTCGGGACTGTTGTCGACTCGCGGCGTTCGCAGGACATGTCCATTGATGCGCCGTTGAAGGATTCAATCACAGGATCGGCAATGCTGCGCTGCTGAAAGGTGTAAATGGTCCGGCGGTTGCGCGCCTCCTTCGTGGGTGAGGGCCAATAGACAGGCCGCAGGGTTCCCATCGCGTGGCGCGGCTGGTGCGCAACCAGTGTGTTGATTCGCGGAAAGGTTCCAGGCCCGCCGCGCGCCTCACTCAATTCTCCAGACACAGACAGCATCGCATCGCGGAGCACTTCAGCTTCCACGCGCCTCGGCGAGAAATGCGAAAGGAACCGATTCTCCGGATCGTTCGCCGCGGTCACGCCGCTCGCGCGCCGGTAAGTCTCGGAAAGCAGAATCTCGCGATGAATGGCCTTGACGCTCCAACCGCTCTCGATAAACCGCGAGGCCAGCCAGTCAAGCAGTTCGGGATGCGTGGGTTTCCCGCCCATCTTGCCGAAATTGTTCGAGTTCTCCGCGAGCCCCCCGCCGAAGTGATACTGCCAGATGCGATTTACCATCACGCGCGCAGTGAGCGGATTCGCGGGATTCGCGATCCATTTGGCGAGCGCGGCGCGACGCCCCGATGCCGTTCTGGGAATTTCCGGCGCGGCGTATCCCCCAAACTGTTCGAGCGCGCTCAGAACGCCGGGCTCCGCCATCGGTCCGGGCGACTGCAGACTCCCGCCGACAAGCACATGAACGCTCGCGAATTCATAGTCCGGCTTCTTCATGTAGCTTCTGGCGCCTTCCGGCCCCACGTCGTTCCATTCCTCGTGTTCGAGCCCGCTCGAAACCGCGAACGCGTGCGGTTTATAGCGGAACGACGATTCCTTGTGCATCGCCAGGTGTTTGGAATACAGCTTTACGGCTTCTTTCTCATCGGGAGACAATCCGTTCTTCTTGCGGCCCGCGATCGCAACTTCGGTCTGCGCGATCAGCGCGTCCATCCGTGTCTTCGCTGCCTCGAAACTGTCGCGCCGCTCGGTTTCCAGAAACGGCAGCGGCCGCCTCGCAAAGGCGGTGGTCGCGAACACGGCCTGCATGCGGTAGTAGTCTTTCGTCGGGAGGGGATCGAACTTGTGGTCGTGACAGCGCGAGCACCCGAGCGTCAGGCCCAGGAAAGCGTTGGCTGTCGAGTGCGTCACATCGTCGAGCCACATCTGCCGCGTTTCGGCCGCGACCGACATACCTGTATGCTCCCACGGGCCCGCCCGGAGGAAACCCGTCGCAATGATAGCTTCAGGACTGTCCGGAAACAGTTCGTCGCCGGCGACCTGCTCTTCGATGAAGCGGCTGTACGGCTTGTCGCTGTTGAAGGCGCGAATCACATAGTCGCGGTAACGCCAGGCGTTGGGGCGTTCGTAGTCGTTCGAGTAACCGTTTGAATCGGCATAGCGGACGACATCGAGCCAGTGCCGCGCCCACCGCTCGCCATATTGAGGCGACGCAAGCAAGCGGTCAACGACCTTTGCGAACGCCTTGCTGCCGGCCGCGGGGTCCTTGAGGAACGCCTTCACGTCGTCCGGGCCCGGGGGCAGACCGGTGAGATCTAACGTGACTCGCCGCAATAGCGTGCGCCGGTCCGCGAGCGGGGCTGCGGAAAGACTGTTCCGCTTCAGTTCCGCCGCGATAAATGAGTCCACGCTGCCGGTGGTTTTCTTCAGTGCGCGGAACGCCCAGAGGTCGTCCTCGCGATAGTTCCCCCAATTCACGCTGCCGGCTTTCGGCGGCTCATAAGGTGCGCCGCCGTCAATCCACAACCTAAACGCGTCCAGAGTCTCCGCCGGCAGTTTGGCGTCTTCACCGGGAGGCATCTTGAGACCGGCCTGATGAAGCAGAGCCTTGTACAGCAGGCTATCCGAGGCGCGCCCGGGGACGATTGCGGGGCCGCGCGCGCCGCCTCGCAATGCGGCTTCGCGGGTGCGCAGATCGAGTTTGCCGAAGATGTTCCCGTCGCCGTGGCAGCCGAAACACTTCTGCTTCAACGTCAGGAGCACCGGTTCCGCACCGAGCGGCGTCAATAGGCCTAAAACGGCGAAATAGCGTATCGCGGCCAGCATAGGAAGTTCGACCAATCCACTATCTAATATCCTATCTTCATCTATTAATATCCCATCTTCTGATAAATGGGTTTCAGCGCCTGGTACAGTTCGCCGTAGACCGCATGCCGCCCTCGATAGACAGACGCTTCCGCGGCGCGCGGCATCAGGGAACTCACCTCGCGGATTGCCACGCCGCACACCTCCTCTTCAGAAGAATACCGCCCCGTCCCGACGAGCGCCAGCAGCGCCGCGCCGTACGCAGAGCCTTCCTGCGTTTGAAGTGTGGTCACGCGCTTGTCAAGCACGTCGGCGAGCAACTGAAGCCAGAACGCGCTGTTTGCGGCGCCGCCCGAAGCACGCACCGACTCAACCGGAATGCCGAGCGAGGCCACGATATCGAGGCAATCCTTCTGGCTGTAGCAAACACCCTCGATCACCGCGCGGATCAGGTCGGCCCGCGAATGCTTTGCCGTGAGCCCAATCCATGCACCGCGCGCCGCTGCATCGAGGTGCGGCGTCCGCTCGCCCATCAGGTAGGGCAACCAGAAGAGCCCTTGCGCGCCCGCCGGGGATCCGGAAGCCTCGAAGGTCAACTCATCGTAGCCAGCACCCGCAGCCAACTGATTCCGGAACCATTGCAGGCTCAATCCGGCGGCCTGTGTGACGCCCATCACATGCCACTTGCCTTTCACCGCGTGGCAGAAAGTGTGGACGCGACCCGCCGGATCGTACGCAACCTGATCCATGTGCGCAAAAACCACGCCGCTCGTTCCCAGCGTGCACGACACCACGCCCGGCCGCACCACGCCGTTGCCGATCGCGCTCGACGCCTGATCGCCGCCGCCACCGACCACCGGCGTGCCAGCGGTGAGGCCCACCAGTCCGGCCGCCGCGGAAGTCACGCGGCCCGTGACTTCTCTCGATTCACGCACTTCCGGCAGTATCGAACGGTCGAGCCCGAGCGCGTCCGTCATCTCAAAGGACCAGCGCCTTTTCACGACATCGAAGAGCGCGGTACCGGAAGCGTCCGACACGTCGCTCGCGAACTCGCCGGTAAGTTTGAAGCGAATGTAATCCTTCGGCAAGAGCATCTTCCGGACCCGGCCGAATTGCGAAGGTTCGTGATCCCGCACCCAGAGGAGCTTGGGTAGCGTGAAGCCCGTCAAAACGGGATTCGCCGTGAAGGACAGGACATTCTCGCGCCCCACCGTTCGATTAATGAAATCAACCTGAGGCTGGCTGCGTTGATCGCACCAGATCAGCGCGGGGCGAATCACGTCGTGCGCGCGGTCGAGAATTACAAGGCCATGCATCTGTCCGGAGAGTCCAATGCCGGCGATCTCGCTTCCTCCGATACCCGCCTGATCGAGTGCGCCGCGGATAGCCTCCGCGGCCGCGCGCCACCAATCGTCCGGATCCTGCTCAGCCCATAAGGGCCGTTCCATGCGCATTCCGGCGTGCGCGGAAGTGAAACCCGCGCGGACGACGCCCGCCTCGTCCACAATGAGCACGCGCGTGCCGCCTGTTCCAACATCGATTCCCATCCACATAGTTGTCTACGAATGTCCCTGGAGAACAGCCTGGAGCAGAGGAAGGTACGCCGCTCCGTATAACCCCGCTTCATTGCCGAGGGTAGCCTTCTCAATCCGCGTGTTCGTGGCTCTGAAGTTGTACGATCGGCGGCGAACCTCGGCGAGCATGGCCGGCGCGAACAGGTCCCACGCCGGGAGCATACCGCCGCTCAGCAGGTAGAGCGGGTAATTGAATATGTTCACGAGCATCGCCAGCGCCTGGCCCAGCGACTGGCCCATCGTCGTGAAAATCGCCCGCGCCTTTTCGTCGCCCCCCGCAGCCAAGTGATAGACGGCTTCCGCCGTCAGGTTGTCACCGAGACTCAGCGATCTCGCCATGCAAACGATGGCCGTCGCCGAAGAATATTTTTCGAGGCAGCCCTGGTTCCCGCATCCGCACGGATGCCCGTTGGGCACGATGGTCAAGTGTCCAAGCTCGCCCGCCATTCCGACGAAGCCGTGGAGAACCTTGCCGCCGGTAATGATCCCGCCGCCGATGCCCGTGCCGAGCGTGAGCAGCACAAGATCGTCCACATCGCGGCCGGCGCCGATCCACTTCTCTCCCATAGCCGCGGCGTTGGCGTCGTTTTCGAGTATGACCGGCAATCCCAGATGCTTCGAGATTTCGTCGCGAATCGGAAAATCCACAAAGAACGGCAGATTCGGCGAATCGGTAATAATACCGGTCTCCATGATGATGAATCCGGGCACGCCGACTCCAACACCCACGAGCCGGTCCGCGCCATCGCGCAAACTGGAGATGGCGGCCACGATATCGGAGACCACCGCATCGCGCCCCGCAGAGAGATTGGTGCTCCCTGAAACCTTGCGCAGCATTTTGCCGGATCGGTCAATCGCCGCGGCGCGAAGATTCGTTCCCCCGAGATCGACACCAATGGAGTAGTCAGGCATGAAGTGGGATCATAGCACGCGAGCCGGGCCAGGCCACACCGTGTGTCGCCTGCCTCATAACGGGGAAGACGGCAGGCGACAGGCGACAGAAAACGATGCCACTGGCCGCCAATCGACCGGTCATTTCATCACTGGACGTTAGCGAGAACATCCGCCCCCGCTCGTCATGAATATGAATAGCGCCGGCGTGCAACATTCCGGAGGTTCTCCGAATCCGGTCCACGAGTTCACCGGGCAGCCCGATTGTGACGTGCCCGGCAGGGAATCCTCGCGCCTACCGGCTCACCTTGCTCAGCACTCGATCCTTGATCCAATGCTCGTCCCACCACTCCACGGGATTGATCTGCACGCCGTCGAGTTGCATGCTGAAGTGCAGGTGATCGCCGCCCGCGAGACCCGTCGACCCGCTTTTCCCCAACGCCTGTCCCTTCTGAACCGCATCGCCCTCCTTTACCGAAATCGAACTCAGATGCGCGTATATCGATTGCAGTCCATATCCGTGATCGACCACCACGCAATTCCCGTAGATGCCGAGATCCGCGGCCCAAACCACCTTGCCATCGTTCGACGCCGACACTTCCACGTTCTGCGTCACCGACAGATCGAAGCCGAGATGAACCTGTTCGTCCACCTTCTTTCCCTCATACATGTACGTCCGCCGGTCGGCGAATTGCGACTCCACCTTGGAATTGGCCAACTGCCGGAACGGGCCGCTCCAAAGGAATTTCTCCGATGTCCGGAGTCGCAAGTCTGAAAGCGTCTTGTTGTTTCGCGAGCGTAGATCGCCGTTGATCTTGAGGAACCGCGCAAGCAGGCCGCCGCCGCTTCCCGCAGAATCGATTTGCGGCACCACCTTCTCCAAGAACCTGGCGTCGATCGGCAATTCGCGCGCGCGGAATTTCTTCGGGAAAATCTTGTTCCAGAACTTCGCCGAGGCTTCGGCCCCGCCGGGGTTGCGCGCGAATACAACAGGCTCGGTGCCAGCCGCCGTATCCCATGGCAATGCGAACAGCGAGAATCGCTCTCCCTGCGCGCCTCCCGGAACCGCAAAGCTGCGGAATGTGTGCGGCCCCACTCTCACGCCGGATTCGGTGACGTATCCGGAAACCGTAAACATCACCAGTTCCGAGCCGCCCTGATTGATGTAATGCTGGAACCCATCCGCCACAACCTTCGGCGGCTTCGTGTTCACTTCAAGATCCACCGACACCGTGTCCACCCGCCCCCGCAAATCGTTCGACTGCGCCTCAATCACGAGCTTCGCAGGACCATCCTTCAGCGCTCCGGCCTTCTTCTTCCCCGCCGTGAATACGACCTGCCGCGAGGGCTGACGCCTCTTCCAGAACGCCAGGCGCGTGGGCGCAGCGCTCTCCTCATAAACCGGATAACGCACACCTCCCTGCTCAAGCGACGCCGACATGCGGCGGAGCCCGTGAATGTTGATGACCTTGACCTTGACTTGCGTCTCCATGCCGATCACCTTGACCGGCTCCACGGTCATGGACGTTCCAAGACAAAGGAACCAAAGCACGCCAAAAATGATGGCGACGAAAAGGAGGACTCCGGCGGCGACGATCTTCACTTTTTCGTCCAGGTATCGATCCAGTCGAGAAAGGTCCCGTACCACAGCAGGGTATTCTTCGGCTTCCGCACCCAATGCCCTTCATCCGGGTAGAGCAGCAACTTCGACGGCACTTTCTGCATCTGAAGCGCCGTGAAAAGCTGCAAGCCCTGGCCCGAGGCAACGCGATAATCCTGTTCGCCGTGAATCACCAGCGTGGGCGTCTTAAACTCCTTCACAAAGTGGCTGGGCGACCAGCGCGCGTACATCTCCGGGTTGTCCCAGGGCATGCCCTTGAACTCCCAGATGGGGAACCACAACTCTTCCGTTTCCCCGGCTTTACTGCGCAAATCGAACACACCGGCGTGCGAGACGAGCGCCTTGAATCGCTGCGAGTGTCCCATGATCCAATTGACCATGTAGCCGCCGTAGGAGCCTCCCGCGGCCGCCATGCGGTCCTTGTTCACGTATGGAAGCGCGGCGGCCTGGTCGGCCGCCGCCATGACGTCGTCGTAAACGCGCCCGCCCCAATCGCCGTTAATATCGTCGATGAATTTTTGTCCGAACCCGGTCGATCCTCTCGGATTCGGCATTACCACGACATACCCGGCGGCGGCGAAGACCTGCGCGTTCCAGCGGTACGTCCAACCCTCTGCCCACGCGCCCTGCGGACCCCCGTGAATCAGCATCAGGACCGGATACTTCTTCGAAGCATCGAAACCAAAGGGCTTCACGAGGAAGCTCTGAACCTTGGCGCCTTCCGCACCCTCGGCGAACATTTCTTCGTACGGCGTGAGCTGATACTTCGCGAGCACCTCATCGTTCAGGTGCGTCAGAGGAGCCGCCGCGCCGCCGCCAGAGGAGACCTTATAAATTTCCACGGGCCGCGAACCGCTCTGTCCGGAATAAACCATGGTTTTCCCATCCGGCGTGAACTGCGGGTCGTCGAGTTCGGTGTCACCGCCAACCGCGATGCGCGCGGCCCCGCCCTCGACGGAAACGAATTGGATAGAGCGGCGTCCGCGGTCCTCCACGGTGAAGAATATTTTCGACGAATCCGGCGCCCACGCCTCGCCCGTGACCCAGCGATCCATGCCCTCGGTCAGGTTCGTGACCTTTCCCGTCGCTCGTTCATGAAGCATGAGGCGCCAGCGGTCGGACTCGTAGCCGGGCCGGAACTGTGCGCGGAAGGCAAGGAACTTTCCGTCGGGCGAATATGAGGGTGAACTGTCCGCGCCGGGATTCTTCGTGATCCGCGTGGCCGCGCCGCCTTCGATGGGAACCACGTACAACTCCGAATTTGTACTCGTCGCTTCGGATTCGTCCGGATTCATGGCGTAGCAGACTTCGGTACTGTCGGGCGAGATCGCGTAGTCGTCCGGTCCGCCAAGCGAGAACGGCGGCACGTCGCGGGTCCCTGGAGTCAGGTCCTTCGCGGGTCCGCCCGCCACGGGGACAACCAGCAGGTGCGCGCGCCTCGCGGAACGCCACTGATTCCAGTGCCGGTAGAGGAGAGAGGTGATGATGCGCGCCTTGACGTCGTTCGCCTTTTCGCCGTCGAGTTTTTTCCTGTTGCAGCCGTCGTCGGCGCCGCATTCGGGATAAACTTCGCTCGTGAACAACAGGAGCTTCCCATCGGGGGAAAAAAGCACGCCGCCGGCTTCCGTGGAAAGGTTGGTCACCTGCTTTGGATCTGTGCCATCGGCATTCATCAGCCATATCTGGGAACTGCCGGACCGGTTGGATATGAATGCAATCTGCTTTGAATCCTTCGACCACCTGGCTCGCTCGTTGCTGTCGCCGGCGCCGGTCAGTTTGCGGGGCGCGCCTCCCGAGAGCGGCGTGGCAAAGATGTGCTTCGGCCTCTTGTTGTTCGCCTCGTCTACGGTTTGCACGGTGAAGGAGACCATACGACCGTCTGGGGAGACCTGCGGATCGGAAATCCGGGATAGTTTGAGAAGGGCATGAACGTCGAACGGAAGTTTCTGAGCGAGTAATCCACAGCAAGCGGACAAAGCAAGCAACGCAACACGATGCATATTCCCCGATTGTACCGCCTGGCAAATGCCCCGGTCCGGGGACAAACGGACTTTCGAAAAGGGCGGGCCTGCCGGGCAGTTGCGCGACAAGCTGACGGTGGCGTGCTCCACCGGGCTGCGGCGCGGCTGAGAGATTGACGCGGAGGCGCACGTGGAAATCATGCGACGCTCCGGCGGGAGCGGGGCCGGTATTCGGGGTTTGCTCCTCGACTCGGATTCGGCAAGAACGTCCGGCCTAGTTTGTCCCCGTTTGAAGCGCGGGGATTGTTGTACAGAGAGACCCCGGAGCTGTTGTAGCGCCAAACGCCGGTCGTTCGGCTCATCCCGTTACACTCAACCGTTCGGTTCGAGGAGGTGGGACTGGAAAATCCGGCCGAGCGGCCAGACGGACCTACAAGATGCTCTTTATCAGGTACTTGGGATTGGGTGACGCAGAGAATTAATTTTGTGGTTTCGCAATGGGCGCGGCCGTGCGCGAGGACAGGCGATTTCCGGTCCTGTGGCGATGGCCGTCCGGGAGCCAGGGACGGAGAGTGTGGGGGCGGAATACGGGTCAAGCTTCCCAGGTCGATTCGTAAACGACTTATTATCATGTGTTTTTGAGGGGGGTGACGCAGAGAATTGATTTGTGGTTTCGCCACGCGGGCGGCCGTGCGCGAGGGCAGGCGATTTCCGTTCTCGGGGCGATAGCCGTCCTGGGGGCAGAGACGGCGAGAGTGGGGCGGAATACGGTGGTCAAGCTTCCCAGGTCGATTCGTAAATGACTTATTATCATGTGTTTTTGAGCGGGGTGACGCAGAGGATTAATTTTGTGGGTTCGCCACGCGGGCTGCCCTGCGCGAGGGCAGGCGATTCCCGTTCTCGTGGCGATAGCCGTCCTGGGGGCAGAGACGGCGAGAGTGGAGCGGAATACGGGTCAAGCTTCCCAGGTCGATTCGTAAATGACTTATTATCATGTGTTTTTGAGGGGGGTGACGCAGAGAATTAATTTGTGGTTTCGCCACGCGGGCGGCCGTGCGCGAGGGCAGGCGATTCCCGTTCTTGTGGCGATAGCCGTCCGGGGGGGCATCGGAGGAGTGCGGGTCCGGACTTCCGGGCCGACCTGTAAGAGACGTATTATCATGTATTTTCGACAGGGTGACGCAGAGGGCAGATATTATGTTTCAACGGCGCGGGTGAGACAGACAGAGCGGGCCCAGGTCACAGACAGGCTCGTTTCCCGCACCCGTTCGGATTATACCCGCCACCAGCGCCCGCGACGGGAATACGTGGCTTAAGGCCTATTGAAATCAATGTGGAAAATAGTTGTGACGACGTGACTGAAAAAGGTCTCATCAGTTTCGCGGCGCCGAAATGCAGGGAGCAAAGGAATTTCGATTCGCAGCGAAAGTGGTGAGACCGTGGAGTGAACTAAACCGCAACCGAACGCCGGGTTATGGGGAAGCAATGCTTCGTCTGACGGAAGTGCTTGGGGAAACCGTTACGGTTGTCGTGGCGGTGGTTGTCGTCCGGCCGGATAGCGCCGGTGCGAGGCGTCGAGAGCCGTGGGCCGGACCCGCCGAAGGCGGATTCGCAGGAGAGGGAGGGCCTCTCGGAACTACCGCCGCCCAGCTCGGACGCACCTCGAGTGCGGGCGGTCGTTAAGAAAACCCGGTAGCCGGTGGGGAGAGCGAAGCGCGGCAT
>SYKU01000457.1 GCA_005808865.1 Acidobacteriota bacterium
AACGAAAGTATCGGTCTGGTTGGGAAGCAGGCTGCGGCAGCTGAGCTGAAATTTCGCGGACTTTCGGCGCATGACTCAACATACAGTAGTACCAGAACTAATGCAACTAGACACTAGAGCCCCTTCGCGCGCCGGTACGGCGAACTCAAATACCGCTTCGATTCCTTAGCGGCATCGGCCTCCGGCGCAAACTGAATCGCCTTTCGATAAGCCTCGATCGCTTGCTTCCGGCGATCCGTCAGGTCGTAGATCTGGCCCGTACGCAGCCACGCGATCGCCCCGGTGTTCAGGTCCACACGCTCCGCTCCGGCGATGACCTTCGTCATCAGATCCAGCGCCTCCGCATAATCCCGATACCAAAAGAGGACAGTTCCCAAGTGGTAGTGGATCTTCTCCCATGGAATCGCCGAGTACCCCGGTACGCCGGCCTTCTTCATCTCGCTAACCTTCATAATGCTCGCTACCGCGTTCGCCTTGTCGCCGATCTGTCCGTACATTTGCGCCTGCTCAAGCCGCAGCAGGTGGTTGCGCGGAAACCGCGCGAGCAGGTTCTCGATCAGCGGCAGCGCCTGGCGCGGCTTGCCCTCCCGCCGGTAAAGAGCGCAGAGAAAAATCTGCGCATCCACACTCGTGCGCTTGCCGCTTCTCGCGACCTCTTCCAGAGTGCGAATGCCCTGCTCACGATTGCCGCTGAATCCCACCAGAAAGCCAAGCACCCGGTAGGCCCACGGGAGACTCGCGACGACGTAGTCGTGCACGCCTTGTACCAGACGGGCATCGGCGTTCGACGGATCGATCCCGGAGACTTTCACATGCAATTTCCATCCCGCGGTCGCGTCCTGAAGTGCCTCGCGCCACGCACGCCTCACAAGGTAGTTGTAGTTCGCCCGCAGCGCGTGGGAAACTCCCAGGGCGTAAAGCGCTTCTACGTCGCGGGGATTCTTCTTTATTTCACGCTCGCTCAGTTGCATCGCGATCTGGACTTCCGAGAAGAAGCGCTTCTCCACTTCCGGCGGCGCGTTCATCTTCGGACGGCGCAGAAACGCGTTGTTTCCCGTGACGAGTTCCGTCTCAAGCGCCCCGTCGCGATACATTTCGCGAAACATAAGCGCCTGCGCTACGTTGTTGTGGGTTTCGGCCGAAGATGGTTCATCGGCCACGGCCTTTTCGAACTCCGCGATAGCTTCGTCGTACTCGAGATTGTAAAAATGCTGGAGACCGCCCGCGGTGTGATTGCTCCCGGCGCCCAGTTGACATGCAAGAAAAATTGCCGCGAGAGCCGCTCGCATCCAGGTACCATCGTAGCAGGGTACGTCACCCCAAGGGCTTTACTTCTTTTGCATCAAGGCCTTCGTGTACACCACGCGAAATCCTGTGCGCTCGTAGTTCCGCTGCGATATGCCGCCGGGCACCGTGGAAGCCGTCGCCATCCGGGATCCCTTGGAGACCGCGTCCGCAAGCCTGGCGCAAATCAGCGCCATGTGCGTTCCGCGCCCCCTGAATTCCGGCAGCGTTCCGTCACCGTATAGAATGACCAGATCGTCTCGCCACCCCATCGATGCGCCAGCGGCGGGATGACCGTCCACGAGGGCGAGGTAGCAGGGCGAGTCCGTCGTCTGAAACAGATTCAAGCCGATCTCTATCTCCTCGGCCGTGATCGCACCGTGCTCGAAGAAACTTCGCGCCAAGAGGTTGGCCCATACCGTCATGTCGGATTCCCTGGCGATCCGGACTTCGACGCCTTGCGGAGGTGGCGGCGGCGCGAAATCGGGGCTGAGCGCGCGGACCAACACGTTGTTGAACTCGACGGTCTTGTAGCAGCGTTCGCCCACGAGTTCAAACAAGGATGGGTCCGCATGCGGGCACGCGTGCAGGTTGATGGTTGCGCCGCGGCTTCTGAAGAATTCCTCGACTTGATCGAGATCTTGTGCCCTTACCGGACCATTGAGACCGAGTCCGAGGATTTGCGTCAGCGGAGAACCATCGCCCATGAAGACCGCATGCGCCCCCGCGATCTGGAGCACTTGACCGCCGCCCGCCTGCGCTGTTGCAACACCCGCAAGCGCCTCGGCCAGTTCCAGGCGCCGGGCGAGCGCAAAGTCTGAGAATACGAATTCCGTGGTCAGATTTTTCACTTTCGTTTCGCGTAGGCAAAGTGGACTTGAATGCCGGCATTCCCCTCGATCGGTGCGAAGCGCTTTCGCCGTTTTTGCAGCCTTCCCTCAACAGTATCGGTTGCCCCCTCGGAGATCTGGTTGGATACCAAGATCATCTTTGCGGGTCATCAATGGAATCAAGCACGTTCGGTTTTTGAAGATCTTCTCCCTGGGATTTCGAGGCCGCAGCCGTGGAAATTTTAGTCCCTATTCTCTCGCCCGCTTCTCGTAAATCGCCTTCGCCTCATTGACGTACCGCAGCGCCTCTGTGCGGTCTTCGTTCCGCGGGAAGTTCGCACGGCTTTCAAACCAACGTTCCAGGTAACCCAGTTGATCGAGAAGCAGCCCCGCCGATTCCGCCGCTGGCGCCGGACGGCCCTTCATATCCAAATACACGGGCGAAGTGTGCGCGAATACCGGCATTTTCCACCACGTCGCACCGTACTCGAGCATCTTCGGCCTATGGGCCCGCGCCGCGATCCATCCGCCCCGATCCACTTCGATCACATCTTCCACCGAGGCCTCGAATTTCGCGCCTACCGGCTTCGCCGTCCGCACCACCTTCCCGTTCACCAGTATTTCAAGCACTTCGTAGGGCTCGAGCGACCGCGCCTTCGCCTTCAGGTTGAGTCTTGCCTTCCCCGGTTCGAGCGTGATCGTGTCTCCTGCCTCCTTGCCATTCACCGAGAACTCAAGCAGCGGATACGTGCTGATGAACGAGCGTCCCTTGCGAATGCCTTCAATCCATGAGCCATAGCTAAGCGCACTATCCGTTTTCACGTACGTTCGCGCGCTACCCATTGGCGGATTGAGCCCCATCTTGTCGGAGCCAGACGAAACGGCGAGCCGGAATCCGCAGTTCAGATAGTGATAGTACATCTCGATGGGCGCCGTCGAGTACGCCTTTGGCCCGTGCATCTTGTAAATGTCAGTGAGGACTGGATGGTGTTCAAACGGATTCCCCGTGGTCAGAATATCGAGAGAGTCCACGCGGCCGAGAGCGATATCCATCGGCGCTTCCATCGAAGGGTACGGCCAGTGCGCCCAAGTGACTAGCGCGCCTTGCTTATGCGCATCGTCGCAGGCATGGAGCATCAGCGGCCAGTCGAATCCGCCCGCACCGTTCTCCCGCAGTCCGCCAGTGCTCACCGGCCACACGATGGACTTGAGATTCTGAAAAATCAGATGGGCGAGCAGGCCGTGCCGGAACTCTTCGCCGACCTTCACGAAGTGCCTGGCATCCGAGACCGCGGCGAGCTTGCCTGTGAAGTGCTCCACGTTCTGAAAATGCCCGTCGCCGGGACGGCCCGACGGGTACCCGCTCTTCAGCAGCAACAGACTGCACACGCGCAGTCCTTCGCATTCCATCTGATACCTCACGCCGTTGAGATCCGGAAAATGCATGTGCGTATCGCCTGGATACCAGCCCTTGGCTTCGAAATCGGCGTACTTCCGCAGCGGCAGACGCACCGTCTGCTCGCCGCCCTTGGCAATCTCCACGCTCTGATTGACAAACTCGTATTCGAGGCCTTTACGGGCATGAAAGTTGTAGGTGCCCGGTGGAAGATCGATCTGCGCGCCATCGTAGACCAAGGCATGAACTTCAAGGGGAGCGGCGCCGCCATCCCCCAGGATCAGATCCGTGGCCGAACGGCGCGTTCCGTCGGGGACCGGCAGATGCCCGAGCGGCGGGAAGTACTTGCCGGCCGAATTGGTCACGCACAGCCGCAAGCCCGTTGCATTCCCGCCAGCATCTCGAATTGAGAGCGACACTCGCGTCTCTCCTGGAAGTGGACTCCGCGTGGGCAAGTCGGCGAAGATAAGAAAAGCCGCAAACAGAGACGCGAGAACCGTGCGTTTCATAAGGAGTCATCATAACGAACGTATGAAGCTCTCCGCGATTGTCCCGATGCTTACCCTTACATTTTGGCTGGCGACCGTGCCCGCGTTTCCGCAGCGGGTGCGCGTGGGTGCCCGCGTCGGCGTCCCCTTGAATGACGCCTTCCAGACCATCCGGAACCGGACGCCCTTCACTCTGGAATCGAAACGCTACACCTTCGGACCGAGCGTCGAGGTCCGCATCCTGAAAGGGCTCACACTCGAAGCCGACGCTCTTTACCGGAACGCCGAGTACTCGACCGCCACCGGCAGTGCCTGGGAGATTCCCCTGCTCGCGAAACACGTTCACGGCCGGGGACCCGTGCGCCCGTTCTTGAACGGCGGCTTCTCGTTCCATCACCTTAGCGGCTTGAAACAGTTCGTCGGGACCCTCGGCCTCGGCGACCGCACGAACACGGGAGTGGTAACCGGCGGCGGCCTGGAACTGCATTTGAATCGGGTGACGCTCTCGCCCGAAATACGCTACACCCGCTGGGGCAACCGGAACATCATTCCAGCCGCCCTCGCTGAGTTCATTTCAAATCGCAACCAGGCTGTGTTTCTAGTGGGAATCACATTCTGACCATAGCTGCGAAACGATACTTCATTAACGGACGCGTCCAGGGCGTCGGATACCGGGCGTTCGCTCAGCGCGCCGCGCGTGAGAACTCCATTGACGGCTACGCCCGGAACCTCGCGGACGGCCGCGTCGAAGTTTACGCCGTAGGATTGCCCGAGCAGCTTGACCGTTTCAGCGGCGCCTTGCGCACAGGGCCGCGGTTCAGCGAAGTTCGAGGCGTGGATGAGCAGGACGCCGCCCGGGAAAGAGTGATTTCGTTTCGGATCCGGTAGAACAGATCGCTACGATCGCGAATTGCCTGTAAAGCGGCTGCCCCAGGAACTTCGCGCGGCAAATGAGTCCCCGAGAGGGTCCATGAGGTAGCCGGGATACTCGCATTTGCATCCTTAGCGTTTGGAATGGCGTCCAGGACGCCGTCCTCGATTTGAGCACCTGACTGAGCAGCGCGGCCCCATTTCAGCCCATTTGACATGCCCGCACTGCTTGTAGTGCCAGCGGCCGCAACTCGAGTCCGATTTCCTGCTATCAACGCTTCCGGCCCTCACCAGCGGATCACATATTGAACGGATCAGTGGCACAAATACCGAAAACCTGCTGATCGTTACTTCCGGGACGCGCACCCGGGAAAAACTCAAGCTTGACATCCGGCGGTGGATGAGGCAGGCTATCAGATTGGGTTTATTCCCCAAGCTTAGTTGACGTAGTGCGCTTCGTACCGGCCGGCGCGGGACAGGTAGTCCTCATTTCCGCTTCGCTCATTAATATCGCGGCTCGCGAGGAAAGTTAACGACGTGTATCATTGTCTTTTCATTCAGTTTGCGCAATCGAATTCCCTCCTGGGTTTCCTGCCGATCGTTCTCATTTTCGCAATTTTCTATTTCCTCCTTTTTCTGCCCATGCAGCGGCAGAAAAAAAGGACCCAGCAAATGTTGAACGAGTTGAAGACCGGCGATCAGGTCGTCACTGGCGGGGGCATCGTGGGAACCATCGTCAGCCTCGGGGAGGACGATACCGCCGTTCTCCGCATCAAGCCCGACAATATCAAGTTGCAGGTTGCGCGAAGCTCGGTGACAAGCAAGCTTTCGGGCGACGCGAAAAAATAATATCATGATTGGACGCTTCGGCTCATGCGAAAAAACCTGAATACGAAACTTGCCGTGATCGTAGTGACCGTTCTCGTTTGTATCTACGGGATCGTAGGCCTTCCGAAGTCGAAGGATGAGCTCGTGAAAAACGTGGCGCAGAATCTGCGCCTGGGCCTTGACTTGAAGGGCGGCAGCCACCTGATACTTCAAGTTCAGGTACAGGACGCTGCCAAGGCGGAGGCCGACGGAACCATTGAGCGCCTTAAAGAGGAACTGAAAAAGGCAGCCATTGATTTTGCGGCGATCGACCGCAACGATCCGGCAACCGTTGAAGACACGGACAAGATTCAGATCGATGTGAAAGGGATTCCGGCGGTCAAGACCAGCGAATTCAGATCGCTCGTGGCCGATCGTGTTCCGGCGTGGGTTCTCACGCCGGTCAATGCGAGCGAGTACCGGATGACAATGCGCCCCTCGGAAATGCTCTCGCTCAAGCAGAACACCGTGAAAACGTCGATTGAGACGATCGACAACCGGATCAACGGCCTGGGTCTAACCGAGCCTGTGGTGCGGCAGCACGGGCGCGCCGACGCGGAGTTTGAAATCGAAGTTCAATTGCCGGGTGTCGATGACCCGGCCCGCGTGAAGTCGATCATGCAGACAGCGGCGGTTCTCGAACTCTACGATGTCAAGGGCGGTCCTTTCCCTTCGCAGGAGCAGGCGCTTTCGCAGCACGGCGGTGTCTTGCCGTTCAATACGAAGATGGTGAGGTCCGTGCGGACGGAGAACGCGGAAAGCTGGTATCTCCTCTCCCGGATCCCCGTCATCACGGGGCGTGACCTGAGAGGGGCGCGGCCGGGCCAGGACGAGTTCCGCAAGTGGCAGGTCGGCTTCACCCTAACGCAGGAGGCGGCGGGCAGGTTCGGGCGGTTCACCGAGCCCAATATCGGCAATCGGTTGGCAATCGTGCTGGATAACCAGGTCAAGCTCGCGCCGACGATTCAGGCGAAGCTTACCGACGAGGCGCGCATTACGAATTTGAGCAACGAGCAGGAAGCCTCCGATCTCGCGTTGGTTCTGCGCGCCGGAGCGCTGCCGGCGGGCCTTGTTCCACGCGCGGAGAGTTCGGTGGGACCCTCGCTCGGCGCGGATTCGATTCATCAGGGAATAGTATCTGGTCTAGTCGGCCTCACCGCGGTTGTGCTTGTGATGCTTGTTTACTACAGGAAGAGCGGGATAAACGCCGTGCTCGCCCTGGTCCTCAATACGATCATCCTGATTGCAGCGCTGTCGTATTTTCAGGCCACACTGACCCTGCCGGGCATCGCGGGCATTATTTTGACTATTGGCATGGCGGTGGACAGCAATGTGCTGATCTTCGAGCGCATTCGCGAAGAATTGAGAACGGGGAAAACCATCGTTGCGGCGGTGGACGCGGGGTTTGCGAAGGCGTGGTGGACCATTGTCGATACGCACGTGACCACAATCGTGTCCTGCGCCTTTCTCTTCCTGTTTGGTTCAGGACCTGTGAAGGGCTTCGCCGTTACGCTGGTGATTGGCCTTGTAGCGAACGTTTTTACCGCGGTATTTGTTTCCAAGGTGATTTTTGATTTCGAGCTGTCCGGAAAGCGGCAGCCGGTGGCTTTGAGTATCTAGAGTCAGGGCAGGGAACACGCGTAGTGAATCCGGTGTCTAAGAAAGACAAGCGCCGGGATGGAAGTTAGATGGAATTATTCAAGAATACAAATTTCGATTTCCTGGGCAAGAAGTGGCCCTTCATCATCGCTTCACTGGCGCTTACGGTTGTGGGGATCGGCAGCTTGGCGGTTAAGGGCGGTCCGAAGTACGGAATCGACTTCCGCGGCGGCGCCGTGATGTACGTGAAGTTCGCCGGGAAGCCGCCGGTCGATCAGATCCGCAGGTCCCTCGGCGAGGTGAGCGTGCAGGAGATGACGACCGAGAACGAGGTCATGATCGGGACGGAATTGAAGGATGAGAAGACGCTCGACGCCGAGCGGCGTCAAATGGCCGATAAGCTCGCCGCGACGTTCGGCCAGCCTTCGAGCGGCAAACTGGACTTCAACAACTCCAGCGTGCAGGCTCTTACAGACCGCTTGCGCGAGCCGCTGCAAAAGGCAGGCGCACAACTCACGGACCAGCAACTTAAGGAATTGGGGGGCGCAGTTCTGGATTTTCGTAACACGCCGCCGCGGTCAGGACTGCTGTCGAGCTTCGATCAGCTTTCCGGCGTCCCTGGCGTAACGCCCGTCGTACTGAACATTCTGAAGCAAGAGTGTTATCTTAGTTCATTCGTCATCCGGCAAGTGGAGGTCGTGGGTCCCAAGGTCGGCGGCGACCTACGTCGGCAGGCAGTACTAGTGACACTTGCCGCGCTGGGTGGAATGCTGATATACATAGCGTTTCGCTTTGAGTGGATTTACGGCGTGGCGGCGGTTATTGCGGTGTTTCACGATACCGTCATCACCATAGGGGTTTTCTCGGTGTTGGATAAGGAAATTTCGCTGAACGTAGTTGCGGCTTTGCTGACTCTCGTTGGATACTCGATGAACGACACAATCGTGATTTTCGACCGCATAAGGGAGAACGTGAAGCTTTCGCGCCGCGAGACGCTCGAGACGCTCATCAACAAGAGCATTAACCAGACGCTGAGCAGGACGGTGATGACATCGGGGCTGACTTTTCTGACCGTGCTCGCACTGTTCCTCTACGGCGGGCCGGTGCTGCACACATTTTCGTTAGCTCTGGTGGTAGGTATCCTGATTGGAACTTATTCGTCGGTTTTCGTGGCCAGTCCGATTGTGGTGTTCTGGCACAACTACACCGAAAGCAAGCGCAGGACGGCGGGCGCGGTGCCCGCGAAGCAGGCGGCCAGAAGGGGCTGATACATATTCAGCCTGGGTCCGCGGGACGGGTAATGGAAGTCAATTTGAAAGGGGAAAAAGGCAATGTTTGAACAAACCTTCGTGGGTGGCACAACGAACAGGACCTGGACTGTGTTTGTGTCTTTTATTTTTCAGGTCTGCTTGGTCATTGTGGCAGTTCTGATTCCGATGATCTACTATGAGGCGCTTCCGCGCACGCAGTTGACAAGTTTTCTGGTGGCGCCCCCGCCGCCTCCTCCTCCCCCGCCGCCTCCCGCGGCGCAGCCCATTAAGGTAGTCAAGGTTATTCCGCGCCAGTTTGACGCCGGCAGGCTGATGGCTCCGAAGGCCGTTCCGAAGGACATTGCGATTATTAAGGAAGAGGAATTGCCTCCGCCATCGTCGGGAGTGATTGGCGTGGTAGGCGGCGTTCCTGGAGGCGTCGCGGGCGGAACAGCTGGCGGCATTATCGGTGGCATCATAGGCGCCGCGCCTGTGGCTGCACCTCCACCCCCGCCACCTGTAGTCAAGGAGGCGCCGAAGCCCGTCACCCCGCAGCGCATCCGCGTTGGCGGTAACGTCCAACAGGCGAAGCTGGTCCGTCAACCCAAGCCCGTGTATCCGCCGCTTGCCAAGCAGGCTCGGATTCAGGGCGTGGTTAAGCTGAACGCCGTGATCGGGAAGGACGGTACGATACAGAATCTGGTTCAAGTGAGCGGTCATCCTCTTTTGGTTCCGTCCGCCATGGAAGCTGTAAAGCAGTGGGTGTATCAGCCGACGCTCCTAAACGGAGAGGCGGTCGAAGTCGTAACGCAGATCGATGTTAATTTTACGTTGAGCCAGTAGGAACCGCGATCCGTCATTGGCGGGCCGCGCGCAAAAAAGTTTTGTCAAAATTTCAACTCGCAGGAGACTAAAAGACAATGTTTTTACAGTTGCAGGTTTGGGCGTTTTTTCTGGCGGAAGCCATGTCCGGGGACTCCTTCTCCGACCCCAGAGCACTATGGAATGCGATGGGTCCATTGGCGAAGGCCGTCACCATACTCTTGTTCGTCATGTCCGCGTGGTCCATCGGTGTGATGATTGATCGATTCATGGCGTTTACCGCCGCGCGCAACCAATCCCGTGCGTTCGCTCCGGCGGTCGCCGGGGCTCTCAGGGAAGGGAAGCTCGACGAAGCGGTCAAGATCGCCGACCGTTTTAAGAAGAGCCATCTCGCAAAGGTAGTTGTAGCTGGTTTGCAGGAATTTGGCGCGCATCAGACCAGTTCTGATATTCCAGGTGAAGAGATCGAGGCATCGAAGCGCGCTCTCGAGCGCGCGGAAGCGATCGTCCATGCCGAACTCAAGCGTGGCGTCAGCGGTCTGGCGACAATTGGTTCGACGGCCCCGTTCGTGGGTCTGTTCGGAACGGTCGTCGGTATTATCAACGCGTTCAAGGGTATTTCGACCGAGAAATCGGCCGGTCTGGGCGCGGTTGCGGGCGGTATTTCGGAGGCGCTGGTCGTCACGGCCCTCGGTCTGTTTGTGGCGATCCCGGCGATCTGGGTGTACAACTACTTCTCGGGCACGCTTGAGGCCTTCGACGTGGAAATGGGTAATTCCAGTTCCGAGTTGATCGACTACTTTCTGAAACGCTCACAGGCGAAGGCAGGACGTAAGTAATCCGGATCGAATTCACTGGTCCGGCGAGTTGAATGGCCGGGGTCGCAGTCTCTGGCGGCCTCGGCGCTTTCTACCCGGAACGGTAGCGGGAGACCAAAACGATGAAGAAGAAAACAACCCCACCTCCGGTATCCGATATCAATGTGACGCCCATGGTGGACGTAATGCTCGTCATGTTGATCATCTTCATGGTCATCACGCCCATGATGACAAAGGGAACCTCCGTAGACATGGTCAAGACGAGGAACCCTATCGCCATGCAGGCTGCCGACAAGGAAGATGCGGTTATCGTTTCCGTGACGCGGGACGGAAAGGTTTACCTCAGCCCGGGAAATGACTTGGTGGTGTCGGAGGCGCTGCCCTCAAAAGTAAAGGACCTTCTGGCGAACAGGTTGGACAGGATGGTCTATCTCAAGGCGGACCAGCGGGCACGTTATGAGAAAGTGGTCGACGTAGTGGATAATATTCGCGCGGCTGGTGTGGACCAGTTAGGTCTCCTCACCGAAGATATCAAGAAGCCCGACGAGACGCCCGCGGCTGGAGCGGCGGGAGCCGCCGCAGTGGACCCGGTGGACCCGAATAAAAAATAGACGTCTGGCAAGATCGCCGGACGATAAAAAGGAGCAAAGTTATGGGAATGTCAGTGGGCGGTGGTGGCGGCTTGAAAGCCGACATCAACATGACTCCAATGATCGATGTTCTACTGGTGCTGATTATCATTTTCATGGTGATCACGCCGCTCACGCCGAAAGGATTGGAGGCCCTGGTACCCCAGCCTCCACCGCCGAACCAGAAGCAGAATACGGCGGCGGATCAGCGGACGGTGGTCATCGTAGTCAACAAAGACAAGTCGCTGATGATCAATCAGGAGCCCACAACCGAAGAGAAGCTTGGGCCGCGTCTGGAAGAGATCTTCAAGACTCGGGCCGAACGCGTCGTTTTCGTCAAGGGTGATTCGGATCTCGACTTCTATTACGTCGCGAAGGCGATCGATATTGCAAAAGGCGCCGGAATCGACAAGGTCGGTCTGATGACGGCGAAGGTGGAGGCTGGCCAATGATTTCGTGCCCTTCCCGCCTCTCCCGATGGTCCCTCGTTGCGTTGGTTGCCGCCGTGACTCTTCTTGCCACGGGCTGCGAAAAGTTGCGTGCGCGTGACCATCTCAACAAGGGCGTCATGCAGTACAAGAACGCCAAATACACGGAAGCGGTGGAGCACTTCCGGCAGGCCGTCGACCTTGACCCCACGTTTACGGTTGCGCGGCTCTATCTCGCGACCGCATACATGAGCCAGTACATTCCCGGCGCGGAGTCTCCCGAAAACTTGGAGATGTCGAAGCGCGCGTTCACCGAGTTCCAGGAGGTTCTGAAGCAGGATCCTAAGGACCAGGTGGCTACGGCGTCGATCGCGTCGCTCTACTACAATCAGAAAAAATTTCCCGAGGCGCGCGAGTGGAATCAAAAACTGATCGCGATCAAGCCGGACAGCAAGGAGGCTTATTACACGCTGGCCGTGATCGCGTGGCTGGACTGGCTGACGCCCGACCGGGAAGCCCGCGCGGTAATGAAGATGCAGCCGGAAGACCCCGGCCCGTTGAAGGATAAGAAGGTTCGCGAGGAACTCAAGGCGAAGTATCTCCCGTCACTCGACGAAGGTATCAAGAACGCGGAGAAGGCCCTTGAGATCGACAAGGAATATGACGACGCAATGGCATACATGAATCTTCTCATTCGCTATCGGGCAGACCTGCTCGATACGAAGGAAGAGTACCTGAAAGCTTGCGAGGTTGCGGACAACTGGGTGCAAAAGTCGCTGGCCACGAAGAAGTTGAAGGCCGAAAAAGCAGCCAAACCAAGCACATCCACGGAAGCGAATTAGAACTTTCTCGCCGGACGGGCGGGTGGCGCGCCACCCGCCCGTTTTGTCTGGAACGGTCTTGGCATGCTGTTTCGTACGTCGGCTGGAGACGTAAGCCCCTGGCCTGCGGTACCTCGGCTGGTTTGCGAAGTGTGAAACGGTGTACTTAGTGTCTTCAGAGCCCAGCGTACCCGCTCCGCCTCCCGATTCTCGCATCGAGGAGCGTTTCCTCGAATTGCTCAACAAGGTGAGGGAGATCCGTCCGAAAGAGGACTTGGCTCCGCTTGAAACCGCCTACCGCTTCGCCTCCCGGAATCACACCCTCCAACTGCGCAGTTCCGGAGAGCCCTACATGGTGCATCCTCTCGCCGTGTCTCATATTCTCGCCGACATGCGCATGGACATGGTGACGATTGAAACCGGCCTACTCCACGACGTGGTTGAGGACACAAGCGTAACCATCGAGGAGATCCGGCGTCAGTTCGGCGAGGAAGTGGCTCGCTGCGTGGATGGCGCGACCAAGCTCAGTAAGCTCGATTTCTTCTCCAAGGAGGACCGGCAGGCCGAAAGCGTCCGCAAGATGCTTCTTGCCATGGTAACGGATATCCGCGTTATTATCGTGAAGCTGGCCGACCGCCTCCATAACATGAGAACGCTCGGCTACCTGTCTCCGGACAGGCAGGAGCGCATCGCGCGCGAAACAATCGAAATTTACGCGCCCATCGCGCACCGACTCGGTATGGGAAAGGTTAGGGTGGAGCTTGAAGACCTTGCCTTCCAATATCTCGACCCGGTGCAGTACCAGGAAATCGTCAAGGCCATCGACTCCCAGCGCCGGTCGAACGAGGAGTTTCTCGCGGAAATCCAGCAGACCGTAACCGAGGAACTAAAAGCCGAGGGCATCCCGGCGAGAGTTCAAGGACGGGTAAAGCGGGCGTATTCCGTTTACCAGAAGATCAAGCGCCAGAAGATAACAATAGACCAGGTTTACGATCTCCTCGCGCTGCGAATCATCACTGATTCCGTCAAGAACTGCTACGGTGCTCTCGGCGTGATCCACAACAAATGGCACCCCGTGCCGGGCCGGATCAAGGACTTCATCGCGATTCCCCGTCCAAATCGCTACCAGTCTCTTCACACATCCGTTCTCGGACCGCACGGCCATCCCTTCGAGGTGCAGATACGCACCGAGGAGATGCACCGGATCTCCGAGGAGGGGATTGCGGCGCACTGGAAATACAAGGAGGGGAAGACCGGCCCTGCGGAGGACGACCAACGTATCGCCTGGCTCCGGCATCTGGTCGAGTGGCAGCGCGACATGCAGGATCCGACGGAGTTCATGGCGACTCTGAAGGTGGAACTGTATCCGGAGGAGGTTTACACTTTTACCCCGCGCGGCCGCGTCATCGTCCTGCCGCGCGACGCGACGCCGATCGATTTCGCCTACGCCATTCACTCCGATGTCGGCAACACCTGTGTCGGTGCCAAGGTCAGTGGGCGAATCGTTCCGCTCCGGTACCTCCTCAAAAATGGGGACATCGTGGAGATCATGACGCAACAGAATCACCTGCCAAGCAAGGACTGGCTGTTGTTCGTCAAAACGCCGCGCGCCCGTAACAAGATCAAGCACGTCATCAACGCCACCGAGCGGGAAAAGGCGATCGAGATCGGGGAAAAATATCTCGAAAAAGAGGCTCGGCGCCTCGGTGTCGAACTCGCGAAAATTTCAAAAGCCGACTACGAAAGAGTCGCCGCCGTTTACGGTCACAGCAAGATCGAAGACTTGTACGCGGGGCTCGGATATGGCAGGTTCTCGGCGCGTGACATCCTGCGCAACGCCGCGCCGGCGCAGATGCCCGCCGATGCGCCGGAGCCCAGGCGTCCCGCTCGCGACGCCGAACAGGCCGCGGAAGCCGCTCAAGCCGCAAGGCTCGCGTCTGGCCGCAACGGCGAGGGCATAGTCAAGGTGAAGGGCGGCGAGGACGTGATGATCTATCGCGCCAAGTGCTGCAATCCCATCCGCGGAGACGCGATCATCGGATACGTCACCCGAGGCAAGGGGATCGCCGTGCACGCGGTGGCGTGTCCGAACGTGCAGAGCCTTCTCTATGAAGTGGAGCGGAGAATCGACGTCGAATGGGAGCGCGCCGCGGGCGACTGCTTCCAGGTGAAGGTTATCGTCCGCACCGACGACCGCCCGGGCATGCTGAACCAGTTGACCAGCGTGCTTTCAAATGAAGACACGAACATCCGGACGCTTGAAGCCAGAGCGGCGGAAGAGACCGGTCATTATGGAGCCATCGTCGAAATGACTGTTGACGTCCGCGACAAAAAGCAGCTTGAGAGGCTCGTCGCCGCAATGCGCCGGATTTCCGGCGTGCGGGATGTCGAGCGCCCGATGAACTGAAATGCACACCGACCCAGAGCACATTGCAATCTCAAAGTCCAAGGGAATTCATATCGACTGGAGGGACGGTCACCACAGCGACTACGGTCTGGTGTATCTGCGCGACCATTGCCCATGCGCTACCTGCACCGGGGCACATGGCACGCCGCCGCGGCCCCACGAAGCCGCCGCCCCTTTTCCCATGTTCAAGCCCGCCTTAAAGATTAACTCGATCGAGCCGATCGGCAACTACGCCATCAAGATCGATTGGAGCGACGGCCACAGTACCGGCCTTTACTCCTGGGAGCACCTTCGCAAGGTGTGTCCCTGCGGAGAATGCGGTAACGCGTGACAGGACGCATCGCCAACTCCGGAGTCGACTACGAAAGGCGCCTTGAGGCCGTACGGTCGCGCCTGCGAGTTTCTTTTCCCTGGTACCCCTACACATCGCTCAGCAACATGGACCATCTCGACCGGCTCCTGGGCGGCGACATGGAAAGGCTCATCCGCATGGCCTCCTCGGGAACCGTATTGGATCTGGGGTGCGGGGATGGCGACCTTTCCTTCTTCCTGGAATCGGTTGGCTGCAAAGTGCATGCCGTGGACTATCGCGTCACAAACCACAACCACATGATGGGCGTGCGGGCTCTGGCGAAAGCCCTGAATTCGCGGGTCGAGATTCACGACATCGACATCGATTCTTATTTTCAGTTGCCCGCGCCAAAGTATGGGCTGACGTTGTTCCTCGGTATCCTATATCACCTCAAGAATCCCTTCTACGCGCTTGAATATCTCGCGCTGCATAGCCGCTACTGCATCCTGAGCACTCGCATCGCAAGCTCTATTCCGCCGCATTTGCCGGACGCCAGGGATTTCGCCGGAGCTTACCTCCTCGATACCCAGGAACTGAACCGTGATTGCACCAATTTCTGGATTTTTACGGAGACCGGATTGCGCCGGCTCCTCAAACGCACCGGCTGGCGGGTCATCACGTTCATCACGGGTGGACCAACGGTATCGGATCCCTGGAGCCTCGACCGGGACCAGCGTATTTTTTGCCTCGCCGAATCGACGCTTGGCCCGATAACGGGCGCTGAGGTCGAATTGCTGGATGGCTGGTACGAGCCGGAAAGCCCTGGATGGCGATGGACGAAGAGAACGTTTTCGATCGCCATGAGGACGCCGGCGGAGGACTGCACTCTGCTGTTATTAATGAATGTGTGGGTGCACGAAGAGATGCTGAGTGAGGGCCCGGTCACGCTCTCGGCATCCGCGGGCGGCGTCGCGCTTCATCCCGAAGTCTTTACCGAAGCAGGAGACCATGTGTTTTTTCGATCGATTCGGGGTGAGATCCCGCGCGCGACGGCGGTTAGATTGGAATTCTCTCTTGATCGCGCGTTGGGGCCCAACGCCGATGATGATCGCGAACTGGGCCTGGTGGTGGCCTCAATTTGCATTGATACGCAGCTCGTAAAATGAAGGTCTGTCCGGTAGCAGGTTTTGTAATAGATAGCCGGTGGGGCAGGCGACCGCCTTTTGCCGCTTGCCTCCTGCCGCCAATAAGGGGGGATCGAAAATCCCTGCAACCGGCTGTCTCCAACAGACGTTTCTCATGAAGTTTCTCGGGCCGCCGCAGCCTTCCTTCAACAGGCCGCAAACGGCGATTGCCTGCCCGCCGCCAGCACACTTCCCCGTCCGGACGTGGAACAATCATTTTCTGAAAGGCCCAAGACCAAATCCGGTATGGCCGGGCGAACATGTTCAACAGCGCAAAGGTTGCTGCGTGTCGATGGAATGGTCTTCTCGGACTTAACTTAACGCGACCGGCTTCGACCCGCTGGCAGGGAGGAGATCTCAGTCCAAATTTGAAGCCACGAAGCCGATTCATTTCCGAGGGCCTGGCGCAGGGTCTCGGCGGCGTTGTGAGGGTGAATGTCATCGTGCCATCAGGTCCATTTCTCACCGGCTCCTTGAGCGTCGTCTTTTGAGTTGGCAATCCGGCACGCCAGCTTCGCGTGGCACTCACCGTCCAGTAACCGTTATCCTGTAGGCATGCTTCGAGCGGCCCTCACGATTGCTGGTTCCGACCCCAGCGGCGGCGCCGGAATTCAAGCCGATCTGAAGACTTTCCATCAATTCGGCGTCTACGGTCAGGCCGTTGTTACGCTGATAACCGTGCAGAACACCATGACGGTCGAACGCGTCGAGTGTCTTCCCGCGGACCTGGTTGCGCAACAGATCGGCGCGGTCCTCGCTGACATCCGGCCGGCGGCGGCAAAGACCGGTGCGCTCGGAAACAGGGCGTTGGTCGAGGCCGTTGCGTCGGCCGCCGAGGCCTTCGATTTTCCGCTGGTGGTCGATCCGGTGATGATCTCGAAGCACGGCGTCCCGCTGATCGCGGAGGAAGCGCGGCTGATCGTGCGGCGGCATCTGATTCCGCGTGCGTTTCTGTTGACGCCAAACCTCAATGAAGCGGAGGCGCTTGTAGGTTTCGAGGTTCGCTCGATTGAATCCATGCGACGGGCAGCCGTCCGGCTCTGTGAAATGGGCGCGAAAGCCGTACTCGTCAAGGGCGGCCACCTTTCAGGATGCGCGACGGACGTCTTTTTTGACGGCCGCCGGTTTCGCGAATTCCGCGCGGCGCGCGTCGAAACAAAGCATACGCACGGCACCGGATGCACGTATTCGGCAGCTATCGCCGCCGGCCTTGCGCTAGGCAGGACGCTTGAGGAATCCGTTACGGCCGCCAAACTCTTTATCGATGCCGCGATCCGCGGCAATCCGGGTCTCGGACGAGGTTCAGGCCCGGTAAACCACTGGGCCGAAGTTGAGTACTCAGAAGCCGGGGAATCCTTCGCATGAAATTCGCGGACCTGCTTATTGCCGCCATCCAGAGTTCTGAAATCCCGTTGCGCTTTGAACCAGGCGCGGAGGAATCCGTGGCCAGGCCGGTCACCGATCTGCTTCGACAATGGATTGGAGCGCATGATTCGGAGGGACCAGCCAGTCTGCTCCGCTCGCAGTTGCTCGCTGAACTCGACGGCGAAATTACGGTTCCGGAATGAATGTGCGCGGCAGCACTGAAGTCTGATAGTCTTACGAACTACGGAGATTAAATATGGAACGAAGAACCTTGCTTGGAGTGGCCGCTACAGCTGTCGCCTCGGGGATCGCGGCAGCTCAGCCGGCGACGGTTAAATACGTGCGCTTTCGAAAGGGCGCGACAACGGCGTACGGGAGACTCGACGGAGACTCAGTCGCGGTACTGCGTGGCAACCTCTTCGCGAACCCAAAGGAAACGGGCGCGAAGCACAAGTTGAGTGACGTAAAGCTGCTCTACCCTTGCCTTCCGCCGAAGGTCTTGGCCGTAGGCCTGAACTACAAGAGCCACCTCGGCAACCGCACGCCGCCGTCAAGCCCGGAGATTTTCTACAAGCCCATTACCTGCCTTCAGCACCCGGAAGCGGACATCGTGATTCCGAAAGACGCGAAGAACCTTCACTACGAGGGAGAACTCGTGGTTGTCATCGGGAAGGCCGCCAGCCACATTACTCCGGAGCAGGCGCCCGGCGTCATTTTCGGTGTCACATGCGGGAACGATGTGAGCGAGCGCGACTGGCAAAATGGACCGCAGAAAGACCTGCAATGGTGGCGCGCGAAGGGTGCGGACACATTCGGACCCCTCGGACCGGCCATCGTCACCGGCCTCAATTACGGCAACGTACTTCTGCAAACGCGCCTCAACGGGAAGGTAGTCCAAAAGCAGTTCACTTCCGATCTGCTCTTCGACTGCCACAAGATCGTCAGCTACGTCAGCCAGTACGTGGCGCTGACGCCAGGCGACGTGATCTACACCGGAACACCGGGCAGCACTCAGAAGATGAATCCTGGCGATGTCGTGGAAGTGGACATCGAAGGCATCGGCGTGTTGCGCAGCAAAGTCACGGCGGCGTAGCGGCGCCGAAAGGTTCAACGGAAGTAGAGAATGTCCGGCCTTACGCGGAAACGGGTCTCCGCGCAAGGGCCGCATTCCATCGAGTATCCGGACCATCCGCGCATCACCGCCTCGGGAACCTTTACAGGGTCTTCGTCGTTGTGATAGGCGGAAAGCGACAGTCTCGGGTGGTCCCTCGCCAGCGTCGCGCGCGCTCCGGCCAGAGCGCGCTGCTCGGCGCCTTCGATGTCCATCTTGATGTAGCCGACTTTTTCGATCTTCAACTCGGCCACGAGTTTGTCGATCGTAGTGAGCGGGATCTTCTTCCCTTCCACGCCGCCCTCGCGGTGAATCAGAAAGCTGTCCGCGGCCGAATTATGGGGGTCCACCTGGAGGGTGAGAAAGTCGTCCTTGTCCCACACGCCTTTCTCGTACACGACAACGCGTCCGGCGGCGATTTCCTGTACGAAATTGCGCCGCAAGCACTCGATGTTCTCCGGCGCCGGTTCGATGGCCACAACCAGTCTCGCGCCCGCCCGGAGTGCGTTGCGCGTAAACACGCCGACATTCGCGCCGCAATCGAGCACCACGTCACCTGGCTGCACGGCTCGCTCGCCGGGTCCGTAAATCTGGCG
>SYKU01000458.1 GCA_005808865.1 Acidobacteriota bacterium
ATGTGGCATATTCTGCGGGCCGATCCGGGCGCGAAGATCGCCTTAGGATTCCGTGAACCGGTCACCCGCGAACGCATGGTGGAAGCCGCGAAAGGCGGCGAGATCATGGAGTTGCTCAGCTGGATTCCGGTCCATGCGGGCGAGACGTACTTCACCCCTGCACACACGGTTCACGCGATTGGGGCGGGCATCGCGCTCTGCGAGATCCAGCAGAATTCGGATGTGACCTACCGGCTTTACGACTACGGCCGCCCGCGCGAGTTGCACCTTGAGCAAGGCGCGCGCGTGGCGGATCTGGGTTTGCATCCGGGCGCGTGCGGGCTACCGGTCCGATGTGAGCACTTCGAGACGGAAGCGGTGGAAGTGGGTGGCGAGGCGGAATACGGCTCCGCGCAAGACCGCTTCCTGATCGTTCTTGAAGGTAACGGCGATTTGGATGGCGAGACGTTTACGGCGGGAGACGTCTGGCACGTAGCCGCCGGACCGCACAGCGCCAGGGGCCGCGCACGATCCCTGCGGACGTGGGCGCCTCGCGGCTGAGACGGATCTTATCCGCGTCACTGCGACGCGACCCGGCGACACATATTGCCGTGACACCGCGCGCCCCCTGGGCACGCGTGAAGCCGGAGTTGAGTTGAGTGGCAGCACCATTGTCCGCCGGCCTCGCGGTGCGGGGGGACGATTTCGCTTCTGAGGACTTGTCGTAATTCCGTGTATCCTTGGGGAACAACCAATGAACCGGCGCGAATTCATTAGCACATCGTTCCGGCCAGCGCTGGCGCTTGGCCTGGCCGCGGAGGTCTCCTCCGCCGCAAACGAGCGAATCGAGCGGCCGAGGCAGGCGGCGATTGAGACTCTCAAGCCGAGCCGCAAGGATCTTGAACACGGCCTCGAACTGCACGCCAACTCCCTCGTCGTCGAGTCCTACGGGTTCTCGCCCACCTCCGCCATCGATGGCCAGGCGATGCGAGCGGCTATCGAGGCCGGCGCGTCAGCCGTCGAACTGGAAGACCTCCAGGAAGAAATGAACATGACGCGCCACGTGACCGTCGCGGCCGAGCAACGCGAGTACAAGGAAGCGTGGGACGCTTCGGGCGTCACCTGCATACTACAGAACGCCGGCGCCGAAGGGCAGGACCCGCCGAGCCTCATGAAGCGGCTCGCCCGCTTCACCTACGTGACCGACATGCTGCGTGACTTCATCTTCAAAGCCGCGACCCCGTCGGACATCCTGGAGGCGCGAAAACAGAAGAAGCACTGTTTGTATTTTTCGGGCAATAGCGTTCCGCTCGCCCAACGGTGGGACTCTGTCGAGGACGAGGTGGCTTTCATCCGGCTCTTCTTTCAACTGGGCATCCGGATGATGCATCTCACCTACAACCGCCGCAACATGCTTGCCGACGGCTGCGGCGAAGCGTCGAACGGCGGACTGAGCGATCTCGGGCGGGCGGCGATCGCGGAGATGAATCGCCTGGGCGTGATCGTCGATGTCGCGCACACAGGCTGGAAAAGCAGTTTCGAAGCCGCCAAGGCGTCGTCCCGGCCAATGGTGGCGAGTCACTCCGGCTGCGTGAGCCTTCACCATCACATCCGGTCGAAGCCCGACGAGGTGATTCGCGCCATCGCCGACACCGGAGGTTACGTAGGCGTTTTCAGCATCTCGAGCTTCCTCGGCCGAAGCCGCGATCTGAACGCGATGCTCGATCACATCGACTACATCGTGAAGCGCTTCGGCGCGGATCACGCGGCAATCGGCACCGATGTTGCCTACAGGTCCAGCGCAAACGCCGCGGAAAGCGCCCAGGCTCCAAGGCGGCCGAAATCGCGACCGGGATTTGAAGGCTTGTGGCCGGGCGACTCTTACTCCTCGGGTGCGCAGCATCCTTCGCTTGCGTGGATCAACTGGCCTCTGTTTACGGTAGGAATGGTTCAGCGCGGCCATTCGGACCAGGACATTCAGAAGATCCTCGGCGGCAACATGCTCCGCGTCGCTCAGGCTGTTTTCCCCGGCGTCGCCGTCAAAAACTGAGCTTCAGTCCCATCTGAATGTTCCGCGGCTGGTTAGCCTGGCTCGTCAACTGCGTGTAGGTCGGGCTGGTCACGGCGGTGCCCAGGCCCCCGAACCAAACGCGATTGAAGGCGTTAATTGATCATCTCCATCCGGAACTGCAACTGCATCCGCTCCTTGTATACCGTGGTGTTCTTGATGAATCCCATATCCCAATTGTTCATCGCGGGGATCGCAGTCCGTCCCGGAAATACGGCAGGCGCCGGGCTGCAAACGCTGGCAGCACCGCCATCGATGCGCCGTTGACTTGAGCGGACAGAAGGGATACGGAAAGGAAGGCCGGCAAAAACAGACGGCGATTCAGTAACTCATCGATGAACCGGCCTTCGCGGCCAAAACGGGTGAGCGGGTTCACCTCGCGCGTGACGCGGGGTTCGCCCCAACGCTGCACCGCTATGCCGCGAGTGAAGCACGATTTCCATTGGTGGCGGTCGTGGAACCGCTGCAAGTCAGCCGCTGTCCGGAAGGTATCAACCATCGCGCCGCACGCAGGGAAGCGTGGCGAACGCCGGCGCTGCTGTGAGGTGTAGACGCGGATAAGTATATCGCTAGCCGTGGCTCGTGCGGATGCGGACGGAACAATCGGGCGCCGTCAACATCCCGATCAGCAACGGAAGCGCGGCTACCTTTCACAGACGCCACTCGCCTTCAGCTTCGTCCATGCCGATTTCCACGTCCCTTCCGCCTCATAGGTGCGCCGGCCCGCGTCCCCGATCGCTTTTCCGCGCTCCGGAGATTCAAGCAGCGCCGATACTGCATCTGCAAATTCGCGGGATCCATCCGCGAGCACGATGTTCCCGCCATCGCATGCGGGCAGGCCTTCCGCGCCCAGTCGCGTCGATACTACGGCGCGACCTGCCGCCCATGCTTCAACAATCTTGAGCCTCGTGCCGCTTCCTGAAAGCACTGGAACGACTACGACGCGGGCGCGGGCAAGTTCAGTAATCGCATCCGTGACGGGTCCGGAACACTCAATCCGCCGATCGCCCGCAACATGCCTCGCCACACCGTGCGGATTCTTGCCAATCAGCCTCCACTTCAGATCCGGCCACCGCTCACGCAGTGTGGGCCAAATCGCCGAGCGGAAGTGCCGGACCGCCGAAATGTTCGGGTGATATTCCAGATTGCCCGAAAACGCGATCACGTTCTCCTCGGGCAGCGAAGGCCGCTCGACCCAGGGAATCGTGTTCGGATACACCACCACACGGGTGCGCGGGGAGATTTCACGAATGGTACGCGAGTCGTCTTCAGACGTGGCGAGCAACGCGGAATAGCGGGGAAACCACTCGCGCTCAAGATCGCGGCACCCCGAGTGGAAAAGGCGATGCGCCATCGCGGCCGGCCAGCGCTCCACGCGGCCGCAGCGCTCGTGCAGCACGGATTCGACGTCCACCATATCCAGCAAGGTCCGACGCGCGGCAGGCGCGATCGCCGGCAGGTAGGGCGCGAGCCAGAAGTGTTCGACGATGGCCGTTTCGTATGATTTCCCGCGCATGAATCCGGCAACCGCAGCTTCCTGGCCTGAAAACCGGTCGAGCAGCGGCGGCACGCCTCGCAATAGCCGGCTACCGTTGCGCACGATCTTCGCGGGCAAACTCCGCGAATTCGCCGGAAGATCCACTACGTTCACTGCGCGCGGCATGCCAGGAGGAAACGCTGCCGCCGGGTCCGGCGCGCCCGGCTCGCGAAACACGATCACGTCCACGTCGTAGATCTGAGCGAGGTACTCGAAGAGGGAAGCCGCGCGAAGAGCGCCTCCGCCGACAGCCGGGTAAGGCGCCTCAGGAGTAAAAAACAAGGCGGAGGGCCTGCTCATAAACCTCCCTTGTCCGAACCGCGGTCTTGTTCCAGGAGAATTCTCCCGCGCGATTCAAGGCAAGGTCTCGCATTCGCGCGACCCACTCCGGGTGGTCGAGCGCGGCTTCCATCGCTTCCGCCCACTGGCGCGGCGCGCGTGGGTCCAGGTGAACGGCCGATTCTCCGGTGACCTCGCGAATCGCCGGGTCGTTTGAAACCAGCGCCATCGCTCCGCACTGCATGGCCTCAAGCACAGGCAGTCCGAACCCCTCGTAAAACGACGGGTACGCGAAAGCCAGAGCGCCCGAATAGAGCGCCGGCAAGTCGCAGTCGGGAACGGCGCCCAGAACCCGAAGTCCGGGCCGGACCTCGATGGGCGTAAAATCGTCGCGCTGCCGCCCAGCCACGACCAGGTCCACGTCCCGCTTCTCGCGGACCGCACTCCAGGCCTCAATCAGACACGAGAGATTCTTTCGAGGTTCAAGCGTGCCGACGTAGAGGAAGTAGGGCCTGGAAGCGGTTGTGGGAACCGGACGGAACATCGCGGAAGCGGCGTTCGGGACTGCCATCACGCGCGACGGATTCAGCCGAAACCGCTCGATCGCCTCGCGCCGCACGGATTCGCTCACGGTCACGACCATGGTCGCGATTCCGAGACCAAGCAAGAGGGGCGCCCGCTTTCGTATCCTCTCCGCGGCGCAGTGCCAGCGGGCGTCCACCCAAGGGGAGAGGTCATGCACCGTCATGACACTGGGGGCTCGTGGAAAATATGGCGTTGCGAAATCGGTCCCGTGAAATACCTGGGCGCGGGAGCGGTCGAGTTCGCGGCTGAGTCCGTAGGACCACCAGAAGCGCTCCAGCCGGTTTCGAGGCGAGCCTCCGCGTTTTACGTTCGGAGGGCAGCCTGGCGGCATGTCAAACGGCTGATCGGAAACCAGCGTGTAGACATCGTCCGGAAACGCCTCCCCAAGCGCGCGGGTCAACTCGGCAGTGTAGCGCCTGATGCCGCCGGTACTGACTGTGAGCGGCGTGGCGTCGAGCGAGGCGTGCATGTGCCGGTTCCGCTACTTGTGCTGCGTCTCCCAGTCGTACTGAATGCGGGAATCGTTGAACGGGATGCGGCCTTCGTCTTTCGGGTCGTAAAATCGGTCGGTCAGGTAGACAAGCATCGCCGCCTGCTCGCCTATCACCTTGTAGCCATGCCCCACACCGGGCGGAATCAGAATTTGCCACGGCCGCAGCGCACCCACGTAGAGTGTGTTTCGATTGCCATACGTCCGCGAATGTTCACGCAGGTCGACTAGAGCCACCTGCATCATGCCGAGCGCCACAGCCCAGCAATCGGTCTGATGCAGATGATAGTGGAATGCCTTGATGCCGCCCGGATATGTAAGCGCCGCGGAGGTTTGGGTGGTCTCCGGCGGAAAAGCCGCTGCGATTCCCTGCCCGCCGCGCTGCAATTCGAGGAAGTATCCGCGGTCGTCCGGCCAGAGAGCGAGTAGCTGGACGCGCACGCCCTCAATGAGGTTCGTCGAATCGGGGCTGAGAATCACCGAGCCGATACCCTTGTCGCACTGGGGGACACGCAAGGAGAGGCCTTCAAACTGCGCGAGCATGCCGGTCATCAGTCGCGCGGTGTCCCTTCCACCGGTTTCCGGAGGGTGCTCGCCACGAGGTTGCTCGCGCGAAGGAGCGAGTCGAACGTGCCCGCGTCAGTCCACCAGCCTTCGAGCATCGAGAACGACATCGTGCCTTCGCGGATATAGGCGTTGTTCACGTCGGTGATCTCCAGTTCCCCGCGAGCCGACGGTTCAAGCGTGTTGATCTTGTCGAAGATAGTGGTGTCGTACATGTAGATGCCAGTGACGGCGTAGTTTGATTTCGGCCGCCGCGGTTTCTCTTCGATATTGACGACCATGTCGTCTACCAGTTCAGCGACGCCGAATCGCTCCGCGTCCTGGACTTCTTTCAGCAGGATTCTCGCGCCGCGCGGCTGTTTGCGGAATTCCTCCACGGCGCCGCGGATATTGCCTTCAATGATGTTGTCGCCCAGGATGACGCAAATCTTATGGCCGTCGGCGAAGTGATGCGCCAGGTTCAGCGCCTCCGCAATGCCGCCTTCGCCTTCCTGGTAGGTGAAATCGATGTGGGACAAGCCGAAGTGTTTTCCGTTAGCCAGCAGGCGCAAGAAATCCCCTGCGTTCCGTCCGCCCGTAACCACGAGAATGTCGTGAATCCCAGCGTCCACCAGAGTTTGGATGGGGTAATAAATCATTGGCTGATCGAAAATCGGCAGCAAATGCTTGTTGGTAATCTTCGTAAGAGGGAACAGACGGCTTCCCGTTCCGCCAGCCAGCACGACACCTTTCATGTTCTCATCATGATACTAGACAGCGGCGGCGGCGCGCTCTTTATGCTCATTCGGGCAACGCGGCGGCCTTTGCTTTGCCCGAGGCCGTCCAGGTACTTTGCGCCCCCTCCCGGCAGTAGGGGTTGAACGAGGGAAACAGGCGCCGGCGACTGTCCATGATACTAGACAGCGGCGGCGCCGCTCTTTATGCTCTTTCGGGCAACGCGGCGGCTTTTGCCCGAGGCCGCCCAGGTACTTTGCGCCCCCTCCCGGCAGTAGGGGTTGAACGAGGGAAACAGGCGCCGGCGACTGTCTTGCCCGACGGTCCGTCGTCGCGGGATTCGCTTTGGGGCCGCGCCATCCGTCTGGGGTTAGCCGCGTATTGAATCCGGGAAGTGGCGCCCATCCCGGCACGTTCCTGGAAGCGCCTTCACGACTCGCGTCGCGCGGCACTGCCGGTCCGGCGCGGAGGCACTCAGAATCGTTCCGCGTTGGCCACACACCTTTCGAATGCGTGATTGAGCCGCCGCAAGGATACGCTGGCCAGGAAGAGCCGGGCTCGCGTGGATGGGATGTGCGAAAACACGCTTGGGGCCGGCTCCTTTCGGGCACTGAGACCGTCGCAGGAGTCTATCGCGAATCAGGCGTCTACAATATGGAAGCCGCGCCCATGGTCAGGTTATTCGACGGGCTACGGTCTGCGTGCCCGTGGAAACAAGGATGCGGGATCAGCCTTGACGTCAATGATGAAGCCCGTAAAGCTGATGGCCATCTCATCCGTGCTTTGAGGACCATACCGAACCTCGATGTCCGGATTCGGGTTGTACGGATTGTTCTTCGTGTTGTCGAAATGCGCGGTCGATTCAAGCCGCGTGCCTTTCGGTAAGACCACCGGCTTCGAGAATTCGTACCCGAGCTGCCAGTTGAAATCGAATTTTCCCTTAAGGAGTATTTCGGATTCCCCGGAAGGATAAAACGCCTTGAGTTCGTAGTCCTTCGCCCGAAGGTGCATGTGAGGCTGGACCCACGCCAGTTGGGCGTCGTGTTGGAGCGTGGTCTCAGCCTTCACCTCGTGGTTGGCGGCGTGCGGTGGAATCGCAAACTTCGTATTGTTGATGCCGGTGTTCGTAATGTAACGCTGACGGGGAGCCCCGCTGGCGAGAACGATCCCGACTCTCGGCCGGTCTGTTTCGAACTTGCCGGACGGTACATAGTGGCATTCGAATACGATGTCTGATCCGGCCGCAATAAACTTCGCGGCGTCCCCCAGCGTGAACTCCTGCGCGTTTACGCCTGGATTGTACTTGGCTAAAATCTCCTGAGCCGGGCGCGGGCGGCCGGGCGCTTCAGCGGCGGCCGTGACGGTCGTGGCGCCGGGAGCTTCTGTAAATTGCCCCCGCGAAGGCATCACCGACTCTCCCTCCGGCGCGTCCTTTAACCACGCCGACCCGGGAGGCCGCACCCAGGCCTTCATGTGATGCACCACCTTTGCGTTGCCCGGCCGGACTTCCGCTGCCTTTACCCAAATGTCGCGGGGAAAATTAACCTTGACCAGCACATTGGACTGGTCCATAGTGCCTGTCGCCGCGACCGGGATGTCCTTCGGCGACTCCACTACGATGTCAGGCTTGCCGATGCTCCACCCGCTCGCAAAGGTCACGTCGGCGGGCTTGTCTTCCGCCGCGCCCTCGGGAGCCCCGTTATCCGCCCAGGTTACAATCGTCTGAATCTCGGCCTCGGTAAGCACGCGCTCGTTCTTGAAGTGACCGTATTTCGGGTCGGCAAACCATGGCGGCATCTTGTGCGTGAGGACGGCGGTCTTGATCGCCTTGGCCCATGGACGCGTGTCTTTGTAGGTCAGAAACGACATCGGCGCCACTTCCCCAGGGCGATGACACTCCTGACATTGTTTCTGAATAATGGGAAGTACGTTCTTGTTAAACGTCGCAGCGGCCGCCGTGAACGCCGGCGAAGCCGGCAACAGGATCAAGATCGCGAAACGCACCATGGACAATTCTCCCACCGGCCTGCACGCGGCCCGTGTAATCTACTCTACGACGCCTTGGCCCAATCCACAACTCCGCTTGATTCCGTTTTCAGCCGCGGTGAAGTCAGTGCCCGGAAGGAGATTTCATGATGGATTCAGCGCTCAGGCCGGTATCAATGCGCACCCGGGCGGTCTGGCGAACGGATGCGTCAAAAAAGGACATTTGTCGACATGGCGGATTTCCTGGAAAACAACGGCGGGCTCACTGCTTCGTCGATCCGCCTCTCTACACACGCGCGTGCGACGAAGTTCTGTGGCGGCGCCTTCGCAAGTTGGGAAAGCCCTTTCCGAAATGAAATTCAGGCCTTGGCACTGATTGCGGCCCGGTGATAACCGCGGCTTTGGATGTTTTTTGCGCGGAACGGGACTAGTAGACGGCGTGCTGCGCTAAGTCGACGCGGAAAGGCGAGTCGATCATCCCCCTTTGAGCCCCCCCGACGTCACTCCGACAAGATAGGCTCCGCCACTTCCACCTCGGACGGCGCCAGTTCTTTGTGCCTCTGCAAGAAACGCACGCACGTATTCCACCGCAGCACCGCATCGTCGTTCCCCGCCGGCCGCAACCCCTCGGCTTCCTCGAACAGCCGGAGCGCCTGCGCCGTCCACTCGTACGCGTGCTGCCGTCGGCCCTGGCCCCCGCCCTCGTAATAGGCCTTCGCCCTCCGCTCCCACGCGATGCCCACATAGTAGGCCCGGTCGTATGCCGACTCAAGGCGCGCCGCAGCCGCGATCGCGCTCGCAAAAGCGCTGCCGTCGTGAGGAATCTGGTCCGTCAACGCAAGCATCAGGCTGATCAACGCCTGCTGGTTATCCGGCGCGACTTCCAGGATGTCGCGGCAGATGCTCTCAGCTTCATGTGGCTCGTTCAGCAGCCGGTAACGCTCTGCCTTGGCCAAAGCGCCCATCACGCTCGCATCGGAGATTGGTTTCAATGCGTACACAACTCCTCCCTCGCTAGAGAATATTCAGCAACTGCTTCAGCGGATCGAAGAAGCGGTCCACTACCCTCTCTTTGAGTGGAATGATCGCGTTCTCCGTGATTGTGATGAATTCAGGGCACACTTGGCGGCAGCACGTCGTGATGTTGCAATACCCTATGTTGTGCTTGTTCTTCAGGTCCGTCACCCGGTCTTCGATATCCAGCGGATGCATTTCGAGAGCGGCCGCGTAAACCAGGAACCGCGGCCCGATGAACTCTTCGTGCTTATGGTGCTCGCGAAGCACGTGACACACGTCCTGGCACAGGAAGCATTCGATGCACTTGCGGAACTCCTGCACCCGTTCCACGTCCGCTTGCTGCATGCGCCAACTGCCGTCCTCCGCGTCGGGCGCGCGCGGCCGGAACTTCTTGATCGACTTCTTGACGCGGAAATTCCACGAAACATCGGTCACCAGGTCCCGGATGGGCGGAAACGCGTGCATCGGTTCGATGACCACCGGCATATCGAGGTTCAGATCGCTCAGCCTTGTCATGCACATGAGTCTGGGCATGCCGTTGATCTCGGCCGAGCACGATCCGCACTTTCCGGCTTTGCAGTTCCAACGCACGGCCATGTCGGGAGCGAGCCGCGCCTGCACGCGGTGCACGGCGTCGAGCACGACCATACCTTCTTCGACTGGCGTTTTGTAGTCGCGAAACTCGCCACCGCCTGCATCCCCGCGCCAGATGCGAAACATCGCCTCCGTGGCCATCTATTTCATCTCCTCGATCACGCCTTTCAACTCAGCGGGCATCGGCTGAATCTCGCGCTTCTCGACGCGCATTTCGCCGCCGGCGCCGCGCAGCACGACGATATTATACTTGCCCCACTCCGGATCTTTGCCGGGAAAATCCTCGCGGAACTGCGCGCCGCGGCTTTCTTTTCTAAGCAGGGCGGCCCGTGTTATCGCTTCCGAGACGATTAGCATATTATCGAGGTCCATCGCGGTGTGCCAGCCGTTGTTGTACTGCCGGTTCCCTGAGATCCCGACGCGCGCGGCCCGCGTACGCAGCCCGTCGATCACTCCCAGGGCCCGCTGCATTTCGTCCTCGGTACGTACGATGCCAACCAGATCCTGCATCGAATCCTGAAGATCGTACTGGATCTGATACGGATTCTCACCCGCCGGCCCCCTCTCGAACGGTGCCATCGAAACCGCGGCCGCGGACTGCACCTGTTCGACGTCGATCGCGATGGCGTCATTGTGCTTGGCGAACTCCGCCGCGAAATACCCGGCCCGCTGCCCGAAGACAATCAAATCAGAGAGTGAATTCCCGCCCAGCCGGTTTGCGCCATGCAGTCCCGCCGCCACCTCGCCGGCTGCGAAGAGTCCCGGCACGGTAGACATCTGCGAGTCTCCATCCACGCGAATGCCGCCCATCATGTAACCTGACCAATGCATCATATCGCCATGCCCGTGAGGGTTGAGGCGCGCCCAACCATTTGGATGACCCCATAAACATGGGGTAAAACTGGAATTTGGCGGAGTTCGCGCTTCGCC
>SYKU01000459.1 GCA_005808865.1 Acidobacteriota bacterium
CCGCAAACCGCCGCCCCAACTGCTCCACATCCTCGCGATGACTTGCCGATTCCTGTGCCATGCTGCGTGTGCCTCCCGCCCTCGACACAAACTATCAGCCAAGCTCAACCGCAGTCACGCATGCTTACCGGAAACTCACGACCGAGCCGGAGTTTTCAGGCGGTTTCCATTTTCACTCCCGCCCCTGACTGCTGCCTGCCGGTTCACGGCCTGTGTGACCGGACCCACTGCCGGAAATCCGGATGGTTCATCAAGGCGGACCTGAGTTCCCACCCACAGAATTCCGCCTCGGACTCGTCGCCAGGCCGGTAGTAATCAACCCCATGATCAGGCGGCTTGGCGCCAAGGACGTATTTTTCGACGAACGGGTTAACCCTTCGCGCCCGCTCCAGCGCAGCCTCGGCCTCCACCAGGTTTCCCGAGAGAAAACGCTCCATGGTGCGCCCCCACGCAAACAAGGCGATGAATCCTTCCTGGCCGGGGAAGCGTGACAAGACACTCACGGCCCCTTCGGGGTTGCCTGTCGCGAGGTACATGCAGAGGAGCGGGAATCGCATGCCCTGGTTGTCTTTCGGGTTGAGATCGAGCATTCGATCGAAAATCGCGGCTGCCTCGTCAAATTGGCCTGCTCCGGCCAGCAATTCTCCCAGGTGCTGCGCCGCCCGCATGTACGGTCTGGTCGATACCTTCAGCCAAAAGTGGCCCGCGTCCTGCTCGAAACTCTCTCCCAGATTTCGCTCCGCCGTCGCTACAACTTCGCGCATCAGGTGAAGGCGGTTCTCCGGCGAAGTGGGAAGCAGATCGACCATCAGACGCTGCGCGTCCGTGCACTCCGGATCCAGTTTTTGCGCTTCGCCGGCCAGATAAAGAGCTTCCTCGAGGCCGTTAGCCTCCAGAGCGTCGTAGGCCAATTCCTGAGCGCGCCATTTCGGGTCGTCCTGCATCCAGGCCTCCGCGATTTCCGAAACCCGGTCCCGGCTGTTCAACTCCTTGAGCCAGGCGCCAAGATCCTCGACGCTGTCTTGCTCGCGGCCTTGCATCAGAACCTCAAGTCTCCTCAGCGATCGCTCCATGGCAAATTGGGGAGGATCGAATGGCGGCTGAGCCGGGCTTGCCGGCGGAGGCAGGTCATCCTGACGTTTTCCTCGCCGGATGCGCTCGCGCCGTAACCTTGCTTTGTGGGGATCGTTGCGGGCCTTGCTCACTGGAATCCTCAGACGAGAACGTCACGCACCACGCGCCCATGAACGTCGGTGAGACTCACGTCGCGGCCTCCGAAGCGATACGTCAGCTTCTTGTGATCCAGACCAAGAAGCTGGAGTATTGTCGCGTGAAGGTCGAAGACCTCCGTCACGTTTTCGACCGAACGCATACCGAACTCGTCGGTCGCTCCGTAGACGAAGCCGCTCTTGACGCCTCCACCCGCCATCCACACCGTGAAGGCCGTTTCGTGATGGTCGCGGCCGTCCGGCTTCGGAGCGTGCGGCGTACGGCCAAACTCAGTGGCCCAGACAACGAGGGTTTCCTTTAGCAGTCCTCGGTCTTTCAGATCCTTGAGCAGCGCGGCGATGCCTTGATCGGTAATGAGGGCGTTGCCTTCGTGGCCCTTCTTCAATTCCGAATGCTGATCCCAGGTTCCGTTGTTTCCGCCATGAACCTCAGGGCAGGTGATTTCGACGAAGCGAACCCCGGATTCGATCAGCCGGCGCGCGCGAAGGCACTGCGTACCGTAAAGCCGCTTGTTCCTGTCCGCGGCGTCCAGTCCGTAAAGGCGCCGCGTGGCCTCGCTCTCCTTGTCCAGATTTAGAACGTCCGGCACCACGGATTGCATCTTGTAGGCCATCTCGTAGTTTTGAATCGCGGATTCCACCGCATCGTCATTCCGGATCGACTCAAGGAACTGCCGGTCCTGCTGGAGCAGTACATCGAGTTTCGCGCGCTGAATCTTCGGGTCCTTATCCCCGGGCTCGATGTTGACCACCGGTTTGCCGTCCGCCTGCATGCCCGTGGCCTGAAACGTACCCGGCAGGAATCCGTTCGAGAAATTCTCGAGGCCTCCCGGCGGCACGGCTCCCGCATGCAGTAGAACATACCCGGGCAGATTCCTGTTCTCGCTGCCTAGCGCGTAGTTGACCCACGAACCGAGGCTGGGGTAACCGCCGGTATTGCGCCCGGTGTGCATCAGCAGGTTCGCCCGCGGATGCAGCGGGAAACCGGACACCATTGACCGGATAACCGAAATCTCGTCGACGCAGGTGGCAATATGCGGAAACAGTTCGCTCACCCAGATACCGGATTTTCCGTGCTGCCTGAACTGCCACGGACTCCCCACCCATTTGCGATTGGTTTCCTTCTTCGCGCCCACCTGATAGAAGCCGTCGAAGGGTTTTCCAGCTAGTTCGGTGAGCTTCGGCTTCGGGTCGAAAGTGTCGACATGCGAGACGCCGCCGGGCATGAAGCAGAAAATGACATTCTTCACCTTCGGAGTGAAGTGAGGCTTGCCTGCCGTGAGGTCAGCGTAGGCTCTGTCCGCCATCAGTGCGGAAAGCGCCATCAGACCGAAACCATTAGAAGCGGACTTCAGCGCTTCACGGCGCGAGAACGGCGTTGGAACGCAGCCAGAGCATCCAGTCATCTTTGGTAGATAAACTCCTTCAAATTGAAAATCGCATGGGCCATATCTTTCCACACTTCGCGGCTATCCAGCATCTTCTCCGGCGGCGTCTTGTGAAGGCTGCTCAATTCCTTGGCCAAGCCTGAGAACCGGGATCGCTCGGCGCCATCGGGCCACCGGCCGAGAGCCTCGCGGAACATGGAATCGATCCGCGCTTCCACCGTTGGCGCCTGCCGCGCGATCAGGCGGGCCGCCCACACGCCGGCCTGATCGAGGACAAAAGCATCGTTCAGAAGTGCCAGCGCCTGCGGAGGCACGTTGGTCGTATCGCGATTGCCGCGCGCCACGGTCGGGTTCGGAAAATCGAAGGTTTCGAGGAAACGCGAACCCTCGTGTCGCGTTACTTTCAGGTAGATGCTTCTGCGTCCGTTGCCATCGAGGGGGCCCTGGTGAAGCTTACGATAATCCTTCGGCTCTTCGCGGTAGGGTTGAATGCTCGGACCGTACATTGCGCGGTCAAGACGTCCTGAGACGGAAAGAATCGCGTCGCGGATGGATTCGCCTCCGAGGCGGTGAATTGGATAATGCGAGAGCAATCGGTTTCGCGGATCGATCGCGATCGATTCCGGTGAAGCCTTGCCGGACTGCTGATAGGCCCGCGACAAAACCAGATAACGAATCTGCTTCTTGATGGACCATCCTTCGCGAACGAACCGCGCCGCCAGATGATCGAGTAACGCTTGGTGCGATGGACGCTCTCCATAAACCCCGAAGTTATCCGCGGTCGTGACGATGCCGCGTCCAAAAACATGCTGCCAGATGCGGTTCGCCATCACGCGGGCGGTGAGCGGATTCGCCGGACTTGCGATCAGATCCGCGATCTCGCGCCGGCCGCTGCCAAAGGCTTTCAGTCCGTTGCCGCTTCCCGTGATCAACTGAAGAAAACCACGCGGCACGGTCTTTCCAGGATGCGTGGCATCGCCGGCGGGGAGCACGGGGAAATCGTAGCCCGGGTCGAGGTCGGCCATGCCATGAAACGCCTTCGGATCGCGGATACGCGCTTCGGCGGCGCGGTATTCTTCGATCAGCGAGTAAAGCCGGGAATCGCGTCTGTTATCTTTTGCCAGCGTCTGATTCGCCAAAAGCCGGTTCTCGAAAAGCCATCCGATCCAGCGCATATCGTCGTCACTCGCTTCTTCGCGCGCCCAGCGGTCAATGGCGTGCTTCGCGATTGAAGCGTAGCGGGCGGCAAGCGCGTCCGGACCGGCAGGCGCATCGCCGTCGAAGGTCCGGGTCAGCCATGTGAGTTCGTCTCTTGGCGATTCATCCACATCGTGCAGCACGGCCCGCGTGATTCCGAAGTAGGAGTAGGGCGACGCGATCTGCTCTTCGGTCACCTTCAGGCGGCCCGGGCGGTCGGGAATTCTCGGATTCACCGCTTTGGTCACCAGTTCCAGATAGAACGGCAACTCAGGCTGGTCCTCGCGGTTCGGGATCTTGAGCCAGCGCAGGGAGTCGTGCTCGATCAACTGGTAATCCTCGCTGAGCATGCAGTTGTCGAGGACAGTTCGCCATGCGCCCATCTTGCCGCCCATCACTTGAAGGCTTATGAACTTCTTATCCTTGGGGACGAGCGGAGAACGTACGGCGGCATCGAGCCGTTCCGACAACGCGTGCGTATAAATGCCCGCGGGAAAGACTCCCGTAATCGCTCCAGGGCCGCTGTTCGCCACGGCGAAATCACCGCCTGGAGATGGGCCGTCGGTGAGCGCGTTGCCATCCGCGTGCCACCCGCCAAAGCCATCCTTCGCGAGATCCCCGAAAGGCCGGAAATGCTCGCGGTTGAAGGCCGCGCGGCTATTTGCTTCCTCCGCGTAGCGCGCCTTCAGACTGGACCATTCGGAAGACCCTTGCCCCGCCGATTGGATCCAGGCGTACATCGGATCTTCCATGCCGGCCTTCTGTCTCTCGATCAGGGTCAACCACGCCTGAACCCTTTCGATCGAAAGATCAGCCAGGTCTTCCGGCCTCGGCGGCAGGCCCTTCCACGCGCGATGAGCCGCCATCAGGTATCGGGGAATCTGATTCGCGCCGCCGCTCCATTGCGTCGCCAATTCGGCGCGGATGAGCGGTTTCAACTCACGCAAACGTTGTTTGGCTGCGGCATTGACATCCGGAGTTCCCGCGCTGCGCATCACCATTCGCGAACTGGTCAGCGCCCCGTAAAGCGCGTAGTAGTCGGCGGTGGGGATGGGATCGAGCTTGTGATCGTGACATCGCGCGCAAGCCACGGTGAGCCCCTGAAAGGCCTTCGTGAGGGTATCGATCTGGTTATCGACGACATCGGTCCGGATCTGGCGGAAACGGATGCAATCGTCGTGCCCGAGCTCGCCCAACCGCAGGAACGAGGTTCCGATCATTGACTCGTTAACGCCTTCGGCGGCGTCGATACGCGGCTTTTCGAGCAGATCGCCGGCGAGATGCTCGCGGACGAGTTGGTCGTAGGGGATGTCCCGGTTGAACGCGCGGATGAGGTAATCCCGGTAGAGCCACGCGCCTTTGATTTCGTAGTTCCAATCGTTGCCGAACGTCTCCGCGAACCGCATCACGTCCATCCAGTGACGCGCCCAATGCTCTCCGAAATGCGGCGAGGCAAGAAGGCGGTCGACAAGCTTTGGATATGCGTCCGGAGAATTGTCCCTGACGAACAGATCGACTTCGAGCGGTGTGGGCGGCAGGCCGGTGAGCGTCAGGCTCAGTCTGCGTGCAAGCGTTTCTTTGCCTGCCGGTTCGGAAGGCTTCAGACCGGCATCGCGCAGCGCGGCGAAAAGGAAGCGATCGACGGCGTGCTCTGCGTCCGGCGCTCCCGGCAACTCAGTGTCGCGTACTTTCTGGTACGCCCAGTGCTCTCGCTTAATGCGGTCGTAAAGGCCGCCCGAGGGCGGGCCGGAAGCCACGCTGCCCGCGGGCCACGGGGCGCCCAGATTGATCCACTTTTCTACGGCGGCGATTTCCGGTTCGGCGAGCCTGCCGCCCATGGGCATCTTAAGGCCATCGTGCCGGAGAGCTTTCGCGAGGAGACTCAGGTTCGCGGCGCCGGGTACAATCGCCGGGCCGCGATTTCCGCCCTTCAGGATCGCATCCCTCGAATCCAGACGCAATGACGATAACTGCTGCGCCGGGCCGTGGCACGCCAGGCATTTCCCAACGAGCAGGGGGCGAACCTGCTTTTCGAAAAGTTCGATCGACTTCGCGTCCGGTTTGGTCTCGGCGGCGATGGAAACGGAGAGCGCCGCCGAAAGGATCGCCGTGAGTACGGCCCGGCACTTGAGCCGTAAGCCGGGATGCATCCGGAGATCTGCCGCAGCCGTCATACTGAATATTCTACAGCGCCGGCATGACACGATTCGCAAGTCCGTCGAGCGCGGCCAACACAACAACGGCTGGCTCGACAGCTATCATACGCTTTTTTTTCGCCGATTATCACGATCCGGCCCATGTGCATTTGGTTCGTTGCGGATGATAAACGAAGACGTGTTGGCGCCTGGCCCTGGGTTCGGCATGCATCCGCATCGAGACATGGAAGTAGCCGGCTAGACTAGCAGCCCGTGGTTTAAGTAGCCCTTTTTAGGCCGCGCGGCTATCGTATCCGGGCCGGGAAAAATCGCACCGGTTCGGCTGCCGTTTGGAAAATCGGCTTAGGAACGGTTCTCCAGGCCCGCGAACGACCGTTGGAGCGATCACAGAGAGCTTTTGAGCGGCGAAAATGACGATCCCGCGATCCTGTCGTCCCGTGTGTAGCGGCTCGCGAAACGGCGCCGCTGGTAGGCCGCTTCCTTTACGTCGCCGTGCTCCACGTACTGCCCCGCCGGCCGCGTCACCTGCGTCGGGCTCAGCCCCGTCATTTTCCCCACGTGCCGCCGTACCACCACGCCTCCGCTTGCGCCGCTCACGGCACTGCTGCTGCTCGAGCGTCCGGCTGATCCACTCGTACACCTCCGCCCGTCCTTCCCTGGCGAAGCGGACTTCCTGGGTCGCCTCTATCAACGCCTGGATTTGCCCCAAGCCCAACTTCCAGGCATTCCGCATATTTTACGATCACACGCCAGCACGCCGTAAACCTCCCCTTCAGGTCAATCCTGTGTTGGTTTAGCCCGGATGTTGACTCAGGGTCCTTGAGCAGGTAGAATCGAAGTGCG
>SYKU01000460.1 GCA_005808865.1 Acidobacteriota bacterium
ACTGGTCCCAGCACACAAGAATGCCGATACGGCCGAAACGCGTATAGAAGTTCCGGAACCCCAGGTCACCCGGCGGGAAGTAGAATTTCTCGAAATAGAGCGGATAGTCCGGGATGTGCATCTTCCGGTAGATGCCGAGCAGTTCGCCATCCGCGTCGATTACCGCTGCCGTGTTGTGATAGAGCCCGGCTGCCCGGCGCTCGAACACCGAGGCGATGATCACCACGCCGAGTTCGCGCGCGATACGGCCAAACAGTTCCGTGGACGGACCTGGAACAGGCTCGGCGAGGTCGAATAGCGCGGCGTCTTCTTCGCGGCAAAAATACTGCGAACGGAAAAGCTCCGGCAGGCAGACGATCTGCGCGCCGCGCGCCGCCGCCTCACGCACGCGCGTCTCGGCGCGGGCCATGTTTTCATTTGGATCCGCGGAACACGACATCTGAACCAGACCCACACGAAACTTCATGTCGCCACCCAGCTAATGCCCACCTGACTATTGTATGATCGTTCGATTCTTCATGCGATTCGCCAGATATGGTTTGGCCGCCCTCAGTTGCGCGGTCTTCGGCGCCGTTCCCACTCCGAAGGAGCATCTCGGCTTCGCGCCCGGCGACGACTACAAGCTCGCGGACTACGCTCAAATCTCCGGCTATTTCCAAAAACTCGCCCGGTCGAGTGAACGCATCAAGCTCATCGAGTTCGGCAGGAGCTCACTAGGAAAGCCAACCTACGTGGCATTCATCTCCGCGCCGGAGAACCTGAAGAAGCTCGACCGCTATCGCGACATCAGCCGCCGTCTCGCGCTCGGACAGGCGTCAGCCGGCGAAGCCACCGCCCTTTCCGAAGAAGGAAAAGCGGTGGTCTGGATCGACTCCGGATTGCACGCGAGCGAGGTCGCGCCGGCTCAACACTCGCCCGAACTCGCTTACCGCATGCTGACCGGCGAGTCGCCCGCATTCGAAACCATCCGGCGGAACGTGATCCTTATGCAGGTGCCCGTCATAAATCCCGACGGCCTTGATTGGATTGTCAACTGGTACCGCGAGAACGTGGGCACGCCCTACGAATCGGCGCCTCTGCCCTGGCTCTATCAGAAATACGCGGGGCACGACAACAATCGCGACTGGTTCATGCTGAATCTCGTGGAAACCCGAAACGTGACCCGGCTGTTGTTTCAGGAGTGGTTCCCGCAGATCGTCTACAACCAGCATCAGGCCCCGGCCTTCCCCGCGCGAATCTTCGTCCCCCCTTATGCCGAACCGCTGAATCCGCATATTCCGGCTGCCGTCATGGAAGGCATCAATCTTATCGGAAGTGCTATCAAGGAACGCTTCGCGCGCGAGAATAAGCCGGGAATCCTGTCGTATCACGGGTACGACGCCTGGTGGAACGGCGGCCTGCGCTCGGTGCCGGCGTTTCACAACATGCACGGCATCCTCACCGAGACGGCGCTCAACAGCTACGGCACGCCGCGCGTCTACAGTCCCGCCGAATTTCCGCCGTCGTTCGCAAACGGCATCCCCACGAAGGAGCCATCCGTCTTCTACCAGCGTCCATGGATGGGCGGGAAATGGGGAACGCGCGACGCCATCGAGTACATGCTCACCGCGGATTTCGCCATCCTGCAACTCGCGGCCGATCGCCGCGGCGACTACCTGCTCAAGAGCTTTCAACTCGCGCAGGCGTCTATCGCGGCGGGCGGACAGGGCAAGCCTTACGCGTATCTGGTTCCGCCCGATCAGTTCGATAGCGCCGCGGCTCTCGAAATGCTTGAACGATTGCAATTCGCGGGAGTCATCGTGAAGCGCGCTCAGGCGCAGTTTCAGGCGAACGGGAAGACATTTCCGGAAGGGACCTACGTAATGCCTGCCGCGCAGCCGTTCCGGCCGTATCTGATGGACCTGATGGAACCGCAGAAATATCCGGAACTGAAGTCCGGGACCACAGGGCCAACCAAGCGCCCATACGATATCGCCGGCTGGACGCTGCCGATGAGCATGGGCGTTAGCGTGGAGCGTGTGGAGGATCCCTTCGAGGCCGGCTTCGATGCCAGGCTTCGGAATGAAGCGCCGATACAGCCGCCCACGCCCCAGTATTCCGTGGGCGCGAGCGGACGCCAGCCGAAGATTGCGCTCTACGAACCTTACAACGCCAACATCGATAAAGGCTGGACCCAGTGGCTGCTCGACCGCTACCGCATTCCGCACACACTGCTTCACAATGCGGACTTCTCCGGGGACAAGACACTCCAGGGCTTCGACACCGTGATTCTGGCCTCCCAGACCGCTTCCTCGATCCTCCATGGCACACGCGATGGCGAGTTCGCCGAATCAGGACAGCGCGCCGGAGAGGATCGGATCAGAACCGTCGCCGTGCAGCGGCCGCAATACACCGGAGGCATCAGTCTCTCCGGGCTCGCGCGGTTGCAGAAGTTCGTGCAGGATGGCGGCACGCTGGTTGCCCTCGACAACGCAACCGAATTGCCGATTCAATTCTTCCCGTTGCCCGTTCGCAACGTGGCGCGCGTAGCGGCTGTCGCCGAAGGCTCAACGGCGGCGGCGCAATTCTACTCGCCCGGGTCTCTTCTCCGCATGAACGTCGACACCGCTCACCCGCTCGCAGCCGGGATGCCGAAGGATATCGTCGCCTTTTCGAGTGGCGGGCACGCATTCGATCTGAATATCGGAGCCGCGTACAATCAGGGAGACCGTGAAGTCCGCACGGTTGTCCGCTTCGCGACTTCGAACCTGCTGGCGAGCGGATGGGTTTCGGGGGAGCGAGTGGTGCTTGGCAAGGCTGCAATGCTTGAAGCCCGGCACGGAAAGGGCCGAGTCGTGCTCTTCGGATTCCGCCCGCAGTTCAGGGGACAGACTCACGCGACGTTCCGGCTTCTGCTGAACGCGATCCATCAGTAATTCCCGGGTTCGAATCCCGCGTCGGGAGGCAATCTGAAGCCTTCAAGGCTTGAGAAGCTGGACCGTTATGCTCTTGGCGACTTCCAAAAGCATCTGGGCATCGCCGGCTTCGAGAACGATTCCATGCGACAGTTCTTTCTGCGGATGGATGAAGTTGCGGTATTCGCGGACTACTTCGCCGATATCCTTCGTCGCTCTACTTTATATGAAAATGCGCTAGTTGATCGTCGCCGAGCACGGCGGCGACAACCGGGCGGTGATTATTGAACCATGCGAGGCCAGTGGCTTTGGCGATCTGCTTTTCGTCGCCGGAGCTGACCTGTTTGCTAGTCTGACGCTTCAGGATTTCTGGATTTTCTGCAGTCTATTGACACTCGCTAATGCCGCGTCTATATTGACCTGACTGTCCGTCACTGGTCAAGCCCTTTTTTGCGGACTTCTTAGCCGTCGCCTTGGTAGTTACTATCGCGTCCGCGCCCTCCTTGCTCCGGCCACCAAGGTCAAGGTTGCGCCGAATCGATTGGATTCCCTTTTCTATGACCTGTCTGACAGCGTGCGTGAATGGAAGTTGCGGGAGATCGGTGAACAGATCCGCCGCGCGCAATTCCGGTGCCAGGACACCCTGCGAACCGCAAAGTTGAGCCACCTCCCGGCTGAAGCACGGGAAGCGGTGCGATTGCCTGATTCCGAGCGCACCCCCAGGCAGCGGGAACTTGCTTCGGAATATGAGAAGAACGCGCGGGTGACGGATCAGGAGATCCGAGGCTCAGACCTCCTGATCTCGGCGGAAATTAGGATGAGCCTAGTTTGTAGATGAGGCGGAGGTCGGTCCCTGGAAACGTCGTCTCGGTGGCGGTGAGTTCGTCGCAGAGATGTTGCGCGGCCTGGTCATGAATGTTTTG
>SYKU01000461.1 GCA_005808865.1 Acidobacteriota bacterium
GAACACGCCCGTAAGATTGACCGCGATCACCTTCTGCCAGTCATCATCGGTCTGATCCCAGAGCGGCGCAGCCTTGCCGGCGATTCCAGCGTTGTTCACCAGAATGTCGACCCGCCCCGTGCGCGCGATCACATCCGCCACCGCCTGATTCGCCGAGCCTGAACTCGTGATGTCGAGTTTCACGCCAAAAGCTGCGCCGCCGATTGATCCGGCTACCTCCGACGCGCCTTTCAGGTCCAGATCAGCCACGGCTACGATAGCCCCGGCTCGCGCCAGACGGCGTGCTATGGCCTCGCCGATGCCCGTGGCCGCTCCGGTAACTATGGCAGTTTGCCCTTCAAGTTCGAACATGCGTGGCCACCACTACTCTTCTTTGGTGACGACAACCGTGATTTCAGTTGCCACAGAGCGGTGCAGTTTCACACTCACCTTGTGCTCGCCCAGCATCTTGATCGGCTCGCCGAGTTCGATCTTCCGCCGGTCGATGGTGAAGCTCTTTGCTTCGAGGGCGTCCGCAATGTCTTTGGCCGTGACGGAACCGAACAGCTGATCGTTTTCGCCGGCTTTCTGGGAGATCGTCACCGTTATCCCGCCGAGCAACTTCGACAGGTCTTCGGCTTCGTTTTGTTGCCTGGCGTCGCGGCGCAAGTGGGCCTGACGCTCCTGCTCGATGATCTTCCTGTTAGATTCGGTTGCCGCCACGGCGAACCGTTTCGGCAGCAGGAAATTGCGGGCGTATCCGGCGGCGACTTTCACCATGTCGCCGCGCTGCCCTAAGTTCGCGATATCTTCTTTGAGAATGACTTCCATTTTCTTTTCCTCTAGAACGGCGCCGCAAACGGCAGCAGCGCGATGTTCCGCGCCTTCTTGATTGCATCGCTCAGCCTTCGCTGATGCGGATTGCACACGCCGGAGATGCGCCGAGGGACGATCTTGCCCCGCTCCGCGATGAATGCGTTGAGCATCTTGACGTCTTTGTAGTTGATATCGTCCATCTTTTCGACGCAGAAACGGCACACCTTCTTGCGCCGGAAATACTGCTTCTTTTGAGTGGCGACGGCCTTATCGCCGCCGGTGGGGCGCTGCCCCGCGCTTCCCGGTCTTCCTTTGGATTCCGCCATGTTAGCTCTCCTTCTCCGGCACAGGCTCGCCCAACATCTGTTGCGCCACCGATGGCAGCGCAGGTGAGACCGCCGGTGCAGCCGTTGCCTTCCTTGCGGCGCGCTTGTCGCGCTGTTTCTTACGCTTGTCGAGACGCTTCAGTGTGAGATCGATGCGAACTGTCAAGAACTTGATTACGGAATCCGCCACGCGCAGACGCCGTTCGAACTCCTTAACCGCGGCTCCCTCCGTGGTGAACGTGAACAGTACATAATATCCCTCTTTGTACTTGTCCACCCGGTAGGCCAGCTTCCGCTTTCCCCACTTGTCGACTTTGTCAACCGTACCGCCAGCCGTGGTGATCACCGCTTTCATCTGTTCGATAAGAGCGTCGACCTCCTCTTCGGTGGCGTCGGGTTTCACGATAAACAACTCTTCGTAAATCCTCATTCATCCTCGTTTTTTGAGCCTTGGGCGCGACGATTGTATTTCGTCATGGACTTTTCGACGCCTTCAGCAATTATGGATTCGACCGCTTCGGCGGCAAGGCCGGCCATCTCATCCATTTCCTTCTCAAGCGAGCGCTTTACGGGCGCCAGCAAGTACTGCGCACCATCATTCACCGGCCTTCCGGGATGAACTCCCAGCCTGACGCGGCAAAACTCCTGGGTACCAAGCGAGCCGATCAGCGAAATGACGCCGTTATGCCCACCTGCCGAGCCGCCCGGCCGGACCCGCAAACTCCCCCAGGGCAGATTCAACTCGTCGAACACGGCAACCAGGTCCGAAACCCCGATCCCATGCTTTTCCATCAGCGGCCCCACCGACAGGCCGCTCAAGTTCATGAACGTCTGGGGCTTTGCCAGCATCACAGGTTTTCCTGCAATCTCCCCCAGCCCCATGAGCGCTTTCGAATCCTTCCGGCCCACCCGGATTCCATTTCTTTCCGCCAACCGGTCCACAACCATGAATCCCAGGTTGTGCGGCGTGCGGCAATACTCCTCACCCGGGTTACCAAGCCCCACCACCAAATACATACCGCCTTACTTCTTCTTGGCTTTTGCGTCCGGGGCCGGTTCCTCTTCCTTCTTACCCTTCTTGATTACTTCGGGTTCGGCTCCGGCTGCCGCGGCGGGTTCAGCCGCGTCGGTAGTGGCAGCCGCTTCTGCGCGGAGAGCAACCACATGAGCGATCACCGAATCTGGTGCGCTCATCAGTTTGGTTGACCCCGAGAGCGCAATGTCTGCCGCACGCTTGCTCTGTCCGATCATCAATTCCGTCACGTCCACCACGAAATGCTCCGGAATATCGTCCGGCAGGCACTCGATCTCGACTTCACGCGTGATGATCTCGAGCAGACCACCCTGAAGCTTGATGCCCTTCGCCTCGCCCTGCGTAACCACGGGCACACCGACGCGAATGCGCTTTGTGAGGTCGATCCGCTTCAGGTCCGCGTGCAGGAGATTGTCCTTCACGGGATCATACTGCCAGTCGACAATCATGACGGGCGTGTTCTCCATGCCGGACACGTCGAGATTGAAAATCGTGTTGTGACCCGTGTTGCTGTGGAGGATACGCCCCAGTTCCTTAGGGCTCACCGTCACGGGCACGGAGTCTTTGAACGCGCCGTACAGCACCGCGGGAATCAGACCGCGCACGCGCGTTCGCCGCGCCTCGTTCTTGCCTCTGGAAGCGCGCGGCTCGGCGGTCACCGTAATATCTTTTCTCATTTCGTCTTCTCCTTGCCGGGCGTCAAGTCCGTTCACCCGGCCAGCGGGCTAACGTGGGTTGCGTGGACCGGCGATTGCTCTATTCAACTCAAATAAATAAACCGCTAACCGATGTCTCCCCATGGATCGCCTGAATCGCGCTCGCAAGCAGCGGTGCGACAGAAAGCGCGCGCACACGCTTCGAAGCCCGGGCGGGTTCCGACATGGGAATGGAATTCGTGAACACGACTTCTTTCAGACTCGATTGCTCAATGCGATCGAGCGCCGGCCCGGAGAGCACGGCGTGCGTGGCGCAGGCGCTAACGCTCGCCGCGCCCTTTTCAAGCAGCGCCTCCGCCGCCTTCACCAGCGTTCCAGCAGTGTCGATCAGATCGTCCACAATTAGGCAATTACGATCCTTCACCCGTCCGATGACGTTCATGACTTCCGCCACATTGATCTCTTCGCGGCGTTTATCGATGATCGCGAGCGGAGCGTTTAACCGCTTCGCGAAAGCGCGTGCGCGCTCGACGCCGCCCGCATCGGGCGAGACCACGGTGAGATCCGGGACTTCGAGCGGCTTGAAGTAATCTATCATCACGGGGAGTGCGAAAAGGTGATCCACCGGCGTATCGAAAAAGCCCTGGATCTGGGCCGCGTGCAGGTCAAGAGCGAGAATTCGGTTCGCGCCGGCGGTTTCGAGGAGACGGGCAACCAGTTTCGCCGAAATCGGCATGCGTGGCCGGTCCTTTCGATCCTGTCGCGCATAACCGTAATAGGGAAGCACGGCGGTTATGCGCTGCGCCGACGCGCGCTTAAGCGCATCCATCATGAGCAACAGTTCCATGAGGTGCCGCTCCACCGGTGTGCAGGTCGGCTGCACGATAAAGACATCCGCGCCGCGGACATTCTCCTGAATCTGGACGTAGATTTCGCCGTCTGAGAAGGCCTTCACCATGGCGCTGGATATATCAATGCCGATGTTCTCGCAAACTTCGGTTGCGAGCGCGGGGTTCGCGTTTCCAGTGAAGACTTTCAGGCGGTCGTAATGCATTGTTCGACTAGGCTCCGGAGCGGCCATGTTCCCGTATGTGTTAGCTTTTCCGGTGCGGATATTTGCGAGTTGCGGCGATGGCGGCTGGAGCGCACACTACGCCCAACTCGCACAGCGGCTAAGTATTTATCCTAATTTGTACCGGAGGCGAATGTCAATGTGGGGCAATCAACTCGGAATTCCGCCGCAGTGAAATGAGGCCGAGGTGGTGGATTGGCTGGAGCGGAAAGACAGGGGTTCGGCGAGTTGGGGCAAGGCTGTCTGATCGTGGGGCCGGAATCCGCCGGACCAGTGCGCAAAGCCGCGGTCAGCGCGAGGTGCACCGATGGCCTTGGAGACCCTGACTTGGCTTATGCACGTCCGTTCCGTTTGTGCTGCGGAGCTTTTGAGTCGTGCTGCGGGGACCCCAGGGTTACCGAAGACATCGGTAGCCCTGGCCTTGGCGATGTTGGTGAAGTTCACTCCGGCGGCGGACACCGGAAGTGGGCCGGAAGATTCGCCGGCACACGAATTCAGCTCCCGCGTTCGGGTCCTTTCCGTCGCAGCCGCTTCGGGTTGCCACCACCTCTTCGCACCACCCCGGCGATAACCCGCAGCAGACGGCTGTAAAATGGAAGCATGCTGAAATCCATCTCGCTTCTGATCCTTTCCGCCCTCACTCTTACAGTCGCATTCGCCCAGTCTGAAGCCGGCGGAGCCACGCTCAACGGTACCGTAACGGACCCGAGCGGCGCGCCGGTCGCGAACGCCAAAGTTACGGCAGCAAATAAATCGACCGGCTACACTCGCACCACCGCTACCACCGAGGCGGGACTCTACAGCCTGGTCCGGCTGCCTGCGGGGCGCTACGATCTCTCGGTCGAACTCGCGGGCTTCAAGCCTGCGCAAAGGACAGACGCCCAGTTGAGCGTCGGAGCCGTCGCCACTCTCGACGTGCAACTTCAGATCGGCACAGCGCAGGAAACCGTAAACGTCACCGCCGCAGTTCCGGTCGTCGAGGCCACACGATCGCAAACCAGCAGCGTTGTGAATGAAAGGGCCGTCGCCGATCTTCCCGTGAATGGACGCAACTTCCTCGACTTCGCACTTCTCACCCCCGGCGTGGCGCGCGACCCCCGCGGCGGAGACCTGTCCTTCGGCGGTCAGCGCGGCACTTCGAACAGCCTGCTGGTTGATGGAACGGACAGCAACAATATTTTCTTCGGACAGGCTTCCGGCCGCGCCGGCGTGCGGAATCCCTATGCCTTCAGCCAGGACTCGGTTCAGGAATTTCAGGTCACCACCAACGGTTACGGCGCGGAGATCGGCCGCGCAGGCGGGGGCGTCGTGAACGTGATCACAAAATCCGGCACGAACGAAATTCACGGCGCGGCCTTCGAGTTTTACCGCGATCGAGCCATGAACGCCAACACATTCATCAATAATTCGCGTTCGATCCGGAAGCCTCCGTATCACTTCAACCAGTTCGGCGGCAACGTGGGCGGACCAGTCAGGAAGGACAAGCTCTTCTTCTTCTTCGATTTCGACGGCCAGCGCAACAAGAATCCCAATCCGGTATTTCTGACCATCGGGCCACCGAACGACGCGCTCTCGCAACAGGCCTTTCAGGAAGTCCAGAGATACCTTACCTCATACACCACGAACCTCGAAAACAATGTGTTTCTCGGCAAGATGGATTGGAACATCGACAGCAATCAGCGCCTGACAGTCCGATACAACGTGAACCGCTTCACGGGCAAGAATTTCGAAAACGGCGGTTCGAACAGCGCCGCGGAGCACACCGGAAACAGCAAGGTCAGCACGAACAACGTAACCGGTGCGTACACCAGGGTTATCGGCAGCGCCATTGTTTACGACGCGCGCGCGGTCTTCCTGCAGGACGACGAGCCGGGCGAGGCCAACTCAACCGCTCCCGAAGTAATTCTGCGCCAGAACAACACGACGGTTCTCCAGTTCGGACGCAACAATTTCAGCCCGCGCTACACCAACTCGAAGCGCTTCCAGACGGTCCACACCGTGTCCTACGCGCGCGGCAGCCACTCCTATAAGGTGGGGGCGGACCTTAATTTCGAGCGCATCGCCAATTTCTTTCCCGGCAATTTCAGCGGATCGTATTCATTTAACAGCTACGCCGATTTCGCGGCGCGCCGCCCGTTCAATTTCACACAGGCTTTCGCAGGGGCCGGCACCTCCGGACCACTGACCGAGCCGAACATCAACGAATACGCCTTTTACGCCCAGGACGCATGGCGCGTCAACGAGCGTCTGACCCTGAACTACGGAGTCCGCTACGACTACATGGATTCGGCGAGTCCGAAGGTCACCAATCCGAACGCGGCGTTGCTTGCGGCCGGGCTGGACACGGGGAAAATGAACAAGGACAAGAACAACCTCGCCGGCCGTTTTGGCTTCGCGTACAAGATGATGGGGGACAAGATGGTGTTCCGCGGGGGATTCGGCACTTTCTATGGGCGTACACCAGCGATCATGACTGGCACGGCGCACTCGAATAACGGCATCCAGGTTCGAACTTTCATTCTGACCGCGAACGTGCCCACCTATCCCGCCATCCTTCCGGCCGCGCCCACCAGCGGAATCACCCCGACCATTTTCGTATGTGCACCCGACTACGTTCAGCCCCAGACCCATCAGTGGAACTTGAACATCGAGAGGCAACTCGGCAAGGACTACTCCCTGACGCTCGGTTACCTCGGAGTGCGCGGTGTCCACCTCAGCCGCACCCGCGACGTCAACTTATTCCCGGCGGAAGCCACTTTGGGTTCTTTTTCCGACGGAACGGCGGTCACGTTTTTCCGGCATCCCGCCGGCCGTCCGAACCCGGCTTTCGGGCGAATCAGCGTCAATGAAAGCGGGGCCGATTCCATCTATCACGGCGGCTTCATTCAGTTGACCAAGCGCTTTTCGAACGACTTCCAGGTCATGAGTTCCTACACATTTTCGAAGGTAATCGATAGCGCGCCCGACCAGACGCTTGTCGTCGTCGGGGTCGACGATTCAAAGGCCACGCAGAACTCGCTGCTACCGAACCTCGACCGCGCAATCGGCGACGCCGATGTCCGGCATCGCTTTGTGTTGTCCGGCGTCTGGGACCTCACCTACGCGAAGTCGCTCTCGAACCCCGTTTTGAAGGGGTTGCTTCGCGACTTTCAGGTTTCGACTATCGCGACGGTCCAGTCCGGTCGACACTTCAACGCCACCGTCGGCGGCGATCCGAACAACAACGGGCAGACAGCCATGGACCGCCCGCCGTTTGTCGGCCGAAACACGATCGATGGGCCTGGCTTTGCCTCCGTTGATCTTCGAATTTCCCGCGATATTCCGATTTGGAAGGAGCGCCTGAAGTTCCGCGGAATCTTCGAAGCCTTTAACCTCACCAACCGCGCGAACTTTAACAATTTTAATCGCGGGCAGTACAATTACACCGCCGCGACCCGCGTGTTCACTCCGGTTTCGAACTTCCTGGTGAGAACCGGCAACACGGATCCCCGCATTCTGCAACTCGCGGCGAAGATCATTTTCTAGCTCTGGGTGTCCGGCCGCCACATTCCGGGAGACACGAACTTCGTGCCAAGACCACGGGTTAGGCAGATCTTTAGACTCACTTTCGGCGAAGTCTGATCTCCACCATGCATCATGTTGATGCAGGCATGATGGCCGCTCGCCTGGACCCAACTTCGGAATTCAGGCTAATGAGGGGTTCTTGACTGTCTCAGTAATGGAGAATTCCAGGGACAGGCTTTTCACGCCCCGGTTCGGCTTGCGTCGGGCTTGAGACCCGGCCGGTGCTTTCCAAAACCAAAAAACGTGGGCGAATAGGCACCCACCACTTCGACATTGGACCGAGGAGGTATTCGCTTCTCCATCCCGAGCGCCCAATACACCGCGTTCACGAGCAGGCGGCGAAGGCCTTCGTTTTGCAGATCGACCGCCGCGCCCATGGTTGTGGTGAAGATCCGCGCCGCCTTTCCTGAACGCCCCGTGAAAGTGCGCGTCCACGCTACCGGCATCATCGGATCGTTCGGGCGTTTCACGATCTTCTGACCCTTACGGTCCGTGACATAGTCGCCGGATATCGGCTTGTCTGTTGGGCTCATACCTTCGAGCACCTGGCCGAGCAACAGCGTCCGGCACCCTTGGGGCAGCGGTAGAGTTGCGGTATAGACGTCGGTCGGTCCCCAAATATCCGCGACACCCCTCATGACCGGGTGTTGGGCTGCCCCTGGAGCGGCGATGCCGCGGGTACTTTGAACGGCGTGATGGCCGTGGTGCGAGATCCACGTTTCGCCGAGCACCTGCTTTCCGAAACCGCCCGGCCACGAGGACTTGTCCTGATCATGATAGTGCCTGAACTTGCTCCTCGATCCGTCGCTGTAATGAAAAGCGTGCGTGGCCGTGCGCAGACCGATGATGGGTCGCCCGGAGTGCACGTATTCGTCGATGAACTGCATCTGCTCGTCCGGTAGTTCACGATACCGCGTGGCGATGATCATCAAGTCTGCCGTTCGCAAAGCGTCCAGGCCGGGAATATTGTCCCGCACGTTAGGGTCGATGGCGCCGTTGGCGGGATTGATGGCGAACAGGACCGTGCCCTGAAATCCGTGATGCGTCGCAAGGATCTGCGCAAGTTGCGGAAGCGCCTCTTCGGAACGGTACTCTTCGTCGCCGGAGATGAGGACGACCCGTCTTCCCTTCCCTGGGCCGCGCGCGCCCTGGTAGACGTTCCAGAGATCCGCCGCCGCGGACGAGGTTGAGAAAGCCGGAACAGTAAGCGTTAGAACGGCCGAACGGCGGGTCATCGGGTTCATGCCGTTGCGATATTCTTCCATGTATTCCGTGCCGTAATTCGCACGTTGCGAATCGGACTCTTCAGCCTGGACATAATGAGCGCGGCGGCATCCGGCGTCGGGATCTTGCCGATTCCGATGATGGCTGCGCACTGAAAATGTTCCTGCGGCAAGTCGAGGGCCGAGCGGTAGAGGTTCAACGCCGCACCCACGTTGCCCGCTTTGGCCTGCTCGTCCGCATAACGGAGCATGCTGTCGACGCGCTCCGTTTTCTGCCATTCCGAGAGTCCGGCCTCGGAGGGAAAGGCGGGCGCCGCGCCCGTCGCGGGGCCTATGCGCGCGATAGCCTTAGCGCCCGCGATCGCAATCTCCTTGTTCGCCGATCTCATTGCCTCATTGCACAGCGTCACGGCGGATAATGCACGCCGATGGCCCAGCGCCGCGAGAATGCGCGGCTTGAATCCGTCGCTCGCGCCAATGTAAGCGCTGATCAAGGCCTGCGTCGCGGCGTCGCCGGGAATCCGCTCCAGACAGTACACGACCTCTTCCCGCAGATCGGCATTCTGTATTTCCTTGGCAATCGCCGGCACCGAGTTTTCGACGGCGATGTTCGAGAGCAATCGGAAAGCATGGGTGCGGACGGGAAGCGCATAAGCGGGCGAGCTGAGTCCGAGCAGTCCCCTGACCACCTCAATCCGATTGACGGATTTCGTGTCTTTGCCCACTGAGTGCGTCATGGTCGTGAGCGCTTCCAGTGCCGCTTTTGCAATGCCTGGTTTGTCGGAAGCGGCCAATTTCCCCAGTTGGGGGATAGCGGAGGGCGAGACTTCGCCGGCTGCACGCCACGCCGCAAAGCGCTCGTCCGCATTTGCACTCTCAATGCCGGTAAGAAATTTCTGCATATCCATAAAGTGGCTCCTTACAGATTCCAAGCCGCGCGGCCAGGGCGGCTGAGCAGGCGGTTCGCCTCGTCGTCTCGGAAGCGTTCATTGACGGCGTCCCATGCAAGCGGCCGCTGCAACTGGAACCCGATGTTTCCGATGACGCACAACGAAGCCACGCGATGAGCGGCTTCAATGTGCATGATAGGCTTTTCGCGCGTGCGGATGCAGTCCTCGAAATTCTCGCTGTGGCCCGGGCTGCGGAACGCCTTGCCGCAGTCGCACTGAGCGGCGAAGTCGCGAGCCTTCTGGTCTGTGCTCGTGCCAGCGCCATCCCCCAGAGTCACGGAGATATTGCCGGTATCGCCCCAATACACCGCGCCGTAGCGTGCATCGAGAGTAGAGGAAGGCACGCCGGGTTGCGCCCACACGAGCGTCCAATCGGGATTCTTGAATTCGTAGGTGACTTCCATCGTCACGGCGGAATTGTACATGCCGTCGTGGGGAGGTTCGCCGGTTGCCTTTACGCTTACTGGGCCGGTGTTGTCTGCGTTCATGATCCAGTTGGCGATACTCATGACGTGCGCTCCCCGGTCGCGGATCTGACCGCCGCCGAAGTCGATGAGCCAGCGGAAAGCGCCGTGCGTGTGCTTCACGTTGTAGGGAAGCGGGCGTGCCGGACCGACCCACATCTCGTAATCGAGGCCCGGGGGTGGCGCGGAATCGGGAGTCCAATCGCCATCCGGACTGGCATAATGCCAGCACAGCACTTTTCGCACGGTTCCGAGGCGCCCCGCCTTGATGTAGTTGTTTGCCTGCCACGCGGCCGGCTGCGACCGGCCCTGCGACCCGACCTGAACGACGCGTCCGTAACGCTCCGTGGCCGTGACCATCGCCCTGCCCTCTTCGATGGTGTTGCAGGCCGGCTTCTCAACGTAAACGTCTTTACCTGCCTGACACGACATGATCGTCTGGAGCGCATGCCAGTGGTCGGGAGAAGCGATGTAGACCGCGTCGACATCCTTGTCTTCGAGCAACCGTCGAAAATCTTTGTATAGTTTCGGTTGGCCGCCCACGAGCGAGGCGGCTTGATCAAGCCTGCCCGCGTCGACATCGCAGAGAGCGATGGAACGGCCGGGTCGAAGCATACGCGCGCCCTCCCCACCAAGATTCGTGGACGCGGGAACCTGCTTACCCTGATTCGACTCGAGACGGA